>JAWKHS010000008.1 GCA_041394705.1 Vicinamibacterales bacterium
CTCGTGGCCACGCCCGTGCTGGTCTTCTCGGCCCGCCCGTTCTACCAGACGGCGGCCGCGGGCCTCCGCGCCGGCCTCGTGCACATCGACCTGCCCGTCGCGATCGCCATCACCATCGGCGGCGCGGCCAGCACGTGGAACGCGGTCGCGGGCGAGGGCCCGCTCTGGTTCGACTCGGTGGCCATGCTCGTCGCGGCGCTGCTCGGGGCCCGGCAGCTGCAGCGCAGCGCGCAGCGCGCGGCGCTCGAGCGCGCCGACAGCCTGCGCGGCGTGGCGTTCCTGGAGTTCGCGCGCCGGATCGCGGGCGAGGCGGCCGATGCCCCCGTCGTCGAGGTGCCGCTGTCGGCGCTGGCCGTGGGCGACCGGGTGGAAGTGCGGAGCGGCGAGCTCGTGCCGGTGGACGGCGTGGTGCTGTCGGGACGCTCGGCGCTCGACAACGCGGTGCTCACCGGCGAATCGACGCCCACGCCGGTCGTCGAAGGGGAGCGCGTGCACGCCGGCGCCACCAACCTCGGCGCGCGGCTCGTGGTCGAGGTGCAGGCGACGGGCGCCCGGACCCGGGTGGGATCGCTCCTGGCCATCGTCGACGACGCGCTGGCGAAGAAGCCCGCGCTGCTCCAGCTCACCGACGTCCTCGCCCGCCGCTTCGTCCAGGTGCTGCTGGTCGTGGCCGCGGGCACCCTGGCCGTGGTGTGGGCGGGCTGGGGACCCGAGGCCGCCGTGACCCGCGTGGTGGCGCTCCTGGTCGTGTCCTGCCCGTGCGCGCTCGGCCTCGCCGTCCCACTGGCGATGTCGGTGGCGCTCATGCGCGCGGCCCGCGCCGGCATCTTCGTGAAGAACCCCGACGCGCTGGAGCGCCTCCGCCGCGTGGACACGGTGTTCGTGGACAAGACCGGCACGCTCACCGAGGGCCGGGCCACGGTGGCCCGCTGGACCGGCGACGACCAGGCCTTCGCCCTGGCGCGCGCGCTCGAAGGCGAGTCGTCGCACCGCGTGGCGCGGGCCTTCCAGGCCTCGTCGCGCCGCACCCCGACGCTCGTCCGGACCGCCGACGGCGCCGTCGAGACGCCCGGCCTGGGCATCGCCGGACACGTTGACGGGCACGCCGTGCGCGTCGGCACGCGCCGGCACGCCGCCCCGGCCGGCAGCCCGGCGGCCGACGTGTTCGACGACGCGGCGGACGCCATGCTCGCCGAGGGCCTCAGCCCCGTCTTCGTGGCCGTCGACGGCCGGATCGCCGGCGTCGCCGGCATCGGCGATCGGCTCCGCCCCGACGCGCGGCAGACCGTGGCGACGCTGACCGCGCGCGGCATCCGCGTGCGCATCCTGTCGGGCGATCATCCCGAGGCGGTGGCCCGCGTGGGCCAGGCGCTGGGGCTGCCCGCCGAAGACGTCCTGGGCGGCCTCACGCCGGAAGACAAGCGGGACCTGCTGCAGACGCACGTCGCGGGCGGCCCGCGGCCCGGCGCCGTGATGATGGTCGGCGACGGCGTGAACGACGCCGCGGCCCTGGCCCTGGCCGACGTCGGCGTCGCCGTGCAGGGCGGCATGGGCGCCACCATCGTGGCCGCCGACGTCGTCCTGACGCGTGAGGGCCTGGAGCCGCTCGTGCAGCTGCTCGACGGCGCGCGCCGCCTGCGCGGCGTCGTCCTGCGGAACGTGGGCTTCTCGCTGGCCTACAACCTCGCGGCGGCGACCTTCGCGCTGGCGGGGTTCGTCGGGCCGCTCGCGGCCGCCCTGCTCATGCCGGCCTCGTCGCTCACCGTCGTGCTGTCGTCGGCGCTCACGCGCACGTTCGCGCCGCCGCGGCGGCCGGCGGCGCCCGCGCGCCTGGTCGGAGCGGAGGCCTGACGTGGAGACCATCTTCGTCCTGCTGCCGCTCGCCCTGCTCATCGCCGCGATCGCGGTCGGCCTGTTCATCTGGGCGGCCACGAGCGGCCAGTACGACGACCTCGAGACCCCAGCGGTGCGCATGCTCTTCGACGACGAGGAGCCGCGCCGCGACCGACCGGCGGTGCCCGCCACCGCACCCTCAAGGAGAGTGCCCGAATGACCGGCAGAAGCCCCGCCTTCCGCCTCGTCTCGTTCATCGTCCTCGTGGCGGTGGGCGGCACGCTCGCCTACGCGTTCAGCAACGTGCGCAAGGGCTACGCGCCGCGGCAGCCGATCGCGTTCTCGCACCGACGCATGGCCGGCCCGCCCGTGATGCAGACCAACGACAAGGGCGAGCAGGTGAACGTCGGGGGCTACAGCATCCCCTGCGTCTATTGCCACACCATGCCCTACAAGGGCCGCCACTCCACGCTCCCGTCCACGGCCGTCTGCATGAACTGCCACTCGACGGTGGGCCTGAGCAAGGAGTGGGTCCTGAAGATGCGCGAGTACTGGGACCGCGGCCAGCCGATTCCGTGGGTCAAGGTGCACGACCTGCCGGACTTCGTCTACTTCGACCACTCCGCGCACCTGAACGCGAAGGACGCCGAGGGCCGTCCGAAGCTGCCGGCCGTCGACGAGGCGGGCCAGCCGATGCCCCAGTGCCAGACCTGCCACGGCAAGGTGCAGGAGATGGACATCGTGTCGGTCCAGCAGACCTTCAACATGCAGTGGTGCCTGGACTGCCACCGGAAGCCCGAGATCAAGGCCTCCACCGACTGCGTCACCTGCCACCGGTGAGGGAACGACGATGAGCGCACACGAGACCAGCACGCCGCGAGACGCCACGCGCGTCGATCGTCGCGAGTTCCTGCGCCTGACGAGCGCAGTGGCGGCCGCGAGCGCCCTGGCGAGCACTGGCTGCCAGGTGCCGCCCGAAGCGTCGGTGCCATTCCACGACATGCCCGAGAACCTCGTGGACGGCATGGGCCACGCCCGCTTCTTCCACACGGTGCTCGAGGGCTCTCCGGTCCGCGTCCGCACCCGCGAGGGCCGGCCGATCCTGGTCACGCCCGTCGTCGACGACCCGACCGGCCGCGGCCTCGCGCTGGCCCATCACGCGGCGCTCATGGACCTCTACGACCCGGATCGCGCGCGCGGCCCGATCGCGGTGCGGCGGCGCGTGGACACGGCGGTCGCCACGAGCTGGCAGGCCGTCAGCGCCGACGCGGTGGCCCGGGTGAAGGCGGCGGGGAGCCGCGCCGTCCTCCTGACGGGCCCGGTGACGAGCCCGGCGCTCGGCGCCGTGATCCAGGCGATGAGCGCCCAGACCGGCCTGCGCCACGTGGTGTGGGCGCCGATGTCGGCCGACGCGGGCGCCCGGGCATGGACGGCCGCCTTCGGGTCCGCCGGTCCGGCCCGTCCGCGGCTCGACCGGGCGGACCTGATCGTCGGGCTGGGCGCCGAGTTCCTCGATCGACCCGCCGACGGCCTCGAGCGCGACTTCGCCGCGCGGCGCACGCCCGAGTCCGGCGCGGGCGCGCGCATGAACCGGTTCGTGCAGTTCGAAGGCCGCCTGACGCTCACCGGCGCGAACGCCGACCAGCGGCTGCGAGTGCGGGACTCCGACCTCGCCCGGATCGGCGCCGCGCTGGCGCACGAGATCCTCGTGGTCCGCGCGCACGGCGCCCTGGCCGGCGATCCGGCGGTGGCCCAGGTCCTGTCCCCCTTCGCCATCGACACGGTGGCCCCGGCGGCGGGCGTGGACCCGGCGGCGCTCAAGGCGCTCGCGGGCGAGCTCGTCCTGGCGTCGGGCCGCGCGGTCGTGATCGCGGGCGGCTCGGCGAGCACGGCCGCCTCGGGCCAGGCCCTGGAACTGGCGGCCCTGCTCCTGAACACGGCGCTCGGCGCCTTCGAGGGTGGACTCTTCGACGACGCGCCGGCCGCCGCGACGGGCGCCGCGGACGGGAGCGCCCTGGCGGCGCTCGTCGACGACATGGCGAACGGCCGCGTGGAGGTGCTGATCGTCGCGGGCGCGAACCCCGTCTACGACGCCCCCGCCGGAGTGCCGGTGGCCGAGGCGCTCGCCACGGTGCCGACGATCATCTCGCTCGGCGACCGTCTCGACGAGACGACCCGCCTGGCCGACGTGCTGGCGCCGGTGAGCCATCCCTTCGAAGCCTGGGGCGACGTGGCGCTGCCGCGCGGGATCCTCGCCGTGCAGCAGCCGGTGGTGCAGCCGCTGTACGACACGCGCGGCCTCCTCGACATCCTCGTGGATTGGGCAGCCGCGCTCGGCGATCCGACGGCCGCGGCCGCGGTGACCGCCGCCGTCACGCCGCCGGCGACGCCGCCGAACCCGACGGCGGCCGAGCGTCCGGCGACGACCGACGTGGCCTGGTACTACCTGCGCGCGGCCTGGGGCCCGCGCCTGGCGGCCGACACCCCGCAGGCGTTCGACGCCGCGTGGAACGGCGTTCTCCGCACCGGCTGGTGGCAGGGCCCGGTGGAGCCGCCGGCCGCCCGCGCGCTGGCGACCTCATCCCTCGCGGTCCTGGGATCGCTCGCGCCGCCGGCCGGCGAGCGTGGGCTCGAACTGCAGCTGTACCCGCACCTCGCGCTCGGCGACGGGCGCCACGCGAACAACGGCTGGCTCCACGAGCTGCCCGATCCCATCACGCGCATCACCTGGGGCGGCGCCGTGTCGATCGCGCCCCGGCGCTTCGACGAGATGGGCCTGGCCAACGGCGATCTCGTGGAAGTGGACGCCGGCCACGCGCGCGTCATCGCGCCGGCCTACCGCCACGCCGGGATGCACCACGACCAGGTCGCGCTGCCGCTCGGCCTCGGCCGCGCCGCCTGCGGGCCCATCGGAGACGGCGTCGGGCCGAACGCGTTCCCGCTGCGGCGGGTCGAGAACGGCGCCCTGGTGGCGGCCGGCCTGCCCGTCACCCTGCGGCGCGTCGCCGGCGCCGAGCCGCTGGCCGTGGGCCAGGGGTCCGACGTCATCGACCGCGCGCAGCGCGCGCTCGTGCCCACCACCACGCTGACGGCCTTCGAGGCCGACCAGCGCGCGGGGACCGGGCAGACCGAGGGCGGGCCGTCCGCGTGGACCGTGCACGAGTACCCGAACGCCCGCTGGGCGATGACCATCGACCTCAGCAAGTGCAACGGCTGCGGCAAGTGCGTCATCGGCTGCCAGGCGGAGAACAACATCCCGGTCGTGGGCCGCCAGGGCATGCTCGACGGCCGGGAGATGTCCTGGATCCGCATCGACCGCTACTACGACGCTCCGACGAAGGACGGGGGCTGGGACGCCGAGGTGTGGGACGGTCCGCTGGAGGCCGTCGAGGAGCCGCAGACGCTCTTCGAGCCCATGCTGTGCCAGCACTGCGAGAACGCGCCGTGCGAGACGGTGTGCCCCTTCTCGGCCACCATGCACAGCGAGGACGGCGTCAACCAGCAGATCTACAACCGCTGCGTCGGCACGCGGTACTGCGCGAACAACTGCCCGTTCAAGGTGCGCCGGTTCAACTACTGGGAGCTCAGCAAGCGCCAGGACAGCTCGTTCTTCCGGTGGCTGGTCCCGAAGATCGCCAGGAACGCCGAGCTGAACACGCGCGAGCCGATGCAGATGAAGAACAACCCGGAGGTCACGGTGCGCAGCCGGGGCGTGATGGAGAAGTGCTCCTTCTGCATCCAGCGCATCCGGGCCGCCCGGGCGGAGGCGACGCGCAACGGCGCGCCGAAAGACCACCTGCCGGACGGCGCCGTGGTGCCCGCCTGCATGGAGGCGTGCCCGACCGGCGCGATCTCGTTCGGCGACATCAACGCGCCCGGCTCCCGGGTGGCGATCCAGGCGTCGTCCCCGCGGGCGATGCGGCTGCTCGAGTCCGTCGGCGTCAAGCCGTCGGTCTCCTACCTGACGAAGGTGCGGAATGACAAGGCATGACGTGAGTCCTTACGCGACGGTGATGGACGATCGCCAGCTGACCGGCCGGCCGATCGTGCGCGCGGGCGCGGGCCCGTACGGCGGCGACCTGGAGGTCCCCGAGCCGCTGGTGACGGGGGCCAAGCGCTGGGCCGACGTCGATCGCGACATCTGCCTCCACGCGGAGCAGTTCCCGACGAAGCGGTGGTGGCTGGCGTTCGGCGTCGCGCTGACGCTGCTGGGCGTGCTGGTCTTCAGCCTGATCACGCTCTTCTACGCCGGCATGGGCATCGTCGGCGTGAACTCGCCCGTCGGCTGGGGCACCTTCATCATCAACTTCGTCTTCTGGATCGGCATCGGCCACGCCGGCACCCTCATCTCGGCCGTCCTCTACCTGTTCCGCCAGCAGTGGCGGACCGGGATCAACCGGGCGGCCGAGGCGATGACGCTCTTCGCGGTCGCGTGCGCGGGCGTGTTCCCGATCATCCACCTGGGCCGGCCCTGGTTCGCCTACTGGCTGGTGCCGTATCCGAACGCCCGCGGTCCGCTCTGGATCAACTTCAACTCGCCGCTCGCGTGGGACATCTTCGCCATCTCCACCTACGGCCTGGTGTCGCTGGCGTTCTGGTACATGGGCCTCCTGCCGGACCTGGCCACCGTGCGCGACCGCGCCACGCACCCCTGGCGCAAGAAGCTCTACAACGCCCTCAGCTTCGGCTGGAACGGCTCGCACCGGGCCTGGCGGCACTACGAATCGGCCTACATGGTGCTCGCCGCCCTGGCGACGCCCCTGGTCTTCTCGGTCCACACCATCGTCTCGTTCGACTTCGCCACCTCGGTGCTCCCCGGCTGGCACACCACGATCTTCCCGCCCTACTTCGTCATCGGCGCCATCTTCTCGGGCTTCGCCATGGTCATCACGCTCATGACCTTCATGCGCGGCTACTTCGGGATGACCAACTACATCACCCTGAACCACATGGAGAACATGGCGAAGATCCTGATGCTCACGGGCATGCTCGTGGGCTTCGCCTACTCCACCGAGTTCTTCATGGCGTGGTACTCGGGCAGCGAGTGGGAAGGCTTCGTCTTCAAGAACCGCGCGTTCGGTCCCTACGGCTGGGCCTACGCGATCATGTTCACCTGCAACGCCATCGTGCCGCAGGTGTTCTGGGCCAAGTCGATGCGGCGCAACACGCTCGTCCTCTTCATCGTGTCGATCCTCGTGAACGTCGGCATGTGGTTCGAGCGCTACGTCATCGTCGTCTCGTCGCTCCACCGCGACTACCTGCCCTCCTCGTGGGGGATGTACTCGCTGACGTTCTGGGACGTCGCGATCCTGATCGGCACCTTCGGGCTCTTCTTCACGCTGTTCCTCCTGTTCGTGCGCGTCCTGCCGGTCGTGGCGATCTCGGAGGTGAAGGGCGTGATGGATCCCGAGGTGGCGCGCGGCGGTCCGCGGCCGGGCCCGGCGCCCGCCGCCGCGCTGCAGGAGGTATGACCATGACGCCCACGTCGACCACCGGCGTCCTCGGCGACTTCTACATGCCCGGCGACGCCGTCGCCGCGGCCGAGAAGGTGCGCGCCGCGGGATGGACGCACTTCGACATGCTCACGCCGTTCCCCGTGCACGGCATGGACGAGGCCATGGGCCAGTCGCGCTCCTGGGTGCCGTGGGCGACCGGCGCCCTCGCCCTGGGCGGCATCCTGTTCGCGCAGGCACTCCAGAACTACGTGATGGTGTGGGACTGGCCCATGAACTTCGGCGGGAAGCCCCACGCCGCCTGGCCGGCGTTCGTCCCCATCACCTTCGAGGCGATGGTGTTCTGGGCGGCGCTGGGGAGCGCGGCCATCGCCATCGTCGCCGGCAAGAAGGACACCGTGCCGCAGCCGCCCCCGATGCTCGTCCCCACCGGCGCCACCGTGGACCGCTTCGTCCTGTGGATCTCGGCGACCGACCCGAAGTGGCAGGCCGCCGAGGCCGAGCGCTTCGTGAAGTCGCTGGGCGCGGACGACGTGCGGCTGGTGAACGTCGAAGGAGGCTCCCATGCGTGATGCCGCCGTGCCCATCAGGGCCGCGATGCTCGCGGCCGCCCTGGCCGTCGCCGGCTGCGACGTGGGGCTGCCGGCCGGCCGCTCCCCGCACCGGGAAGGCAATCGGCTCGACATGATCGACCAGCCGAAGCTGAAGCCCCAGCGCGCGGACCTGTACGGCGAGCGGCCCACGGGCCTCCTCGCGCCGCCCGCCGGCGCGGTGGCCGCGGACGAGACGCCGTATCCCTTCGCCCAGAGCGAGACCGCGCTCGCGGCCGCCGAGCTCGTGAACCCGCTGCCGCGGACGCCCGAGGTCCTGGCGCACGGCAAGTTCGTGTTCGACAACGTCTGCATCACGTGCCACGGGCCGCGCGCCGCCGGCGACGGACTCGTGACGGCGCTCTTCCCGAAGCCGCCCAGCCTGATGACGCAGAAGGTGCGCGACTGGCCCGACGGCGAGATCTTCCATCGCCCGATGCGCGGCCAGGGGTCGATGCCGAGCCATGCCCGCCAGGTGGACGCGCGCGACATCTGGTCGGTCGTGCACTACATCCGCCAGATGCAGCCTGAGGAGCCGGTGGCTCCGCCACCTCCCGCTCCTCAGATGCAGTCTGAGGAGCCGGTGGCTCCGCCACCTCCCGCTCCAGCTCCCGCGGCCGGCGCGCCCACGAGTGCGCCGCCCGCTGCCGCGCCCGCCACCGGAGGCCAGCCATGACCGCGACGTCCCACGCCCACGCCCTCCCGCCCGCCCCGGGGCGGATCGGCCTGCCGTCCAGCGTGCGGGGCCTGGCCGCCCTGCTGACGCTGGCGGGCGCCGCCGCGCTCGGGTGGGCGTTCACCACCGGCGACGCGGCGCTCGCGTGGAGCACCTATCTCATCGGCGCGTTCTTCGTGCTGTCCCTGGGCGTCTTCGGGCTGGCCTGGGTGGCCATCCTGAACCTCTCGGGCGGCACGTGGTCGGTCACGATGCGCCGCATTCCGGAGGCGATGACGGCCTGGCTCGTGCCGGGCGGCGTGCTGGCGATGCTCGTCGGCCTGGGCGCCCACACGTTGTATCACTGGTCCGACGCCGAGGCGGTGGCGGCCGACGCGCTGCTGGCCCACAAGGCGCCCTTCCTCAACCTCACGATGTTCGTGGTCCTGGGCGCCGTCAGCCTGGCGCTGTGGGTCGGCTTCGCGGCCCTCATCGTCGGCGCGTCCCGCCGGCAGGACCAGGAAGGCGGCATGGCCGCCACGCGCTCGCGCCGGACGGCGTCGGCCGCGTTCCTCGTGGTGTTCGCGCTCACGCTCAGCATCGTCAGCTTCTATTTCCTGCTGTCGCTCGACGCACACTGGTTCTCGACGATGTTCGCGGTGCTGGTCTTCACCGACACGATGCAGACCGGCACGGCCTTCGTCGCCATCGTGGCGGGCCTGCTCGTCGGCGCGGGCGCCCTCAAGGGCTTCCTGAACGAGCACCACCTGCACAGCCTCGGCAAGATGCTCTTCGCGTGGACGGGCTTCTGGGCCTACATCTACTTCTGCCAGTTCATGCTGATCTGGTATGCGAACCTTCCCGAGGAGACGGCCTACTTCCTGCGGCGCGCGGATCAGGGCTGGCTGCCCTACCTGCTCGTGCTGCCGGCGCTGAAGTTCGTCGTGCCGTTCGTGCTCCTGGTGCCGCGCGAGGCGAAGCGGTCGCCGTCGCGGCTCGTGCCGCTCGCGGTCCTCGTGCTGTTCGCCCAGTTCTGGGAGCTCTACCTGATGGTGGCCCCGGCCATCGGCCACGGCGAGGCCGCGGCCCCGGCGCACCTGCCCGTCGTGGAGTTCGTCGGCACCCTGGGGTTCCTGGGGCTCTTCACGCTGGTGTTCGGGTGGGCCCTGGCCCGCCACGACGCCGTGCCGCTGAAGGACCCGGGGCTCGTGGAGTGCCTCGACTACCACTCCTGAGGAGACGCACCTGGAGGGCATGACCACGCACGCCGGCGCCGTCCCGATCGATCTCGTCGCGTTCCTGACGATGGGGCTGCTGGGCAGCGCCGCCCACTGCGTGGGCATGTGCGGCCCGTTCGTGCTGATCGTGTCCCGGCGCTACGGCCCGCCGCACGGGCGCGTGTCGTCGGCCGCGGCGCAGGCCTGGTACACGCTCGGGCGCCTCACGACCTACGCGGTCCTCGGCGCGGCCGCGGCGGCGTTCGGCGGTCTGGTCCAGACCGCCGGCGCGCTCGTGGGCCTCAGGCGGACGGCCGCCGTCGTCGCCGGTCTGGTCCTCGTGCTGTGGGCCGTCGCGCGGCTGTCGTCACTGGCGGCGCGCCTTCCGCTCGGCTGGACCGGCCGGCTCACGGGCGTCCTCGCCCGCCGGGCGCCGCGCCACCCCTACGGGGCGGGCGTGCTCCTGGGCCTCCTGCCGTGCGGCCTGTTGTACGCCGCCGTGGCCGCGGCCATGGCCCGGGACGGCGCGGCGGCGGGCGCGGCCGCGCTGGCCGCCTTCGGCCTCGGGACGGCGCCAGCTCTGCTGGGCGTCTCGGTGACCGACCGCCTCTTCGTGCAGCGGCGGGCGGCCGTGGACAGGCTGTCCCAGGCGTTCGTGCTCGTCATGGGGCTCTGGTACGTGTGGCGCGGCGTCGCCCCGCTGGCGATGCACTGATTCGGCCCGGCGGCGGGGCGGCCACCCGCCGACGATTGCATGCAACGCGTGGCAAGGGCGGACGCGCTTCGCGCTACGATGGTTTTCCCCCTGCCATGATTCGCTGGCGCGCCTCGGCGACTCTGTCGTACTCGGGAGAACAGCTCGCCGACGTGGTCCGCGCCGCGGCCCGCTGGTCGCAGCACTCGCACATCCCCGTGGACGTCACCTCGGCGCTCGAGGCCGTGGACCAGTCCGACGGCACGCTCTCCTACGACCTCGAAGTGCTCCTCGCGCTCCAGACCGGGGGCCCGAGGCAGCTCGCGGATCTCGCCGCCTATCTCGTCTCCACGCTCGACGACGGGTGGACGGTGGCGCCGGCCGGCGATCTGCTCCGCTGCGAGTTCGACGAACGCCGCGCCAGGGCGGGCGGCGCGCCGCCCCGCTGAGCGCCCTCGAGCCTCGCCGGCCAAATCTTGGCCAAGCATTGATTCAATTCGAACATTGCGCTTCACTTATTGATTGAAATTCTCTGTAATGGCGCTCCTCGACGGAGCACGCCATGAACGGAGGCGACGGAGACCAGCGGGCCCCATACGGCCTCTACCGACCCAGTGACGAGCACGACGCCTGCGGCGTCGGGTTCGTGGCGCACGTCGAAGGGCGTCAGTCCCACGCGATCGTCCGCCAGGCGCTGGACCTGCTCATCAACCTGGAACACCGCGGCGCCACGGGGTCGGACCCTGGCACCGGCGACGGTGCCGGCATCCTCATCCAGATGCCGGACGCGTTCCTGCGGGCCGTCGTCCCCTTCGCGCTTCCCGCACCAGGCCGCTACGGCGCCGGCCTGCTGTTCCTGCCGACGGACGAGGCGGCCCGAGCCGCCGTGCGCGCGCTGGTGGAGGCCATCGCCCGCGAGGAGGGCCGGTCCGTCCTCGGATGGCGGGAGGTCCCGGTCCGGCTCGACGCGGTAGGTGCGTCGGCCGCCGCCGTCGCGCCCGCGTTCGAGCAGGTCTTCGTCGCCGCCGCCAGCGGGGACGACGCCGCCACGTTCGAGCGGGTCCTGTACGTGATCCGCCGCCGTCTGGAGCGGGCGCTGGCCGAGATGCCGGCCCCGGGCGCGTCCACCTACGTCGTCAGCCTCTCCTCGCGGACGCTCATCTACAAGGGGATGCTGACGGCCTCCCAGATCGAGCGGTGCTACCCGGACCTGGTCGATCCGCGCATGGCCTCGGCGCTCGCGCTGGTGCACCAGCGCTTCTCCACCAACACCTTCCCGTCGTGGCCGCTGGCGCACCCATACCGGATGGTCGCGCACAACGGCGAGATCAACACGCTGCGCGGCAACGTCAACTGGATGCGCGCGCGCGAGGGCCTGCTGCGGTCCGACGTCCTCGGCGAGGACCTGCAGAAAGTGCTGCCGGTGATCCGGCCGGGCGGCAGCGACACGGCGTCGTTCGACAACGTGCTGGAGTTCCTGGTCATGGCCGGGCGTTCGCTGCCCCACGCCGTGCTGATGATGATCCCGGAGCCGTGGAGCGGCAACCCGGACATGGACCCGGCGGTCCGGGCGTTCTACGAATACCACTCGTCGCTGATGGAGCCGTGGGACGGCCCGGCGTCGATTGCCTTCACCGACGGGACCGTCATCGGCGCCGTGCTGGATCGGAACGGCCTCAGACCCTCGCGCTACTGCGTGACGACCGACGGGCTCGTGATCGCGGCCTCGGAAGTGGGCGTCCTCGACCTGCCGGCGGAGCGGATCGTCCGCAAGGACCGGCTGCGCCCGGGCCGCATGCTGCTGGTCGACACGGCGAAGGGCCGGATCGTGGACGACGCCGAGATCAAGGGAGAGCTGGCGGCGGCCGCGCCCTACGGCGACTGGCTGCGCGCCAACCTCGTCGACATCGACGCCCTGCCGGCGGCCCGCGCCGAGCGTCCCGACCACCAGACGGTGCTGGTCCGCCAGCGGGCGTTCGGCTACACGCAGGAGGACCTGCGCATCGTGGTCGGCCCGATGGCGGCGAAGGGCGAGGAGCCCATCGGATCGATGGGCACCGACACGGCGCTCGCGGTGCTCTCGGATCGGCCGCGCCTGCTCTACGACTACTTCGCGCAGCTCTTCGCGCAGGTCACCAACCCGCCGCTCGACGCCATCCGCGAGGAGATCGTCACCACGATGGCGTCGACGCTGGGGCCCGAGGGCAACCTGCTCGACCCGCGGCCGGAGTCCTGCCGCCAGATCGGCATCGCCTATCCCATCGTCCACAACGACCACGTGGCCAAGCTGCGGCACCTGCCCACCGGATCGCCGTTCCGGTCCACGACGCTGCCGCTGCTGTACAACCCGGCCGAGGGCGGCGCCGGGCTCGAACGCGCGATGGCGGAGCTGTGCCGGAAAGCCAGCGCGGCGGTGAAGGCCGGCTACGCGGTGCTCATCCTGTCGGACCGCGGCGTGGACGCCACGCATGCGCCGATTCCGAGCCTGCTCGCGACGGCGGGCGTGCACCACCATCTCGTGCGCGAGGGTGAGCGCACGCGCTGCGGCCTGCTCGTGGAGAGCGGAGACGCCCGCGAGGTGCACCACGTGGCCCTGCTGATGGGCTACGGCGCCGGCGCGGTGAACCCCTACCTCGCCTTCGAGTCGCTGCACGACATGATCCGCCAGGGCCTGCTGGACGGCGTCACGCACGACCAGGCCGTGACCGGCTACATCAAGGCCCTGAACAAGGGTGTGCTGAAGGTGATGTCGAAGATGGGGATCTCCACGCTGCAGAGCTACTGCGGCGCCCAGATCTTCGAGGCCGTGGGGCTCGAGGCGGGCCTGGTCGAGCGCTACTTCACCTCCACGCCGTCGAAGATCGGCGGCGTGGGGCTCGACACCATCGCCGAGGCGGTGCGCCGCCGCCACCTCAGCGCGTTCGCGCGCCGGACGGCCGCCCCGATCGAGCTCGAGAGCGGTGGTGAGTACCAGTGGCGGCGCGACGGCGAGGTGCACCTCTTCAACCCGGAGACCGTCTTCCGGCTGCAGCACGCCACGCGCGCGAAGCGCGACGAGATCTACCGCGAGTACACCCGGCTCGTGGACGACCAGAGCCAGCACCTCGCGACGCTGCGCGGCCTCTTCAGACTGACGCCCTCCGGCCCGCCCGTGCCCATCGACGAGGTGGAGCCGGTCGAGTCCATCCTCCGCCGCTTCTCCACCGGCGCCATGTCGTTCGGCTCGATCAGCCAGGAGGCGCACGAGACGCTCGCCATCGCCATGAACCGCCTGGGCGGCAAGTCGAACACCGGCGAGGGTGGCGAGGACCCGGCCCGATACACGCCCGACGCGAACGGCGACTCGCGCCGGAGCGCGATCAAGCAGGTGGCGTCGGGGCGGTTCGGCGTGACGAGCGAGTACCTGGTCAACGCCGACGACATCCAGATCAAGATGGCGCAGGGCGCCAAACCCGGCGAGGGCGGCCAGCTCCCGGGCCACAAGGTGTATCCGTGGGTGGCGAAGGTGCGGAACTCGACGCCCGGCGTCGGGCTGATCTCGCCGCCGCCGCACCACGACATCTACTCGATCGAGGATCTGGCGCAGCTCATCTTCGACCTGAAGAACGCCAACCCGAAGGCCCGCATCCACGTGAAGCTGGTGGCCGAATCGGGCGTCGGCACGGTGGCGGCCGGCGTGGCCAAGGCGCGGGCGGACGTGGTGCTCATCTCGGGTCACGACGGCGGCACGGGCGCCTCGCCGCTCACGAGCCTCAAGCACGCGGGCGTGCCCTGGGAGCTGGGCCTCGCCGAGACGCAGCAGGTGCTCCGGATGAACGGCCTGCGCGACCGGATCGTGGTGCAGGTGGACGGCCAGATGAAGACCGGCCGGGACGTGGTCGTCGCGGCGCTCCTCGGCGCCGAGGAGTTCGGCTTCGCCACCGCGCCGCTGGTCGTCATGGGCTGCGTGATGATGCGCGTCTGCCACCTGAACACGTGCCCGGTGGGCATCGCGACCCAGGATCCGGAGCTGCGCAAGGCGTTCACGGGCACGCCGGAGGTGGTCGAGACGTTCTTCCGCTTCCTGGCCGACGAGGTGCGCGAGCTGATGGCGGGCCTCGGCTTCCGCACGCTCGACGAGATGGTGGGCCGGGTGGATTGCCTGGACTTCGCCCCGGCCGTCGACCACTGGAAGGCCCGCGGCCTCGATCTGACGCCGCTGCTCCACGAGCCCGACCTGCCGGCGGCCGCCGCACGGCGACGCACGCGCGCGCAGGACTCGGACCTGCAGCGCCTGCTGGATCACACGCTCATCGCCCAGGCCGCGCCCGCGCTGGAGCGCCGCCAGCCCGTGGAGATCGCGCTCCCGATCCGCAATACCGACCGCACGGTCGGCACGCGGCTCGGCTACGAGGTGACGTCCCGCTACGGCGGGGTCGGGCTGCCCACCGACACGATCCGGGTGGCGCTCACGGGCTCGGCGGGCCAGAGCTTCGGGGCGTTCCTGCCTCGCGGGATCACGCTGACGCTGGTCGGCGAGGCGAATGACTTCGTGGGCAAGGGCCTGTCCGGCGGCCGGCTGGTGGTGCGTCCGCCGGACGACGCGCGCTTCGCCGCCGAGGAGAACGTGATCATCGGCAACGTGGCCCTCTACGGCGCCACGAGCGGCGACGCCTACATCCGCGGCGTGGCGGGCGAGCGCTTCGCCGTCAGGAACTCCGGCGCCCACGCGGTGGTCGAGGGCGTCGGCGACCACGGGTGCGAGTACATGACCGGCGGCCGCGTGGTGGTGCTGGGCGCCACCGGACGCAACTTCGCCGCCGGCATGAGCGGTGGCCTGGCGTTCGTGCTCGACGCCGACGGCGGGTTCGCGCGGCGCTGCAACCGCGAGATGGTCGACCTCGATCCCCTCGTCCAGGACGAGGACGTGGGGCTGGTGCACGAGCTGCTCGCCCGTCACGCGGTGCTGACGGGCAGCGCGGTCGCCTCGCGGCTGCTCGACGCCTGGCCGGCGGTCACGGGCGCGTTCGTGGTCGTCGCGCCCAAGGACTACAAGCGGGTGATGGCGGCCGCGGCGGCGGAGCCCAGGGCCCACGCGGCCTCTGGCGACCTGGTGGGAGCGTAGCGTCATGGGCAGGGCCACCGGCTTCATCGAGTACGCGCGGGTCAAGGCGCCGGCCCGACCCGTCGCCGACCGCGTCGCCGATTTCCGGCACGTGCAGCTCCACTACCCCGCCGACGAGCTCACCCGCCAGAGCGCGCGCTGCATGGACTGCGGCGTGCCCTTCTGCCACCACGGATGTCCGCTCGGGAACCTGATCCCCGAGTGGAACGACCTGGTCCACCGCGGCGCGTGGCGCGCGGCCCTGGACCGCCTGCACGCGACGAACAACTTTCCCGAGTTCACGGGCCTGCTGTGCCCCGCGCCGTGCGAGGGCTCGTGCGTGCTCGCCCTGAACCGCGAGGCCGTGACCATCAAGTCGATCGAGCTGGCCATCGTGGACCGCGCCTTCGACGAAGGCTGGATCGCACCCGAGCCGCCCGTCACGCGCACGTGGAAGAAGGTGGCCGTCATCGGATCGGGCCCGGCGGGTCTGGCGGCCGCCGCGGAGCTGAACCGGGCCGGGCACACCGTGACGGTCTTCGAGAAGGCGGACCGCATCGGCGGCCTGCTGCGCTACGGCATTCCCGAGTTCAAGCTGGAGAAGCGCGTCCTCGATCGGCGCCTCGCGCTGCTCGAGGCCGAGGGCGTGGTGTTCCGGACGGGCGTCCACGTGGGCGAGGACGTGGCCGCCCGGGACCTCACGCGCGACTTCGACGCGGTCCTGCTCGCGGGCGGGGCCGGCCAACCGCGCGACCTGCCGGTGCCAGGCCGCGACCTCGACGGCATCCATTTCGCGATGGAGTACCTCACGGCGCAGAACCGCGCCTGCGAGGACGCCGCCGCCCCGCCGCCGGCCGTGAACGCCGCCGACAAGCACGTGGTGATCATCGGCGGCGGCGACACCGGCGCCGACTGCCTGGGCACGGCGCACCGCCAGGGCGCGGCATCGGTGACGCAGCTGGAGCTCCTGCCGGCGCCGCCGTCGGAGCGCGCCGCGGACAACCCCTGGCCGCAGTGGCCGCTGGTCTATCGGACCTCGTCGGCGCACGAGGAAGGCGGCGCGCGCGAGTTCTCGGTGGCGACGACGCGTTTCTCGGGCGACGGCGGACGCGTGCGGCACCTCCACGCCGAGCGCGTCACGGGTATCTCGTCCAACGGGCGGGTGCGCTTCGAGCCGGTGGCCGGCAGCGCGTTCACGCTGCCCGCGGATCTGGTGCTCCTCGCGATGGGCTTCACCGGGCCCGTGAAGAGCCGTCTGCTGACCGACCTGGGCGTGCGGATGACCGAGCGCGGCAGCGTGTGGCGCGACGAGACGTGGCGGACGAGCGTCCCCGGCGTCTTCGCCGCCGGCGACATGCAGCGCGGGCAGTCGCTCATCGTGTGGGCGATCGCCGACGGCCGGAAGGCCGCCGCCGCGATCGACCGCGACCTCACCGCGGGCTGACGACGCACGGGGTGAGTCTTGACGCCGACGGCGCCGAGCATCACCTGGCGCTTCGGATGTCCGTGTGAGCGAAGTCGTCGCCGACGTACAGCAGGGCATCTCCCGCGCCGGCCGCCACGGCGTAGGACAGGCAGTCACCGAAGTTGAGGCCTGCCTTGTGGCGCCCGCGGCCGAACGTCGAGAACGCGTGCGTGGCGCGATGCCACTCGGGTTCCCCGAACGGCACCACGGTAAGGGCCAGTTCCTTCACCAGCGCGTCCAGCTCGGCTCCGGGCCGCCCGCGCCTGGCCGCCAGCACGATGCCGGCTTCGACGAGCGTCGGTGCCCCCACGCGAACGGTCTCCGCCTGCAGGATGCGGTCGATGAGGTCGAGGTACCCGGGTTCGGCGAAGAGAATCGCGATGAGGGCGGAAGTGTCCAGCGTCATACGCCATCCGGTCCGTAGCCGAGCAGCGCGTCCTCTTCGTCGCGTGACAGACGACGCCCCAGTTGCTCCTTGGGAATGGTCGGCCAGACCTTGGTGCGAAGGAGCCGCAGCAGGCGCGCACGGCGCTCGTCGACGCCCGGGCCCTTCAAGCGGCGCCGGCGCTCGGCCAACGCCTTCCGGATGGCCTCCGTCTTCGACTCGCCGGTCAGACGAGCGATTTCGGCGGCGAGGCGCTCGACTTCCGGGTTCTTGAGGTTGAGGGCCACGGGTTACACCATGGTATACCCGGAGAGGTAGACTGGTGTAGTCCCAAAGGGGGTCCGATCGTTCCAGCAGCCCTGCGCACCGACCCTCGGCGGACGCCCCTGGTGAGACGTCCGGGCCTCACTCCGCGCGGAGGGCTTCCACCGGATCGGTCCGGCCGGCGCTGAGCGCCGGCACGACGGCCGCGAGGACGCCCGTGGCCAGGAGCACGGCCGCCGCGGCGGCGAGGCTCGACGCATCGGACGGGGCGACCCCGAAGAGGAAGCGCGCGGCCACGCTACCGGCCGCCAGCGTCGCGGCCAGCCCCGTCACGACGCCGAGCGCCACCGGCCGCAGGCCCGAAGCGAGGACGTGGCCGTGGTGGCGCCTGGGCGAGGCGCCGAGCGCCAGGCGCACGCCGAACTCGGCACGCCTCCGCGTGACCGAGTAGGACACGACGCTGTAGATGCCGGCCGCGCCGATGAGCAGTGCGAGGGCGCCGAGGACGGTGAGGAAGAAGCGCAGGCGCAACGGCTCGGCGACGGCCGTCGCGACGACGGCCTCGAGCGTCGTGACGCGGCCGATCGCCACTCGCGGGTCGGTCTCGCGCACGGCGGCGCGCAACGCCGCGAGCGGCGGGTCCCCGCCGTCGCCCTTCACGACGAGGACCGGCCCCTCGGGGGCCGAGGACTGCGCGAGCGGGACGTACAGGACGAGGGGGTTGTCGCCGGTCATGCGGGTCATCCGCGTCTCCTCGACCACGCCCACCACGGTCACCCAGCGGCGCTCCTCCTCGAAGCGATGCTGGAGCCGGCGCCCGATTGGGTCGCGGCCCGGCCACATCCGCTCGGCGAACGACGCGCTCACCAGCGCCACGGGCGGTGCGCCGGCGCCGTCGGCCTCCCCGAAACCACGGCCGCGCACGATGTCGATGCCCATGGCCGGGAAGTAGCCGGGGGACACGATCCGGAAGAGCGCGTTCGGCTCGCGGCCGTCGCGCAGGTCGGGGCGGTCCTCGATCGTCACCGTGCCCTGCCACCCGCCGTCGCGCAGCGGCAGGCGGGTGACGAAGCCCGCCGCCCTCACGCCCGGCACGGCCTGCACGCGCGCGATGGCCTGGTCGAAGAAGGCCGCGCGCGCATCTGCCGGCATGATCTGCGTGGGCGCCACCAGGTCCATGGCGGCCACATGGGGTGTCTCGAAGCCGGCGTCGATGGCATACAGGTGGTGCACCGACCGCGTGAAGAGCGCCGCGCCGGCCACGAGCGCCACCGCGAGGGCGACCTCGGCGGCGACGAGGGCGTCGTGCACCCGCCGGGGCGCACGGAGCGACAGGCCGCCGGCCGAGCGTTCGCGGCCCGGGCCCTGCACCTTGCCGGTGAGCACCGCGCGCACCGGAGCGAGCGCGACCACCACGCCCACGAGGGCGACGAGCGCCACCGTGACGGCGAACATGCCCCAGTCCACGACGAGCGTGTCTTCCAGCCCGTCGGGCAGCGGGAGCCGCGCCACGAGGGCGCGGAAGACGCCCGCCGCCAGCGCCGCGCCGGCGACGCCGGCGAGGCCCGCCAGGACGAGGGACTCGGCCACGATCTGCCGCACGAGCCGCCAGCGCCCGGCGCCGAGGGCCGTGCGCACGGCCAGCTCCTCCGCGCGGTCGCTGGTGCGCGCCAGGACCAGCGCCGCGACGTTCGCGCAGGCGATGCCGAGCACGAGCAGCACGGCGGCTTGCAGCAGCAGCACGGCCGGCCGGACCGCGCCGCGCGTGTAGGTCCGCAGCGGCTGCACGGACGCGCCCTTCGTCTTGTCCCAGGCCTCCGGATAGGTGAACCGCTGCCCGAGTGCCGCGGCGATGCGCTGGATGTCGGCGTCGAGCTCCCCGCGGGCGAGCCCGGCGCGCTCGCGGCCAACGAGCACGAGCCAGCCGTTGCCGGCGTAGGCCGGGTCGGCCGGGTCGAGGCGCAGCGGTCGCCAGATGCGGAACATCGGCGAGGGGAAGTAGAAGCCTGGAGGCATCACGCCGACGACCTCGACGGGCGCCCCGTCGATGTCGAGACGACGCCCGAGCACGTCCGGGTCGGCCCCGAGCTCCTGCTGCCAGAAGCCGTAGCTCACCACGGTGACGGCCGGCGCCCCGGGCCGATCCTCACCCGGCTGGAACGTGCGGCCCATCAGCGGCCGCGCACCCAGCACGTCGAAGAGCTCCGCGGAAGAGACGGTGGCGAGCACCATGGCGCTCTGGTCGCCGACGCGCAGCGTGTAGCCCTCGTTCGAGAACGCGGCCAGACCCGAAAAGGCCTGCTGGCGTTCCTTGACGAAGTCGAACTCCTCGCCGCGCCAGTTGTAGTCGCTCCAGAAGACCTGCAGCCGCGCTTCGTCGGTGACGGGCATCGGCCGGACCAGGAGGCCGACGGCGACGCTCGACAGCGCGACCGACGCGGCCAGGCCGAGCGCGAGCGTGCCGACGCCGATCGCCGTGAAGCCGGGACGGCGACGCAGCTGACGCAGCGCCACTCTGACGTCGGCGCCGAGGTCGAGCAGTGGCGCGAGGCCCCAGGCATCGCGCGCGCGCTGCGTCTCACGCGACAGGACGCCGAGACGGCGCCTGGCTTCGGCCGCGGCCGCCTCCGGCGTCCATCCCTGCTCGCGCAGGGCGCGGGCCTGCATCTCCAGGTGGAACGCCAGCTCTTCGTCGAGCTCGGCCTCTGCGCGCGTGCGATGGACGAGGGTGCGCAGCCGGAACAGCATGTCCGAAAGGAGCCGCATCGGAACCTCCGCGAAGGCGACCTACGTCGTGGCGCCCACCACGAGGGCAACGCCGCGGGAGAGCCGCTCCCACTGCTCCACCTCGGCCGCGAGCCTGGCCTCTCCCGCCGGCGTGAGGCGGTAGTACCGGGCCCGCCGGGCGTGCTCGGTGTCGCGCCACTCCGACGCGATGAGGCCCTCGCGGGTCAGCCGGTGCAGCGAGGCGTAGAGCGAGCCCTGCTGGACGAGCAGCGTGTCCCCGGAACGGGCCTGGATCCGCTGTGTGATGCCCCAGCCATGCATGGGCTCCAGCGAGAGCACCTTCAGGATGAGCAGATCGAGGGTTCCCTTGATGAGCCCGGCGTCGATTCCCATGTTTTCGCCATTCTTGCTGAGCAAAACAGGTCTTCTCTCAGCAACCGACAGTAATAGACGGCGCGGGTGGCGAAAAGGTTTGCGAGGGGGCCGAGCGTCCGGCTCGACGGATCAGCGTTCGGCCGGGAGCAGCGCCCGCCAATCGAGGACGACGTGGATGGCCGGCGGAGGCACGTCGTCCGGGGCGGTGTTGACGAGGAACCGCTTCCCGTCCGGCGCCACGGCGTAGGGCGTGCGGTAGGGATTGCCGGCGAGGGGCACGCGCGTCCGGAAGAGCAATGTCGGCACGCCAGCACGGCCGTTGTCGAAAGGCGCGGCCATCAGCTCCCGACTGGCGCCGATGAAGAACAGCTCGCGGCCGTCCGGCGCCCACACCGGATCGGACCCACCGCGGGCGGATATCTGGACGCGCTGGTCGCCGGCGGGGTACGACTGCACGACGATTTGCTGTTGGCCCGTTTCGTTGGAGACGAACGCAATCCACCGGCCGTCGGGCGACAGGCTGGACTGAAATTCGTTGAACGGCCCCTGCAGGAGCGGCTTGGCCGACGGGCTCGGCGTCAGCGCCAAGGCCCAGACGTCCCAAGACGCGCTCTGGCCGAAGGTGCTGAAGAGGGCGTGGAAGCATCGGCGGACAGGCCATCGGTGATGACGCTGGAGGTGGACTGGCCCAGTGAGCTCGAACACGAGCTCCTCGGCGCAACTGCCGTTCACGGGCTTGACGAAGACGCTGTTGATCCCACGCCGATTCGAGCGGAAGTAGATCCGCGTGCCGTCCGGCGTCCATCGAGGTCCGGCGTCGTTGAACCGGTTCGCGGTCAACCGGGTCTCCTGTTGACGCGCGGGATCGATGAGCCAGATATCGCCCGTGTTGTTCTCGCGGTCGACGCGGCTGACGGCGACGCGCTCGCCGTCCGGCGCAATCGCCAGGTCGATGTAGTCGGCGCGCGGCGCCACGGGCGGGCCAAGCTGCCGACCCGCCCGATCGAACCAGACGAGGGCGCCCTCCGTGGGCCACGGGCTCGCGTACGCGAGCGTGCCAGTGGGTGAGACGGAGAACCCCGAGTAGCCGTTCGTCGTCGAACTGACCCCGTCCACGAGCGGCACGGGCTCACCCGTCAGCTGCCCTTTGGCGAGATCGAGCGGCTGAACCATGAGCGTGGAGCCGCGCAGGAAGAGAAGCTGGTCCGACACCATCCCGGCCGCCCAGTCGCTGCCCACCAGCAGCGTCCGTGTCTTCGTGTCGAGGCTCCCCAGATAGACGCCCCGATACCGGTCCTCGAGAAAGCGCGCGAGCACGATGAAATGCCGGCCGTCGGACAGCCAGGCCGGCCACCTGAGGGCGGTCTCTCCGGCTTCGACGTCCACGGGTAGGACGACCGTGGGCCGTCCGTCGGGCGCAAACCGGGTAATCCCGCCGTTCGACGTGATCGCGGCCAGGATCGTCCCGTCACGCCCCCACGTTCCACCGCGCGGGTCGAGCGAACTGTCGGCGAGCACCACCGGGGCACCGCCGTCCAGGCGCACGGTTTTCAGCCGGCCTTGTGCGAAGAACGCCAGCGCGCGGCTGTCGGGGCTCCAGAACGGCGACACCGCCTCCTGAGTACCGTCCAACATGCGGGCCGTCAGGGAATCGAAGCGCCGCACCCACAGCATGGGCTGCCCTTGCGCGGTCGCGACGAACGCCAGTTGACTCCCGTCGGGCGACAGCGCGAACTGGGCGGCAACGACGGACGTGGTGGTCACGGAGAACTCGCTGCCATGCTCCGGGTAGATCGAGAACCTGACGTCGCGTGCCGGCACTGCCGGCGGACTCCGCCACGTCCAGGCGCCGACACCCGTCGCCGCCGCGAGCGCCAGTGCCGCGGTGAACGGAAGCAGCCGTCGCCACGGCGGCTCCGGCGCCGAGCGTGTTGCCTCACCCCCGGCGAGGCCTGTCCGTACGAGGGTCAGCCCATGCTGAACATCGGCCATGTGCTGCCAGCGATCATCCCGATCTTTATCGAGACACCGCGCCACCACCAGGTCCAGCGCCGGCGGCGACAGCGGCTGCCGTGCGGACACGGGCGGCGGCGTGTCCTTGAGGATCGCCCCGATCACGCTCGCGGCCGTGTCGCCGACGAACGCCCGCGTGCCCGTCACCATCTCGTAGAGCACGGCGCCCAGCGCCCAGATGTCGGCGCGGGCATCCAGCTCCCGCCCCTCCACCTGCTCCGGCGCCATGTAGTGCACGGTCCCGAGGATCGTGCCGCGCGCGGTGTCCGCCGCGCCCGTGATCGCTTCGGTCGTGCCCGACAGCGACACCGGCCCACCCGGCGCCCGCAGCTTCGCGAGCCCGAAGTCGAGCAGCTTCGCGCCCGTCTTCGTCAGCATTACGTTGGCCGGCTTCAGATCGCGGTGGATGATGCCGTGGCGATGCGCGCTGGCCAGCGCATCCGCCATCTCGCTCGCGATCTGCAGCGCCTGGGCCAGCGGCAGCGGCCCCTTCACCAGGCGGTCGGCCAGCGTCTGCCCCTCGACCAGCGGCATCACCAGGTAGTGCGTGCCACCCGCTTCGCCGACGTCGTGAATGCCGCAGATGTGCGGATGGTCCAGCGCCGCCACCGCCTTGGCCTCGCGCTCGAAACGCACGCGGCGGTCGGGGTCATCGGCCAGCGCGCTTGGCAGCACCTTGATCGCCACCGTCCGCTCGAGTCGCGTATCCCGCGCGCGATACACCTCCCCCATCCCGCCCGCACCCAGCGGGGCGAGGACTTCATAGGGGCCGAGGCGAACACCGGAGGCCAGCGCCATCGTCACTTCTTCAACAAGGCGGGCCAGTTGAGGACCACGGTGATGGACGCGGGCGGCGGATCCCCGGACCGGGTGTGAACGAGAAACCTGGAGCCGTCGTGATTCGGCACGTAGTGCGTGCGGAGCTGACTGACGCCCGGATACACCTGGGTCTTGAACAACGCCTTGGGTGTCCCGAAGCGCGGCGCCCCAGGAGGCGCAGACGGGATCACGGGCACGGCCATGAGGGTGCCGTCCTCGGTGAGGTAGTAGAGCTCTCGACCGTCGGCCCGCCACCGCGGTTCGTAGCCTCCGGTTGGCGACACCAAGTCCTTGCGATCCGAGGTCGGCACGGTTTCCACGAAGACATCCGCCCGCCCGGACTGGTTGGAGGTGTATGCCACCAGACGGCCGTCGGGCGAGAGGTTCGCGTGGAACTCATCGGCCGACGAATTCGTGAGCTTGGCAGGAGGGCCGCCCGCGGCTGGAAGGAGCCACACGTGGGCAGGCAGCCCCACCGAGAACGCGATCCATCGGCCGTCGGTCGACCAGTCCGTGGGCAGGATGCTGGACTCGCCGGCCCCAGCCGCGCGGGCCACGCGTTCGGACATCAACGGCGCGTCGGCACCGCCCGTGCCGGCATTTCGCTGATAAATCTCAGTCAGTCCGCGTCGGCTGGTTCGGAACGCCATGCGGGTGCCGTCCGGCGCCCAGATGGCAGCCGCATTGAGGCCCGGACCCGACGTGAGGCGGGCCGACCCACCTCGCACGAGATCGATGAGCCACACGTCTGGTACGCTCGTTCGAGGCTCGATGATCGAGGCCAGCAGCCGAGTGCCGTCGGGTGAGAGACGGAAGTCGGCATAGTCCTGGTCCCCGCCGTCCACAGTGCCTTGCAGCGTGCCGCTGCGGTCGTACCAATTCAGGCGGCCCGGGCGGAGGATGGCGCCGGCGTACGCGAGACGGCCGCCGTCGGAGAGCGAAAAGGCGCCGTCACCCCGGCTCGATCGCGCGACGCCGCTCACAATCGCGGCGGGGCTGCCGTTCACCACCCAGCGTGTCCGGTCGACCGGCTGGGCGAGCAGCGTGTCGTCATTCATGTAGAACACGTAGCCGGGCTCGGTGTAGACAGCGTTGGCATCCGTATTGACCGGCAGATGCCAAGCACGGCCTGGACCGCGGACCCATATGCCGCGCGGCGCCGCTTGCGCTGCGCGAACGGTATAGAGAAACAGCTGGCTGTCCGGAAGGAGTTGGGGCCACCGGTGCGAGCCCTCCTCCTTGTCGCGGTCCGGCACCGTGAACGCCTGCGGCGTGCCTCCCCTGGCAGGCAGGTGCTGGAGGCCGTCATAGCTCGTCCCAAACACGATGTCGTCATCGGCGCCCCACGACATCCCACGAGGGTCGAGCGCACTCTCGGCAATCGTTTGGGGCGTGCCACCTTCGATGTCGACTTTCTTGAGATGCCCCCGCAGATCGAAGAAGCCGACCCAGCGACCATCAGGAGACCAGAACGGCTGCGATGCATCCTCGGTGGCCGGCAACATGCGCGACGTCGGGGCATCAAGCGGCCGCACCCACAGCGTCGGTCGAGATCCAGGGGCTGCGGCGACGAATGCCAGGGCGCGGCCGTCGTTGGACAACGCAAACTGCGGCGTTGGCACGGTGGCCGATAGGTGCCCGGCGAATTCCGTGCCGGTGGGAGGATCGACAGCGAGGAAGACGGCTCCGCCGGCGGAGGCCGGCACTGGCGAGCGCAGCCCAAGCCACGCCAGGACCGTGAGCAGGACGGCGGTCGTTGTGAGCCACGCGATCCGTTCCGTGGAAACACGGCGGCCCTTCTCGGCGGCGCCCCCGATGCTTTTCAGGGCCGTGAGTAGTCGACCGACGTCAGCGGCGCTCTCCCAGCGGGCGTCCCGCTCTTTCTCCAGGCAGCCGGACACGAGGCGGTCGAGCAATGGCGGCGACAGCGGCTGCCGCGCGGACACCGGCGGCGGCGTGTCCTTCAGGATCGACCCGATCACGCTCGCGGCCGTCTCCCCGGTGAACGCCCGCGTGCCCGTCACCATCTCGTACAGCACCGCGCCCAGCGCCCAGATGTCGGCGCGAGCATCCAGCTCCCGCCCCTCCACCTGCTCCGGCGCCATGTAGTGGACGGTCCCGAGGATCGTGCCGCGGGCCGTGTCCGCCGCGCCCGTGATCGCTTCGGTCGTGCCCGATAGCGACACCGGCCCACCCGGCGCCCGCAGCTTCGCCAGTCCGAAGTCGAGCAGCTTCGCGCCCGTCTTCGTCAGCATCACGTTGGCGGGCTTCAGATCGCGGTGGATGATGCCGTGGCGATGCGCGCTGGCCAGCGCGTCGGCGATCTCGCTCGCGATCTGCAGCGACTGGGCCAGCGGCAGTGGGCCCTTCTGTAGCCGCGTCGCCAGCGTCTGCCCATCCACGAGCGGCATCACCAGGTAGTGCGTGCCGCCGGCCTCCCCCACGTCGAAGATCCCGCAGATGTGCGGATGGTCCAGCGCGGCGACGGCTTTGGCTTCGCGTTCGAACCGAGACCGGCGATCGGGGTCGTCGGCCAGCGCCGTCGGCAGCACCTTGATGGCGACGGTGCGTTCGAGCCGCGTATCCCGCGCGCGATACACCTCGCCCATGCCGCCCGCCCCCAGCGGGGCGACGATTTCATAGGGGCCGAGCCGGGTTCCCGCGGCGATCGCCATGAAAGGCGCGCGTGATTATAGATTTTGCGGTCGAGCTGGACGCGGTACGAGAGTCCTGTGGCTGCGGCTCGGCGGGCCCCCGGCGGCAGGCGCCGTCAACCCTTCGAAGACTGAGAGCGGCTGTCAGCCGGCCTGAGTCGCGGCCACTTCCCGGCCCAGCCGCACCACCACCTCCGCCACGGCGTCCATGTCCGCGGGCGTGCTGTGGAAGTTCACCACGCAGGCTCGGAGCAGGTAGCGGCCATCGACGACGGCATTCGACACGAACACCTCGCCGCCCCGCTGCAGCCGGTCGAGGATCTCGCGATTGATCGCGTCGAGGCGTGCCTCGGCATCCGGCTCGCCCGTGCGACCGCGCAGCGCCGGCGGAACGTAGCGGAACGTGACGATGCTGAGGCTCCTGCCGACGGCCTCCAGCTCGGGATGGCCGTCCACCGTGTCCCAGAGATGGCCGGCCAGGGCGATGTCGTCGCCGATCATCGCGCGGCAGGCGGCGGCGCCCACGTGCTTCAGCGCCAGCCACACCTTGAGCGCCCGGAACCCGCGCGAGTTCTGCGGGCCGTGGTCCAGGAAGTTCGTCGCTTCCTCGCCGAAGTGGTAATAGGGCGGGTGGTAGGCGAAGGCGTTCGTCAGCGCGTCGGCGTCCTTCACCAGCGCGCACCCGACCTCCAGCGGCGCGTACAGCCACTTGTGCGGGTCCACGGCGACCGAGTCGGCCAGCGCGAGGCCGCCGAGCTCGGGCGGCGCGTCCGGCAGCGCATTGGCGAGGGCACCGTAGGCGCCGTCGACGTGGAACCAGAGATTCCTCGCGCGGCACACGGCGTGGATTTCGCGCAGCGGATCGACGGCGCCGGTGCTCACCGATCCCGCGGTGCCGACGACCAGGAACGGCACGTCGCCCGCGGCCGCGTCCCGGTCGATGGCCGCCACCAGCGCCGCGACGTCCATCCGCTGCCGGCGGTCGGTGGGAATCCAGCGCACGGAGGCCGTCCCGAGCCCGCACATGTCGGCGGCCTTCTGGACCCAGGTGTGCGTCTCGGCCGAGCAGTAGGCCCGCAGCGTGCGGCCGTCCGCGGCGACCCCGGCCTCCCTGACGTTCCACGGGGCCTTGGCCGCGCGCGCGGCCAGGAAGCACACCATGTTGGCCATGTTGCCGCCGCTCACGAGCACGCCGTCGCCGGCGCCGTAGCCGATGAAGGAGGCGATCCAGCGCAGGGTCTGCGCTTCGATCTCGGTGGCCGCGGGCGAGAGCGCCCACGCGCCGACGTTGGCGTTGAGCGCGGACGCCAGGAAGTCGCCGAGCATCCCGATCGGGGCGGGCGACGACGTGATGTACCCGAAGAACCGCGGGTGCGCGTTGAAGAGTGAGTGCCCGAAGAGCCCGGCCGCCGTGTCGAGAAGCAGCGGCGCCGCGGCGGTCCCCGCCTCGGGCAGCGCGCCCTCCAGATCGAGCGCCCGGCGAATCTGGGACGGCGTGGCGTCGCGGGTGACGGGACCGTCCGGCACGGCCTCCAGGAGGCCCGCGAGCCGGTCCACCAGCTCGTGGCCGAGGGCGCGGAAGTCGGCGGCGGTCATCGCCAGAGGCGCGGGGGCAGAACGGACGGGCTGTGTGGTCGTGGGGCTCATGCGGGCAGTCCTTCGAAGACGTCACGCTCGGCGGTCCGGCCGCCGTTGACGGTGCTGAACGCGCGATAGAACGAGAGCCGGCTCCAGATGGCGTCCCGGTGACGCGGGGACACGCGCTGCAGGGCCTCGTACCCCGAGATCTGGGAGTCGTGGCACTGCACCGCCCGCCACACGCGGTCGGCCACGGCGCTCGTGTCGATCGTGGTGGTGATGGCCCAGTCGGGCCACGGCACGGCACGCCGCTCCACGCCGTCCACCCTGCTGACGAGCGTCGTGAAGGCCGCCTGGTAGGCGGCCCAGGCCTCCTCCGGCCAGGCCAGGAAGTAGAGCTTCGCCACGGCGTGCGGCCGGGCGTCGTCCGGGTCGCCGGTGGCGAAGGTGGCATCAGCGGCCGCCACCACGGCCGCGGACGTGAGCTGCGACACGGCGATGTGGTCGGGGTGGCCGTACGCGCCGTCCGGGCCGAAGGTGAGGACCACCGACGGGCGTTCGCGGCGGAGGTGCGAGGCAATGGCGGCGATGGCCGTGCCGGGGGCCACGCGGTCCACGCCCTGATCGGCGTAGCCCAGGACGTCGACGCGCCGCACGCCCAGCACGGCGGCCGCTGCGCGCAACTCCGCCTCGCGGAGCGCGCCCAACGCCTCGGCGCCGGGATGGGCGTCGGCGCCGAACGGCGTGCCACGCCACCGGCCGCGTTCGCCGCGGGTGGCGGTCACGAGCGTGACGTCGGCGCCGGCCTCCGCGTAGCGGGCGATGACGCCGCCGAACCCCAGCGATTCGTCATCGGGATGGGCGGTCACGATCGTGAGGGTCCGGGAGTTCATGGGGGCACCTGTCCATGGATCGAGATCTGGCGGCCAAACCCGCCACGCGTGCTCCGATGCCGCCGACCGCCGCCGGCGTCGCGCGTGGCCTGGTGTCCTCATTCAGGACATCCAGCGACGGAAATGACCGCCGATTACGCGGCCAGGCCGTCCCCAGGGCCGGGCAGAGGTGATCAGGTGACCATCAACGGCATCGCGCAGACGTTCTCTTTCTCGGCCGTGCAGCTGACCGTGACGTCGTCGTTCGGGCTGGCGGCCCCGGCCGGCCCGGTCGATCGCGTGACCCTGTCGTCGGGCGGGTCGGCCCCGCCGGAGGCACCCGCCGCCCCGGCCAACGCGCCGGATGCGGACCGGACGGACGACGACGCCGTGCCCTCCGTGCCGGTCGCACCGGTGCCGCGCGACCCGAGCCGCGCCGACGCGCTCTTCGCGGCGCTCGACGCCAACCAGGACGGCTCCGTCACGGCGGACGAGTTCAAGGACGGGGCGCGGCGCCTGCTCCGCGGCGGCCACCGCCGGGCGGAGGCGTCGCACCGTCACGACCACCACCACGGTCACGGGGCGGGCCGGCTCGGGCGGCGCCTCGAGCGAGCGTTCGACCGCGTGGACGCCGACGGCGACGGCGCGATCGGCAAGGACGAGCTCACGCAGGCGCTCGCCGCGGTGGACGCCCGCCGGAAGGGCGAGGTCGTGCCGCCCGCCGACGATCAGCACGCGCCCGCAGACCCGCAGGACGCCCCCGCCGGGCCCGCGACGGCGACCGTCAGCCTGACGGTCGTCTCGATTGCCGTGCAGCGCTACGCGTGGGTGCAGGCCGGGGCGGACACGCCCGCGGCCGGACCGACGGGGCCCGCGGCCGACGGCCAGGGACCGGCGCCCGGGTACTCGACGGTCGCCTGATCGCGCACGGCGACCGCGCGCCCGATCCGGCCGCAGGGGTCCAGACCACCAGGCTGGACTACGTTTCAGTACGTTTCGACTCGATTTGATTCACGATACAGACCGATCTACAGTCCGTCGCGACCCATGACGGGATGGCGCGGACGTGCGGCGGCTGGCGTGTGCGCCCTCGTGATGGCGGGGGTGGATCCGGCCGCGGCGGCCCAGATCGGCGGAGGGGCCATCGCGGGAACGGTCCGCGGCCCCGACACCGTCCCGCTGCCGGGGGTCACCGTGACGGCGACCGCGGTGGCCACGAACCGGGCGCGCACCGCCGTGACCACCGCGGACGGCGGCTTCGTCGCCGCCGGTCTCGCCCCTGGCATCTATTCGGTCACGGCCGACCTGCACGGGTTCCGGCCGATTACGCGCGACGGCGTGCGCGTCGCCACCGGCGAGACGCTTCGCCTCGACCTCAGGCTCGAGGTCGGCGGCGTCGACGAGGCGATCACGGTCACGGCCGACGCGCCGCTCCTGCGCGACACCTCCGCGCTGGGGCAGGTCGTGGACGCGCGCAAGATGGCCGCCCTGCCGCTCAACGGGCGCAGCTTCATCACCCTCGCGGGCCTGGCCCCGAGCGTCGCGCTGCCGCCGGGGTCCCTGCTGCCGCGTATCAACGGCGGACGGCCGAGGACCAACGAGTACCTGTTCGACGGCATCTCGGTGCTGCAGCCCGAGCCGGGGCAGGTGGCGTTCTTCCCGAACGTCGACGCGATCCAGGAATTCAAGATCGAGAGCAACAGCCCGCCCGCCGAGTTCGGCCGCTTCAATGGCGGCGTCGTCAACCTCACGACCAAGGCCGGCACCAACGCCCTCCACGGCACGGCGTTCGAGTTCCTCCGGCACGAGGCCCTGAACGCCAGGAACTACTTCGCCCCGTCGGGCCCCGCGCCCCGCTTCCGGCGCCACCAGTTCGGCGGCGTCGCCGGCGGGCCGATCCGCCGGGACCGCACGTTCTTCTTCGCCGACTACCAGGGCCAGCGGCAGACGATCGGCCGCACCGTGATCTCCACCGTGCCCACGGCGCTGCAGCGCCAGGGCATCTTCACCGAGGCCATCGGCGGGCGCGTGCCCGTGATCTACGACCCGGCGACGGGCGCGACGGCCGGCGCCCGGACGCCGTTCCCCGGCAACGCGATTCCGGCCGCGCGGTTCGACCCGGTGGCGCGGGCCCTCCTGGATCGCTACCCGGCGCCGACCGGCGGCGGCACCGCCAACAACTTCCGCCGCGTCGGGAACGAGCGCGTCGATCAGGATCTGGTGAGCCTCCGTCTCGACCATCGTGTCTCGAGCCGGGACCTGGTGTTCGCCCGGCTCACGCACTTCCGAGAGCACTTCGTCCCCGTCACGCCCCTGCCCGACGGCAGCGGCGTGACGACGGGCACGCGCGGTCCGCAGAGGACGGCGTCCTGGTCGTTCGCGTCCAGCCACCAGCGTGCCTTCTCCGATCGCGTACTGAACGAAGTGCGCATCGGCGACACGCGGCGCGCCGTCCGCCGCAGCGCCGCGCAGCTGATCGGACCGGCGTCAGCCGCGCTCGGGCTTCCGGGCATTCCCTCCAGCGCCCGGTTCCCGAACACGCTCCCGACCTTCACCATCGCGGGCTACCAGCAGCTCGGCTCACCGGCCAACACGGCCTCCGACTTCGGCACCAGCGTCACCGAAGTGGCGGACACGCTCACGTGGATCACGCGGGGCCACACGGTGAAGGTGGGGGCGGACCTGCGCTGGGAGCGGCTCGACGTCGTCCAGCCACCGTCGCCCACCGGTGCGTTCGCCTTCACGGCCACGTTCACCGACCTGCCGGGAACCGCCAACACCGGGACGCCGCTGGCCAGCTTCCTGCTGGGCCGCGTCAACACGTTCTCCATCGACCTGCAGCAGGACGAGGTCAGGAACCGCGCGCACGTCCAGGAGTACTTCTTCCAGGACGACTGGCGGATCACGGATCGGATCACGGTCAACGCCGGCCTCCGCTACACGCTCAACTTCCCGTCCACCGAAGTGCACGACCAGGTGGCCGTGTTCAACCTGCGGACCGAGCGGCTCGAGTTCGCGGGCCGGGACGGCGTGCCGAGGGCCGCCCGCCAGCTGCACACGGACAACGTCGGGCCGCGCCTCGGCGTGGTGGGCCGGATCTCCGATCGCACGCTGGCGCGCGCCGGCTACGGCCTGGTGTGGATCGAGATGGCCGGCATCACGACGCCCTTCACGACGCCGGTCTTTCCGTTCCTGCAGACCGTGACCCAGCGGTCGCTGGACGACATCGAGCCGGCGTTCGTGCTGGCCGACGGCCCGACCGTGGCGCCGATTCCGCTCACGCCGACCGCCGGCCTCGGGCAGGGCGTCTTCTCGGTGGACCGCGACCTCGGCTCCGGCTACGTGCAGCAGTGGAACGCGTCGGTGCAGCGGGAGCTGGCGCCGAACCTGGCGATCGAAGCGGCGTACGTCGGGTCCACGATCACGCGCGTCGGCCTGCCGGACACGAACCTCAACCAGCTGACGGTGGATCAGCTGGCGCTGGGCCCGGCGCTGCAGGCGCGCGTGCCGAACCCCTACGTCGGAATCATCCCGCGCTCGTCGTCGCTCGGCGATCCGACGATTCCGGCCGGGCAGCTGCTGCGCCCGTTCCCGCAGTACACGACGGTGAGCCTCTATCGCAACAACGTCGGGACGACGAGCTATCACGGCGCCTACGTGAAACTGGAGCAGCGGCTGTCGCGCGGGCTGTCGTACCTGGTGAGCTATACGCGCTCGAGGCTCATGGACGATGCTTCGTCGGTGTTCGACGCGTCGATCCTGACGGGCCCGGTCGCCAACTCCCCGGTGGCCGACACCTTCAACCGCCACCTCGAGCGGGACTACTCGACGGGCGACATCCCGCACGCCTTCGCGGCATCGGCGGTGTACGACCTGCCGATCGGCGCGAACCGCGCCTGGACGCCTGGCGGCGTCGTGGGAGCCCTGGCCAGCGACTGGACGATCACCGGCGTCGTCACGGTGCAGTCCGGTACGCCGCTCGCGGTGACGCAGGCCACCAACAACAACGGCTTCGCCGGCTTCGGCACGCAGCGGCCCAACCTCGTGGGGGATCCCCGGCTGCCCGCGGGCCAGCGCACGGCAGCCCGCTGGTTCGACACGCGCGCGTTCGAGACCGCCCCGGCCTTCACGATCGGCAGCAGCTCCCGCAATCCCGTGCGGGGACCGGGCTACAGGAACCTCGACGTCGCGCTGATCCGGCGCGTGCCGCTCCGGCGCGGCACCGCGCTCGAACTGCGGGTCGAGGCATTCAACGTGACCAACACCCCGCCGCTCGGCCAGCCCAATGGCGTGTTCGGGTCCGCCGCCTTCGGATCGATTTCGTCGGCCGGCGATCCACGCGTGCTCCAGATTGCGGCCAAGGTCGTGTTCTGATCGGCGCGCGCCAGTGCCGGCGACGCCAGCCGGCCGCGCGTCCCGAAGAACGCGCGGCCGACGGCATCCGGGCTAGTCGTGCCGGCGCACGACGTCGGTCGGCAGCGGCGGCGTGCTGTCGGGCGGCACGCGGTGCTTCGTCGCCTGCTCGAAGGCGTAGGCCAGGGCGATGAGCCGCGGCTCCGAGAACGCGGTGCCCGTGAAGGTGACGGTGGACGGGAACGGGTTCTCCACCGGGTCGGCCGGCGGCAGGAAGCCGCCCGGCACGCTCACGCTGGGATAGCCGGCCTTCGCCGCGGTGCCGGCCTGGTTGTTGCCCGACAGCAGGATCGCGTCGAAGTCATCCCTCGTGCCGAACGTGCCGTCGGGCCCCATGTAGACGCCGTCGAGCGCGCCGCGCGCCAGCAGCAGATCCTGCGCCCGGTCGTCCAGGTAGCGCAGCGTATCGGGGCTCCCGGCCGAGAGGTCCAGCATGTCGGCGGCCTCGAAGATCACCTGGCCGTACTTCAGCGCCCCGGGGATGACGGTGTTGAGCGCGATGATGTCGCTGAGCGTGTGCACGGGAGCGGTGCCCCGCCGGGCCAGGTAGGCGTTCATGTCGCGCTTCTGCCCGTAGAGCAGCACGGTGGAGCAGCCGGCCGGCGCCGGGACGCTCACGCAGATGCCGAGCTGCGGCGGAAGCGCCGGGATGAGCTCCACGTAGGCGCCCTCGGCGCGCAGCGCGTCGATGGCGGCCACCATGATCTCGCTGCGGTTGGCCGGGAACGGCGGCACGGCGATCCGCGCACGCTTGAGCGCCTTCTTGTCGAGGTACCGCGTGTAGTCGGAGTGGCAGTTGCCGGGAACGAGGCAGGCCGCGGTCGCGGGATCCTCGGGGTCGAAGCCAGCGAGCACGCCCAGCAGCAGCGCCGCGTCGGCCACCGTGCGCGTCAGCGGGCCGGCCGTGTCCTGATCCGCCGTGATCGGGATGATGCCGGTCCGGCTGACGAGGCCGACGGTGGGCTTGATGCCCACGACGCCGTTCGCGTTGGCTGGGCTCAGGATCGAGCCCGACGTCTCGGTGCCCACCGCCAGCGTCGCGAGGTTCGCGTTCACGGAGATCCCCGAGCCCGAGCTCGATCCGCCAGGCGTCAGCACCGGCCGCCCGTCACCGCCGGGCAGCGGGCGCGGGTCGTACGGGTTGAAGCCGTACTGGCCGTAGCCGCTGTAGCCGGCCGGCATGCCCGTGGTGATGAAGTTCGCGAACTCGGTGAGCGTGAGCTTCCCGAGGATGATGGCGCCGGCGGCGCGCAGCTTCTTCGTGATGAAGGCGTCACGCGGCGGGGTGGAGCCCACGAGCGTGAGCGATCCGCCGGTCGTGGGCATGTCGGCCGTGTCGATGATGTCCTTGAGGGCGACGGGAATCCCGTAGAGCGGGCTGCGCGCGCGGCCCGGGTGCCGGTGGCGGTCGAGTTGGCGGGCCTCGGCCACGGCGTCCGGATTCACGTAGATGTAGGCGTTCACGCCCGGGCCGGCGTCGTCGTAGGCGGCGATGCGCGCGAGGTACATCCGGACCAGCTGCTCCGACGTGATGAGCCCGGTCTGCAGCGCGTGCTGGATGTCCGCCACCGTGGCCTCGACGAGGCGGAACACGGACGTGCCCTGGTGCTGGGCGGCGACGGGTCTGGTGCTGACGACGGCGGCGCACGTGACGAGCGCCGCGATCGCGACAATGGTCCGCTTCATGTCGGCTCCTCCATCCTGGAAGGCGTGCCGGGGGAAGGGGCGCATCATCCGTCCGCGGGGCGGCGGGCGCAACTGGAAAGATCCGACCCGGGCGCCGACCCACCCCGACCGTCCACGGGTGCGGGGCGCGGGAACATCCGGAACAGTTCTACTGTATTATCTCAGTAGTTCAGTTCAGCGGCGGTCCATGACCCTCCACCTGCGCGCGACCGTGTCGTCCGGCGACCCGATCTACCGCCAGATCGCGGCGCAGCTGCAGGCGGCGGCGTCCTCGGGGATGCTCCAGCCCGGCGACGCGCTGCCGGCGCCCGGCGTCCTCGCGCAAGATCTCGTCGTCCATCCGCGGGCCATCGAGCGGGCGTACGTGCTGCTCGCCGACAGCGGCGTCTTCCGCTGGGACGATCGCGGCCGCCTCCGCGTCGCCGTCGGGGACCGTGCAACGCGATCAGCCGCGCCGCCGACCGAGGGGCCCCCGCCAGTGACGCCGTCCCGAAGCCAGGACCTGTCCTGGCAGCTCTCCGAAGCGCGCGAGGTCCAGCAGCGTCTGCTGCCCGCGTCTCTCGCCGTCGCCGGCCTCGACGTCGCGGCGGTGTCGAGACCGGCCCTGGGAGTCGGCGGCGACTACCACGACGTGGTGCCGGGTCCCGCCGGCGACGCCACGCTGGCGATCGGCGACGTCTCGGGCAAGGGCATGCCCGCGGCCCTGCTCATGGCGGCGCTCCGCGGATCGCTGCACGCGCATCTCGAACAGGCGCTGGCGCTCGACGCGCTCGTGGCCCACCTGAACCGCCGGCTGTACGACGGCTCCGCGCCGAACCGCTTCGCCACCTTCTTCTGCGGACGCTGGCGTGCGGGCGCGCGGACGCTGGAATACGTGAACGCCGGCCACCAACCGCCGATCTGCTGCGCGGGCGGCGCGCTCCAGGCGCTCGACGTGACCGGGCCCGCCCTGGGGCTGCTCCCCGACGCCGCCTACGAGATACGGGAACTCCGGCTGGAACCGGGCGACCTCCTGCTGCTCTACAGCGACGGCGTCACCGACGCCCTCGACGCCGGCGGCGAGAGCTGGGGCGAGCCGCACCTGCACGAGACGCTGCGGTCGGCGTGCCACCTGCCCGCCAGCCGCGTGGTGCAACGCGTCCTGTCGGCGGCCGACCGGCACGCCGACGGCACGCCGCAGTTCGACGACATCACCATCGTGGCGGTCAGGGTGCCCGGCGCTCACGGGGAGGCGGTGGCGTGACCTTGCTGCTGCGTCCCAATCCCGGCTCGGGCATCCCGATCTACCTGCAGATCATCGAGCAGGTGAAGCACGCGATCGACACGGGCGCGCTGGCGGCGGGCGACCAGCTCCCGGGCATCCGCCCGCTCGCCGAGACGCTCGTCATCAACCCGAACACGGTGGCCAAGGCGTACCGGGAGCTCGAGCACCAGGGCGTCATCGAGTTGCGGCACGGCGCCGGCGCGTTCGTCCGCGCCCGCGCCCCGCGCGCCGACGTCACCGACGCCATGCGGGCGGCCCAGACCCTCGTGTCGGACACCATCCAGCGCCTGCGTCGCCGCGCCGTGACCGACGAGGAAATCCGCCGGCTGTTCGAAGCCGAGCTCGCCGGCATCACCTCCCGAGGAGCCCGCCGTGGCTGATCCCTTCGACCTGGAAACCAGCGACCTCTGCAAGACCTACGGCGCGGTGCACGCCCTGCGCGGCCTCTCGCTGCAGGTGCCGCACGGATCGATCTGCGGACTGCTCGGCAGGAACGGCGCCGGCAAGACCACGGCGCTCAAGATCCTGGTGGGCCTGACGCACCCGACGTCCGGTCGGGCGCGCGCGTGCGGCCTGGACGTGACCGTGCCCGCGTCGGCCGTCGCGGTCCGGCGCCGCATCGCCTTCGTGGACGAGGACCGGAGCCTCTACGACGGCTACCGCGTGGACGAGATGATCCGCTTCACCGCCGGGTTCTTCCCGGGCTGGCGGCGCGATCTCGACGAGCGCTACCGCCGGGCGTTCGGGCTGCCGGGCGATCGACCGGTGAAGGCGCTGTCGCGCGGGATGCGCGCGAAGCTGGCGCTGCTGCTCGCCTTCTGCCGCGGCGCCGAGGTCCTGATCCTGGACGAGCCCACGTCGGGACTGGATCCGGTGGCGGCCGACGAGGTGCTGCAGGCACTCGTCGCGCACGTGGGCAGCGGCGGCGGCACGGTGCTCGTGTCGTCGCACCAGGTGGCGGACATCGAGCAGGTGGCGGACCGGATCGCGATCGTCGACCGCGGGCGGGCCGTGCTGAGCGGGGAGCTGGACGACCTGCGCGACACCGTACGCCGCGTCCAGGTGGTCTTCCCGGGCCTGGCGCCGGACGTGACGTTCACGGCACCCGGGGCGGCGCGGGTGCGCCGCGAAGGCCGGGTACTGAGCGTGCTGGCGCTGTCGGGCGTCGACGACGTGGTGGCCGAGGCCCGCGCGCTCGGGCCGGCGTCGGTCGACGTCTCGCCGGTGCCGCTCAAGGAACTGTTCCTCGACGTCGTGGCGGCGGAGGCATGACGATGCTGTGGCAGAAGGCCTGGGTGGACGCGCGGTGGCGGCTCACCGCCTGGATGGTGGTGCTGACGGTGCTCGCGTGCGGGGTGGTCGTCCAGTTCCCGGAGATCATGCGGCTGCGCGGCTCGGCGGCGGCGCTCGACCCCGGCGACGGCCGGCTCGCGCGCCTGATCCGCGACGCGATCGAGACGCAACGCGACTTCCGGGGCTACGTCTGGTACCAGTGGTTCAACCAGAACCTGCTGCACGTGTGGGTGCTGGTGGCGGCCGTCCTCGGCAGCGGCGGCCTGGTGCCCACGGGGCCGGGCGCCCCGGAGCTGTTCACGGCGGCGCTGCCGGTGTCGCGGCGCCGCGTCTTCGCGGTGCGGGCGGCGACGGACCTGGCGGGCCTGGCCGCCCTGGCGATCCTGCCCTCGCTGGCGATCTCGCTCCTGGCCGGCACGATCGGACAGCGCTACTCCGCGGGTGACGCGGTCGTGCACGGGCTGTGTCTCTTCGCCGGCGGCACGGTGTTCTACGGCGCGGCTCTCGGGTGCTCCGCCGTCGTCAGCGGCGTCTGGCGGCCGCTCCTCCTGACACTGGGCGCGGCCGTCGCGCTCGGCGCTCTCGAGTACGTCGTGCCCTGGCCCGGGTTCTTCACCACGATGAGCGGCGCGAGCTACTTCCGGCACGCCGCGGTGCCGTGGCTCGGGCTGCTCACGGCGGTGGCCGCCGCGGCGGCCCTGTTGGCGCTGGGCAGCCGCCAGTTCGAGCGTCAGGACTTCTGAGGCGTCTTACGGGCGCCGCCCGACGAGCGTCCAGAATCGGGCCTCGGAGATCACCACGACCTTCACGCCCTGCTCGCGGAGCCGCTTCACCTCGAGCAGCTTCCGGCCGCCGTCCCGGCCGGCGGCCTGCAGGCGGTTGGGACGGCCGCGCACGACCACGGTGGTGAGGGCCGACAGCCCGGACTGCACGGCGGCGCCGGCCTTCTTCGCCGTGCGGGCCGCCTCGGCCCGCGTGACGCTGAGGAAGCCCGTGAAGACCAGGCGCGCGCCCTTCAGCGTCGCGACGCGGCCGGGCGCCACGGCGCGGGGCGGCGTCGTCAGCGCCTCCACCAGTTCGTCGGCGCTCTCGTAGCGCTTCCGCCGCTCGCCGATGCAGCGATAGACGATCTCCTTGAGGTGGTCCGTGCACGGCAGTTCGCGCACCTCCGACGTCCGGATGCGCTTGCTCGCGTCGCCCTTCACGAGCATCCCGAGCAGCTGGCCCACCTGGTAGACGTCGTCCCGCGCCTGCCACTTCGGCGCCGCGCCCCGGAAGACGTCGCTCGGCGCCATCAGCGGGTTGAGCGTGCGGGCCGTGACGCCCTTCCTGTCGCCCTGCTGCCGGACGATGCCGAAATCGCCCAGCTTCAGCGTGAGCGCGTCGCACACGAAGACGTTCATGGGCGTGAGGTCCCGGTGCAGCAGCTGTCCGCGGTGGAGCCGGCCGAGCACCTGCAGCACGCCCGCGATCTCGCGGCGCACAACCCGCTCGCGCCACGGTGCGGGATGCCGCGCGAGGTACGACGCAAGATCGCCGTGCCGCGCATACTCGGTCGCCAGGCAGTAGAGCAGCCGGCCGTCGCCGTCCACCGCGGGGAAGGCGTCGAACACGGCCACGGCGCGCGGGTGCTCGTGGAGCAGCAGGCCGAAGTACGCCTCGCGCAGCCAGCCGTCCTGCTTCGTGCTGACCTTCACGCACACCGTGCCTGGCACTCGGGAGCTCTTGCCCATGCGCACGGCCAGGTAGGCCTGGCCGAAGCCGCCTTCCCCGAGCGGCGGACCGACGCGGTAGCGGAGGCCGCTCTCGACGCTGGTCAGGATCTGTCCGAGCTGGACGAGCGGCGCGGCGACCCGCCGGCGCCCGGAGCGCCTGGTGGCGGTCCGTGTCGTGGCGCTGGTTCGCAGTGACATGCGGCGCCCCAGGCTATCAGGATCGGCGGCGGGGTGGGCGCACCGCGCGGACGGCTTCCCTTTCGCGCCGAAAAGCCGCCAAGATGAGCCGATGGTGCGGGTGTCGCTCGTCGTGGCCGCGGTGCTGTGGGCGGCCGGGCAGCCCACGGGCGTGTTGCGCGTCAGCGTCACGGTCGCGGAGCCCGGTCTCGCGCCCAGGCCGCTGGCCCGCCACGTCCTGCTCGTGAGCGACAACCCGCCCACGACGAGCCCGCGGCGGCTCGTGACGGGCGCCGACGGCACGGGCAGCCTCCGCCTGCCCCCCGGGAACTACACGGTGGAGTCCGACGCGCCCGTCGTCCTGGGCGGCACCGCCTACTCGTGGATGCAGACCGTGGACGTGACGGCGGGCGCGGAAGCGTCGCTGGCCCTCACCGCCGAGAACGCGGAGCGGACGACGGCGGCGGACACCGCCAATCGCCCGCCTCGCCCGCCGGACGCCTCCGACGTGCTCATCGCCTGGGATCGCAGCGTGGTGTCGGTGTGGACGCCGACCGCCCATGCCTCCGGCGTCGTGGTGGATGCCGCGGGACTCATCGCGACGAGCCGGCAGCTCGTGGGCGACGCGCCGGTGGTCGACGCACAGATCGACGCGGCCACCACGCGCGAGGGGCGCGTGCTCGTGGCCGACCCCGCCGCCGACGTCGCCATCGTCTGGGTCGATCCCACGGCGCTCGCGAACGCCCCGCCGGTGCCCCTGGACTGCACGCGACCGGCGCCGGCCGGACTCACCAACGGCCAGCCGATCGTCGCCCTCGGGAAGGCCCGCGGACGGCCCGTGCGGATGACGGAGGGCGCGCTGAACCGCGTCGCCTCCCGCACGATGATCGCGGACCTCGGCCTGGAGGACGACACCCTCGGCGGGCCGGTGTTTGCGATCGGCGGCGGGATGATCGGCCTCACCTCGCGCCTGGCCGAGAAGGAAGGCGACCCGCGCGACGACACCCGAGTGGTGCGGGCGGACGCCGTCTGCGGCGCGCTCGCCGCTGCGCGGACCAGGATGGCGGCCTCGCCGGCGCCCAGTCCCGCACCGCGCCCGATCGAACCGGCGACGGTCCTCTCCGAGGCGGTGTTGGAGCGCCAGATGCAGGGCCGCGCCGGTGCGCTGAAGCCCTACGCGGTGAGCACGCCCGGCTTCGACGTGGCCTTCCTCACGCCGCTGCTCGTCTACGCCAGCCGCGACGCCATCGACTACGCGAACTGGTCGGGCTACGTGGCCGAACGGCCGACGGTGCTCCTGGTGCGGGTCACGCCGAAGCAGGAGGAGGGGTTCTGGACGACGGTGGCCCGCGGCCTCGCCATGACGCAGGGGCTCGCCCTGCCTCCCATCCGGCACTTCAGGCCCGGGTTCGCCCGCATGAGGGTCACGTGCGGCGCCACCGACGTGACGCCCATCCATCCCTTCCTGCTCGAGCGCCGCGTGACCGAGACCGACGCCGTCCACGAGGGCCTCTACGTCTTCACGCCCGACGCGCTGACGCCGGCCTGCGGCACGGTGACGCTCGAGATCGTCTCCGAGAAAGAACCCGGAAAGGGAGACACCGTCACGGTCGACCCGAAGGTCATCGATCAGATCTGGCAGGACTTCGCGCCGTACCGAGCCGCGCGATAGGGCGCACGCGATCCCCGCGGCGGATCGGGCCTGCCGGGCGCCCTTGCGACAGCTCAGCCGTTCGACTACGCTTGGGCCTCCCTCGCCGACCCGTCAAGGAGCAGCCATGAGAGTGGTGCGCGCCGTCGTTGGAGTCGTCGTGCTGCTGGCGCGCGCCATCGGCTACGAGTGGTTCACGGGGTTGGTCGAGACCCTGCAGCGGTGGTGGGCCCGCCTCAAGGTCCGAATCGCCAACAAGCGCCTGCCGCACCCGGACCGCAACACCGGCGCGGACTGCCTGACGGTGGACCACCCGGCCGTGCGACGACCCGACCCCTGCATCTACTCGCAGGCTTACCTGACCCAGCTCGGACTGCCCGTGACCTGGGACAACCCCGACATCGTGCTGCTGAAGAACGGCGTGGTCGTCCCCGAGCACGATCTCCAGCCGGGCACGGCCTACGACATCGAGGCCACCATCTGGAACAACTCGTTCACGGCGCCGGTCATCGGCCTCGGCGTCAAGGCGTCGTTCCTGACCTTCGGCGTCGCCACCACCTCGACGCCGATCGGCGCGACCACCGTGGATCTCGGAGCGAAGGGCACGGCCGCGCATCCGGCCAGGGCCAGGCTGCCGTGGATCACGCCGGCGACGCCCGGGCACTTCTGCATCCAGATCGAGCTCACCTGCGCCGACGACGTCAACCCGGCGAACAACCTCGGCCAGAACAACGTCGACGTCGTTCCCGCCCAGTCGCCGGCGAAGTTCACCTTCCAGCTGCGGAACGACAGGGCGACGTCGCGACGGTATTCCTTCACGGTGGACACCTACACCCTGCTGGACCTGCCCGAGTGCGACCAGGAGCCGCGCGGCGAGCTCCGCTCGGCCCGCATCCGGCGGACGGTGGCGCGCCACCGGGCCGCCGACGTCACGGTACCCGCGGAGTGGACGGTCGCGATCTCGCCCGCCACGCCGACGCTCGCCGCCGGGGACGAGATCACGATCCATGTCGAGGTGACGCCGCCCGCCGGCTTCGCCGGCGACAAGCCGTTCAACGTCAACGCCTTCGCCGACGGCGCCTTCGCCGGCGGGGTGACGCTGGTCGCCCGCGTCGCCTGAAGGGCCGCGAAGGAGCGTCATCCATGGCCGCCAAGCACTACACCTCGTGCACGAGCGCGTCGGACTACGTGGACCTGTCGTTCACGGCGATCGGCTTCCGCAACATCTTCCTCATGCTCCTGTCGGGCGAGTTCCTGGCCTGGATCGCGGTCGTCCTGCTCGGCGGACCGGCGCTGCTGTACGCGATCGCCTTCTTCGCCTCCGCGGTCGTCTACCTCGACTGGTGGCTGCACGGGCGCCTGATCTGCCTGGGCCACGATCAGTGCATCGTCGGCGTGATCACGGGGCTCGGGCCGGCCGACCCGGTGGAGAAGGGCGGCGACAACGACTTCAGCATGAACGTGCTGCTCGCGGGCAGCCCGGTCACGTACGCGGAAGCCACGCAGAAATACTGGACCAGCGTCCAGGGGCACATCGTGGCGGAGCATCCAGACGTGCTGGCCATCGGCCGGGCGTACGTCCAGGACGAGGGCCACAAGACATACGTGACCTCGCTGCACTCGGAGTTCGAGGGCGACGGCATCGCCGAGCTGCTCAAGTGGGCGAAGGTGATCCTGGCCCTGCTGATTGCGGCGCTGTTCGTCCCCGACGTGATCCGCGCGCTCCTGATCCTGCTGGCGGTGTTCCTCACGCTCGTGAACATCGTGGACGTGGTCACGGCGCCGCCCGGGCTGCAGGGAGCCGGCAACCCGCTCGACGTCGATCCCCGCCTCATCATCGGGAAAGGCGACATCGTGGCCGTGAAGGGGACGTGGGTCTATGACTCCCTGCACCACGGCTGGAACGAGATGCACCCCGTGCTCGCGTGCGAGGTCGTCGGCCAGCTGCCGCTGCCCGACATGCGCGTGATCCACGATCCGCCCGTGACCTGGCCCGCGCCGTTCGACACCGACGCCGGCATCACCGCGTTCGTGCAGCGCTGGTGCGCCGGCATCAAGGACGCGGACGACGCCGTGGACGGCGGCAGCGGGGACGACCCCTCGAACGGCTGGGTCGTGCATCCGCTGGTCGACGGGTGCAAGCCCCCGCCGATCATCCTCTGAGCGGCGGACACGCGGCGCCCGGGCGGCGAGTCCGGCATACTGTGGCCCATGCACGTCTCGACCGATGGCCTGCGACGGCTGGTGGCGGCCCGGGCCCTGCTGTGTGACGCCGCGGCGCCCGCGTACCGGGTGGACGCGGTGGCCGCCGCGGTGGGAATGTCGGCGTTTCACTTCATCCGGCGCTTCGACGCCGTCTTCGGCGCGACGCCGCATCAGTACCGGATGCGGACGCGGCTGGCGCGGGCGAAGGACGCGCTGGCGGCGGGCGGCACCGTGACCGACGTCTGCTTCGACGTCGGGTTCTCGAGCCTGGGCAGCTTCAGCAGCCTGTTCAGCCGAGAGTTCGGCGAGTCGCCATCGGCCTACCGCCGCCGCGTGCGAACGCTGGTCGCCGTCCCGGGGCTGCGGCAGGCCCCTGGGCTCCTGGCGGTCCGGCATCCTGGGTGCCTCTCGCTCATGGCCCACCTCCCGGCGTGGCCGCAGTTTTCGAGAAGCGCGGCCCGCCCGGCCGATGCCACAGTGTGACCCGGAGGCACACGACACCGATGGCCCTGCGAATCGCGTTGACGAGTCTGCTGGTGGACGACCAGCAGAAGGCACTGGACTTCTACACCAACGTGCTCGGGTTCGAGGCGAAGCACGACATCCCCATGGGCGAGTACCGCTGGATCACGGTCACGTCGCCCGCCGGCGCGGAGGGCGTCGAGCTGACGCTCGAGCCGAACGCCAATCCGGCAGCCCGCACGTTCCAGGAGGCCATGTTCTCCCAGGGCATCCCGCTCACGGCGTTCGAGGTGGACGACCTCCAGGCGGAGTGGCGCCGGTTGACGGCGCGCGGCGTGGCCTTCACGCAGGCGCCGACGGACGCGGGCCCGGTCGCGATCGCCGTCTTGGCCGACACCTGCGGCAACCTGATTCAGCTCTACCAGCGGCGAGGATAGGGAGGCGGCCGGACGGCGCACATGGAGCTTCCCCTGCCCGTCGGCACGGTCCGGCCGTTCCACCCGGACGACGCGCCGTCGCTCGCGCGCCACGCCGACGACCGCCGCGTCTGGATCAACCTGCGGGATCGCTTCCCGCACCCCTACGGCCTTCGCGACGCCGAGACCTTCATCGAGATGACGGCGCGGCGCTCGCCGCCGACCGTGTTCGCCATCGTCGTGGGCGGCGCGGCCGTGGGTGGCATCGGATACGAACGGCACGAGGACGTCGAACGGGTGTCGGCCGAGCTCGGCTACTGGCTCGGCGCCGCGTACTGGAATCGCGGCATCGTGACGGCCGCGGTGGCCGCCGTCACGCGCCATGCCTTCGCGCAGCACCCGGACCTGGAGCGGCTGTACGCGCTGCCCTTCGCCTGGAACGCCGCGTCGGCGCGCGTGCTCGAGAAGGCCGGCTACCGCCTCGAGGGGCGGATGCGACGGTCCGCCATCAAGGACGGCCAGGTCACCGACCAGTTCCTCTACGCGATACTCCGCACCGAGGTCGACGCCTAGGCGGCGGCCCCTCCCGAAGCGGCCTCGTCATCCGCCCAGTGCGTAGACCAGGCTCACGGCCAGCACGTACACGGCGGCGATGGCGCTCGTGTCCCACGCCACCGCGAAGCGCTTCGTCATCACGCGGTAGGTCAGGCCGATGAGGAACAGCGCGTACATCGCGATCACGGCCAGGACCGACACCGCGTGACCCGGCGTGGCGTCGGCCAGCAGGTAACCGCCGCGGTAGAAGACGTCGTCGAGGCCGAGGATCAGCATGTTGAAGAGGTTGCTGCCCAGCACGTTCCCGACGCCGAGGTCGATCGCGCCGATGCGCACCGCCGAGATCGACACGACGATCTCGGGCAGCGACGTCGTGATGGCCACGAACAGACTGCCGACGAACGCGGTGCCGAGGCCCGTCTGCCGTGCCAGGTCCTCGGCGAGGCCCGGCAGTGCGAGCGACGCCGCCACGACGACCACCGACGCGCCCGCGTAGTGCAGGACGGCGGTGCGCGTCGGCACGTCCGCGTAGTGCAGCTCCTCGGCCACCTCCTGCACCTCGCGGCCGATGCGGCGCTTCTCGTGCGCGAAGATCACGCGCATCGCCAGGAAGTAGAGCGCGATGAGCGCCAGCGACCAGAGGCCGATTCCGCCGGCGACGGGCGTCCAGGCGCCCGTGACGATCCCGATGCCGGCGACGGCCGCCAGGAGCCCGCCGAAGCCAATCGACAGCGCGTGCCCCTGGTGGGCGCGCGTACTGAGCGGCTCCGGGTGGACCGCGTCCATGAAGGACAGGATGAACAGGTTGAACATGCAGCTGCCCAGGACGTCGCCCACGGCGATGTCGGGCAGGTCGTGGAGCGCGGTGGCGCCGAAGCCGGTGAAGAGCTCGGGCAGGCTCGTGGTGGCGGCCAGGAGGACCGCGCCGACCCACGTGCGGCCGAGGCCGCTCTTCTCGCCCAGGATGTCGCCGTAGCGGGCCAGGCGGACGCCGCCCGCCACGATGAGGCCGGCCACGAGGACGAATCCCAGCCAGATCACGCGGCCCCCGGGCGGGTGGCGACGCGGGCGCGGGCCCGTGACCGGATGGAGGTCATCGGGCCGCCGACGAGCGCGCCGTCCTGGTGGAGGCACGCCGGTCCCGCGCCGGCGGGCGTGCGTCGGCGGCGCCGAGACAGCCCGCGAGGTACTCGAGCATCCGCGTGGTGGCCCGCCGGTCCCGCTCGCCCACCGCCCGGAGCGTGTCGGCCACGGCGGCCTCGACGGTGCCCGACCGTCGCGCGTTCACGGCGGCGCCGCGCGGCGTGAGGCGCAGCACGGCGCGCCGGGCGTCGTCCGGATCGTCCGTGCGGGCCACGAGGCCCTGCGTCACCAGGCGGTGGAGCACCCCGGTGAGCGTGCTGGGATGGACGTGCAGCGTGGCGGCGAGTTCGCCCGCGGAGAGCCCCGGCCGCAGGCCGACCAGGCGCAGGGCCAGACGCTGTGGCCCGGTGACGCCGACGCTCGACTGCATCCGCTTCGACGCCGTCTCGAGGCAATGGGCCACGGCCCAGAGGAGCTGCAGGAAGTCGAGCTCCGGAGTGAGGGGCGCGTGCCTGGGACGCCGATGGTTTGTGCTCAAACTAACGAGATGGTAGCATGCGTCGATGTCTTCAGGACGGCTCCTGATCGTGTCGAACCGTCTCCCCGTGACCGCCCAGCGCCACGGCGACGGCGTGCGCGTCGTCGCCTCGAGCGGCGGGCTCGCGACGGGCCTCGGGCCGTGGCACGCCGGGTCCGACGGGCTCTGGATCGGGTGGCCGGGCGACGTCTCGTCGTACTCGGCCGAGCAGCTGGCCGGGCTGTCGAGGATGCTCGAGGACCGCGCGATCGTGCCCGTGTACCTGTCGGGGGATCAGGTGAAGCGGCACTACCACGGCTTCGCCAACCGCGTGCTGTGGCCGCTCCTGCATTACCTGATCGATCGCGTGCCGGTGGACGCCACGGGCTGGGAGGCCTACCGGCAGGTGAACGAGGCGTTCGCGGAGGTCGTGGCCTATCACTACCGCGCCGGCGATCGCATCTGGGTGCACGACTACCAGTTGATGCTGCTGCCGGCGATGCTGCGCGAGCGCCTGCCCAAGGCCGCGATCGGGTTCTTCCTGCACGTGCCGTTCCCGTCGTCCGAGTGTTCCGCATCCTGCCGTGGCGGCGCCAGATCCTGCACGGCCTCCTGGGCGCGGATCTCATCGGCTTCCACACGTTCGCCTACCTCCGGCACTTCCTGGCGTCGCTGCTCCACGTGGACGGCGTCGAGGCCGACGTGGACCGCGTGCGTGTGGGCGCGCGCGAGGCGCGCCTGGGCGTGTTCCCGATGGGCATCGACGCCAAGCGGTTCGACGACCTCGCGCGCTCGGAGCGCGCGGCCGCCGACGTCGAGCAGATCCGGCAGGATGGGGGTGGGCGCCACCTCGTGCTCGGGGTGGATCGCCTGGACTACACGAAAGGCATTCCACGGCGCCTGCAGGCCATCGAGCGGGTGCTCGAACGGGATCCCCACCTGCGCGACGAGCTGCGCTACCTCCAGGTGGCCGTGCCGTCCCGCGGCGACGTGGACGCCTATCGCCGCTTCCGCCCGCAGGTGGAGGAGGCCGTGGGCCGCATCAACGGACGCTTCGGCACGCCGCGGTCGGCGCCCGTGCACTACCTGCACCAGTCCGTCTCGCCCGAGCAGCTCTCGGCGCTGTACCGCGCGGCGGACGTCATGCTCGTCACGCCCCTTCGCGACGGCATGAACCTGGTGGCGAAGGAATTCGTGGCCTCGCGCGTGGACGGCGAGGGCGTCCTCATCCTGAGCGAGTTCGCCGGCGCGGCCTCGGAGCTGGACGGCGCCCTCGTGGTGAACCCGTACGACGTGGAGGGCGTGGCGGAGGCCGTCCGTCGCGCCCTGACGATGCCGGACGCCGAGCGGCGATCGCGCATGGCCAAGATGCGGCAACGCGTGGCCAGCCACGACGTGCACGCCTGGGCCGCCGCCTTCATGGAGGCGATGGGCCAGGTGCGGCCGGTGGCGATCGCGCGGCCCGCGGCGGCTCCCGGCCCCAGCCTGGCCACGGCATTGGACGAGGCGCGCCGCGCGCCGTCGCTCCGCCTGCTCCTCGACTACGACGGCACGCTCGTGCCGTTCGCCCGCTCACCCGGCCTCGCGGCGCCCGACGAGAGCTGATGGACCTGCTCCGGGGCCTCGGCGCCCGGCCCGGCACGGACATCGAGATCGTCAGCGGACGGCCGCGCGACACGCTCGAGTCCTGGCTGGGGGACCTGCCCGTCTCGCTGTGGGCTGAGCACGGCTTCTGGTGGCGACCCGTGGGTTCCGGCCAGTGGCAGCCCACGTCGGATCTCGATCCGGCATGGCTGGAGCGGCTCGCGCCGATCTTCACGCAGTTCGCCGAGGCGACGCCCGGCGCCTTCGTCGAACGGAAGAGCGCGTCGATCGCCTGGCACTATCGACGTGCGCACCGGGAATTCGGCCCCCGGCAGGCGCACGAGCTGCGCATGCTGCTCGGCGACGCGCTCAGCAACCAGCCGTTCGAGGTGCTCGAGGGCAAGAAGGTGATCGAGGTGCGGCTCCGCGGCGTCAGCAAGGCGGTGGTGGGCCGCCACGTGGCCAGCGTGGTCAAGGACGACACGGCGGTCCTGGCGTTCGGCGACGACCGGACCGACGACGACCTGTTCCGCGCCCTCCCGCCCACGGTCGTCACCGTGGCCGTCGGCACGCCCAGCGATCACGCCCGCTTCACCGTGCGCAGCCCCGCCGCCGTCCGGGCGGCCCTGCGATCGTTCGTGACCGACGACGATCGCGCGACGCCCGCCGCCTGAGCCTCGTCCGCCCAACTGCCCCCGGTGAGCGGCTTGCTGGTAGGCGAGGGTCCCGGCATCAAGCCGACCAGCGGCTTGGCGTCGGTTGGGGAGACGGGAAACTCGAGCTGGCGGCTCCGATGAGTCGCGTCGGTCACCCGCACCTCCCGGCGACTTGTCTCGCCGTCCACAGCATTTCTGGGGACCCCTAGCCCCTGCCCTGCTCGTCGCCCGCACTCTCGGTGCGGGTGTCGGATCTCCGAGCGACGACGACTCATAGTCGCCGCCACCTCGAGTTCCCCGCCTCCCCAACCGCAGCGGGGGACTAGACTGCGTACTCGTGGGTCTGCCGAAGACGACGAGCGCGGCACTGCGCTACTTCTCGAACCCGGACAACTGCCGGGAGTTCCTCGTCGCCCGCAGGTGGCCGCACGGCGTGATCTGCCCTCAGTGCGGCTCGACGTCCGTCTATGTCGACTCGTCGCGGAACGGGTGGGAGTGCAAGACGCGCCACCCGAAGAGAAAGTTCACGCTCAAGACGGGCACTGTCTTCGAGGACTCGGCCCTCGGTTTCGACAAGTGGCTGCCCGTGGTCTGGATGATTGCCAACTGCCGGCACGGCGTCACCAGCCACGAAGTGGCCCGCGCCATCGGCGTGACCCAGAAGACCGCGTGGTTCATGCTGCACCGCATCCGCCTGGCCACGCAGGACGACGAGACGGGCGGCAGGCTCGGTGGTGGAGTCGCAGTGAACGAGACCCATGCCGGCAGCAAGGCCGTGACAGGCGCAACGCGAAGCGGCAGGCCGTCACCGCCAGCGAGCACCTCAATGGGCATGCAAGACGGCCGTAATGGGCCGTCTGGAGCGGATCAAAGAAGGGCCGTCCCGCGTCCGCACGCGCGTCGTCCAAGCCGCCCGCCGGGCCGATCTGCTGCCTCGCGTTGACGCGACGTGGAGCGCGGCGCGGCCGTCTACACCGACGCCCTGCACTCCTACATGACGCTCGCGGCCGTCTACGGCCATCTGGTCATTGACCACGCCGAGGTGACGTCCAGGCGAAGCGACGCGGACCTCTAAGAAGCGGAAGGCGGCTTAGCCCTCCGTAAGCTCCGCCTCGGCTTTGCGCTCGGCTTCGCCCCCGGTGCGCTGCTCGCGGTGCTGCTGGATGCGCTTTTCCAGCGTCTCTCGGGGCACCGCGAGCAGCCGATCCGTGAGGCGTGAGAACCCTTGAAATTCCTTCGGCTGACGCGGCATGCTGCCTCCATCCTGCTCCAGGCGTTCACGGTTGCTACCCCAGACTGAAGGACAGATGCATCCCGACCCAAATCAAGACAGCGCCGCCCAGCATGAACATCCGGAACTTGAGCACGCCAATGACCCTGAGATGACCATACGCCCAGAAGATGCCGGGTGCGCCAAGGCTGGCGGACAGAGGCCGCCAGCAGCTCTCCATCCCGAATCAGGAGAGCCCTATTGTCGTGTCGGGCCGCCTGCTGGGATTCGTGGCATTTCGACAAAGAACCGAGCATATTCGATGCGATTACTACCGCGGTTTCGATCGTTGGCGTTCTGCTCATCTACTCCCAGTGGAAGCAGACCGAGCGTGCCCTCGAAATCGCGGAATCGAGCCTTCAAGACACCCGAGACAGCAGGGCGAAGGACGAAGCCGCAGAAAAAGAAGCCAGACGCATCGCCAGTGAGACAAGAGCCGTGGAACGGGCCGATGCCGACGAACGTAGCCAACGGGACGAACGGATGGTCGCAGCCAATGAACTCACCGCTAAAGCCGCGCGAGACACGATCAATGTTCAGCGCGAAGTGCAGCAATCCGAACTTCGGCCTTGGGTGCGGGTGGAACGGGGGGAAATTACTAGAATTGTCGCTGGTCAGAACCCATTCTGTTACCTGAGGGTCGTCAACACTGGACGCACCCGTGCCATCAATCTTCGAATTCACAAGGCCGTAAGACAGACTCTGCTGCTTCGAGAGGCCTATAGGGGACCACTGTTTGATGGAATTCCAGAGCCGCTCACCGACGCGGAAGTCCTGAACCCTGGAATCACGGCAACATTTGTCCTGGTGGGGAACGAACCTGTTGACGACCTCTTCATAGAGGAGCTCAATTCGAAGATTCCGCATATTGGGCCGCCCAGACCACTCCAAGACGTTCAGGGAATTGGCCTGGTAGTTGTTGGCGAAATCCTGTACGAAGACGTTTTCAATCAATCCCATCGCACTAGGTTTTGCGTCTACATGGACAACACGCTCCAAACAAAACTCTGCCCCGAGAACAATTTCACCGAATAGCGCCAGCCTGAAGGCCAGCCTAGCCCTGTCGCGCCGGCCTGTCCCGACACGATAGCCGGCTCCGTTCCCCGTCAAGTACATTGCGTCATGTTTTCTTGACACGGTCTACTTTACGCACGGTCGTCTTTCTGAAATGCTAGAGTCGTGGTTAGCGTTTCTTACGTTTCGGCCTCTCGGCGCTCAGTTCTAACAACACTGTTTTCAACTGTTTACGGATGTCTTTCGGGAACAGCCGTTGGACTAGTTCCTTGTCCGTCAGCTTCGACGCCGGTTTCCGCTTCTTAGCCACGAGACTCCCATGAAAGCCAAGATGAACCTCTCAGCCTTGAATACCGACTACGACACCGACGCGGAGTGCCGCCAAGCCCTGGAAGAACTCCGCTGGCCGGATGGCGTCCGCTGCCTGCGGTGCGACTCCGACAAGATTTCGCGCATCTCGACGCGGCGGCAGTACGACTGCGATTCATGCCGCTACCGCTTTTCGGTCACGACCGGGACCGTCTTCCACGACTCGCACTTGTCGCTGCCGAAGTGGTTTCTCGCCATCCTATTGATGTGCGAGGCGAAGAAGGGCATCAGCGCCAATCAGATGAAGTGGACCATCGGCGTGGCGCACAAGACCGCGTGGTACCTTTGCCATCGCATCCGTCAAGCGATGGCCGACGTGGACACGACGCTGCTTTCCAGCGATGTCGAAGTGGACGAGACCGATATCGGCGGCAAGGGAAGGGCTACAAGTGGCGCGACCGTAAAGCGATGGTGCTCGGCGCGCTGGAGCGTGACGGCGGGCGGCTGATTCTTCGCAAGGGCACGACGCACAGCAGCGCGGTGCTCAAGGGCTTCGTGCGTGACACCGTGGCCGACGACGCCGCCCGCATCATGACCGATGAGGCCCACGGCTACCACGGCATCCAGGACCACAACGCGCGACACGAGACGGTATACGACCACAGCGGCGAGTACGTACGCGGGGACATCCACACGAACGGCATCGAAGGTGCGGTCGGCCTGTTCAAGCGGTCGATTGTCGGGGCCTTCCACCAGATTTCCCACAAGCACCTTGACCGCTACCTGGACGAGTTCGAGTTCCGTGACAACAATCGCAAGAATCCGCACCTGTTCCGCGACACGCTAGCTCGGCTCGTTACCAGGTCGGCGCTGCCCTACGAGCGTCTTACCGCCTGAGAGACGGCCTTACTCGACGAGTCGGGGCGGGGTGTAGGTCTCAAAGGAGGGAATCCAGGAGCCCCACATCCGTGAGGGGAACCAGTCAGGATCATGGCCGAGCCGCGCCCTCTCGCTCATGAATGCGTCGTAGTCGGCACCCTTTGGCTGCAATCCAGTCCACGGCACTGCGCTTTCGGATTCCGTCAAAACGTTCTGCCATAGATCGTTAACGGGCACGCCAATCCGCCCAAGCTGCTCAAGCCCGTAGGAGAACAGGACGTAGCTATTCGCTACGAGATGAATGGCGGCGATGTCGTCCGCGAACGGTGTCGTCACGTACATCCAGAGCGACCTATCATCGAAGTCGGCAATACTCTTGAGAACGCCCTGGCCGCCGACTGCGCCGCGAATCTCGATGCGCTGCGTGGATTCGTGGAACTCTGAAAAGTCCGTCGCTTGCACGTCCTGATGCGGATTCAGGGTGTACACCAAGGTCCGGATACCCAAGACCTCTGTCGTCACACCGGAGCTTGTCACCCGCGGATTGGCATCTCGCCCACCGAATAAGAGCGTCGGATGAGGATTGCCTGGGTTCTTGGCATCAGCAACACGGATACTAAGGTCTACCAGCGACAACAGGATACGGAAGTGACCGATCTCGCTCGCGGTCATCTCGCGCTTGAGGTCAACCACTAGGACGAGTTGCTTGAGGGGTTTGGTCGATTCCAGTAGGAACTCGGTCCTCGCTGTGGCGCTCGGCGCGGCGGTCTCCGGCTTCGTCGCCGACGTGAAAGCCCACAAGCCGAAGGCCCCAATCGACCCACAGACAACAAACGCAACGAGGAGAGCCCACATCGTGCCAAGCTTACGGCGTAGCCAATGTCCGCGATGCACGATCAACCACGCCGTTCCGCTGAGTAGCATCGTGGCGAACAGAAATTGGGCCGAGACGGTGCCGGCCCAGGCGTTAATCGCCAAGGCGAACACTCCCTCCAAGAGCGCCTTCAGTCGCTTCACGAGCGGAGACTAGTCCCCGCCAGACCCGTGCGTCAAGTAGACCGTGTAATGTTTTCTTGACATGCGCACGCCCGGCATGTCTAGAATCTTTGAAATGCTCGACCAGATGTCCTTCCGCGAGAAGAGCGCGTGGATCTCCTTCCTCTCGCTCCTCGCGGTGTTCACGCCGTTCTTCTACTACTCCTACCTGACGCTGACGGACCAGATGGGGCGCCGCGAGGGCGCGACCACGGCCTTCACGCTGCTCGCGGCGTTCGTCGTGCTCGAGATCGTCCTCCACGCGGTCATCGCGATCCGCGCGCCGAAGGAGGCGCGCTCGCCCCGCGACGAGCGCGAGCGGCTCATCGAGATGCGCGCCACGCGTCTGGCCTTCCCGGTGCTCGTCCTCGGCGCGCTCCTGAGCGCCGCCGTGATTCACGTCACGCGCAGCGCCTGGATCATGCAGCAGGCCGTCCTGTTCGCCATCGTCGTGGCCGAACTCCTGAAGTTCGGCACCGAGATCGTGCTCTTCCGGCGGGGCGCGTGACATGGGGCACGCCGTCAGCAACCGCATCCGCGACCTGCGCGCCGCCCATGGCGAGATGACGCAGCAGGCCCTGGCCGATCGGATCGGCGTGACGCGGCAGACCGTGATCGCCATCGAGCTGGGCAAGTACTCCCCGTCACTCGAGATGGCCTTCCAGATCGCGGCCGTCTTCGGCGTGCCGCTCGGCGACGTCTTTCAATGGAACGGCAGGGTGACACGATGATGGACCTCCTCCGCTACGACTTCGGGTACGACTGGCCGTGGACCTACGGCCACGCGCTGGCCGGCGCCGTGTTCGTCCTGGCCGCCTGGGCGGCCTGGCGCGCGCGGGCCTTGTGGTGGAGCGCCGGGCTCGTGGCGCTCGCCGTGTGGGCGTTCGCGAGCGCGATCGTCGTCAACGCCGTGATGGGCTTCAGCGTGCCGATTCCCCTGCCAACCGATCGCTTCCTGCCCAGTGGCGACGTGCGCGTGCTGGACGCCGGCGCCGGGTCCGGACGCTCCACGCTGATGGTGCTCCTGGCGCGGCCGCGGGCGCGGGTGACGGCGCTCGACATCTTCGCCACGAACTACGGCATCAGCGACAACACCGAGTCGCGGCTCCGGGCCAACGCCAGGGCCGCGGGCGCCGAGGACCGGCTGGACGTCGCCACGGGCGACATGCGCGAGATGCCCTTCGGGGCCGCCAGCTTCGACGGCGCCGTGAGCGCGTTCGCCATCGATCACCTGAACCGCGCGGACCGCCAGCGCACCTACGCCGAGATGCGACGCGTCATCAGGCCCGGCGGCGAGTTCCTCCTCCTGGTGATCAACAACGACCGGTGGATTCGCACCGTGTTCCCGTTCCTGGCGCAGCACGGCTACTTCGGCCCACAGACGGCCGCCGAGCGCTGGCGCACCGAGCTCGAGGACGCCGGCTTCGAGCTGATCGACGACGGCGCCGTGCCGGGCACCCTCTACTACCTGGCGCGCACCTCCGGCCCGACGATGGCGAGCGCCACGGCGGCTCCGGTTGGGACCGGCCGCTAGCCGCTACCCGAGCGGCCTCGGTCCTGTGTACACGGCACGCATCCGGAAGTCGGAGCGCCCCGCGTACTCCTCCTGGGCGTGCGCCAGCCAGCCGGCCAGACGCGCGACGGTGAAGAGGGCCTCACCGGCGCCGGCCGGTAGACCCAGCGCCGAGGTGAACGCAGCCAGGGCGAAGTCCGTGTTCGGTCCCGTGACGCCCTGGAGGCGCATCGTCTCGAGCAGCGGCTCTACGGGCCGGGTGTCCCCCACCGTCCGCGCCAGGGCCAGGATCAGGGGCACGCGCGGATCGCCGTCCGGGTACAGCGGATGGCCGAATCCCGGCACGGCGGCCGGATCGAGGAACAACGGCCCGACCGCATCGGCCGGCGAGGTGCCGCGAGCCACGGCCGCGAACGCCTGCTCCACACGGCGGCTCGCGGCGCCATGGCGCGTGCCGGACATCGCCCCAAGGCCCGCGCCCACGGCGGCGTAGGGCTCGGCACCGAACGAGGCCGCGACGCGGACGGCGAGCGTCGACGCCGCCAGTTCGTGGTCGGCGAGCAGGATCAGGACGTCGTCGATCGCGTCCACGGCGTCCCGCCGCGCGCGCGGCACGCCGACCCACGACGCCACCTGGGACGCCACCGACCCGCCGCGTCGGCGCGCCACCACCGCGACCACGGACGACACGAGCCGCCGGGCCGTGGCGAGGGCGCCGGCGGGGCGCAGATCGAACCGCAGCGGGTCGAGCGCGCCGAGCACGGACGTGATGACACGCAGGCGGTCGATGGGCGTCGCGCCCGCCGGCAGCACCGCGGCTGCCTGCCGGGCCCGTGCCACCGCCGTGTCGGCCGGCGGCCACGGCCGCGGCGCCGGATCGTCCTCTCCGGACCAGAGGAACTCCGCCACCGCTTCGTACGAACGGCTGCCCGCGAGCGCCTCCGGCGCCTGCCCGCGATACCAGTACCGCCCGCGCTCGATGAGCGTGACCGACGACGTGATCCGCAGGTCCGGGCGCCGCTCCTGCGGCTCGCGGGCCCTGGACGACAGCCGGTCGAGCTCCACCGGATCGAACCAGCTGCCGCGCCGGCCCGGCAGGGCGCGCGGCGTCAGCAGGCCGCGCGAGACGTAGGCGTAGAGCGTGGCGCGCTTCACGCCGAGGCGGGCGGCGGCGGCGCTGGCGGGCACGAGGGTGGGGTGCGGCATCAGGTTGATTTCCAGTCAAGATTGATCAATCTCATTGACGGCGGGATCATACCGTCATGGCACACCTCATCGACGCTCCTGCGGGTCTCGAGGGCGTCGTCGCGGCGGAGACGTCCATCGGCGACGTGCGCGGCGACGAAGGCTACTACCACTACCGGGGCCACTCGGCCGCCGCGCTGGCCGTCGGCCAGTCCTTCGAGGCCGTGTGGCACCTGGTGCACCGCGGGACGCTGCCGGACGCGAGCGGGCTGGACGCGTTTCGGCGGGAGACGGCCGCCCTCCGGCCGCTGCCGGCCTTCGTCCACGACGCGCTGCCGGCCATCGCCACGGTCGGGTCCCCGATGTCGGCGCTCAGGACGGCGCTGTCGCTCGCGGGCCAGGACATGCGGCCGTGGCTGGACCTGGCGCCGGAGCAACGCGAACGGCAGGCGCTTCGCCTCGCGGCGATCACGCCCACGCTCGTGGCCGCGCTGTGGCGGGTCAAGAACGGCCAGGCGCCCGTGGCGCCGGATCCGTCCCTGGGCCTCGCCGCCGACTACCTGCGCATGATCCACGGCACGCCGCCCACCGACGAGGCCGCGCGCGCCGTCGAACGCTATCTGCTCCTCACGATCGATCACGGCTTCAACGCCTCGACGTTCACGGCCCGGGTCGTGGCCTCCACCGGCGCGGACTTCGCCGCGGCCGCGGTCGCGGGCGTAGGCGCGCTGTCGGGGCCCCTGCACGGCGGCGCGCCGAGTCTCGTCGTGGACATGTTGCGCGAGATCGGCACGCGCGGCCAGGCGCGCGAGTGGGTGGAACACCGGCTGGCGTCGGGACAGCGGATCATGGGCTTCGGACACCGTGTGTACCGCACCGAGGATCCGCGCTCGGCCGTGCTGAAAGCCACGGCGCTCGCGCTCGGCGGCGAGATGGTGGACCTGGCCGTCGAGGTCGAGCGGATCGCGCTCGAACTGCTCGACACGAAGTACCCCGAGCGCAAGCTCCGGACGAACGTGGAGTTCTACGCCGGCATCGTGCTCCACGAGATCGGCCTGCCGTCGCCGCTCTATCCCCCGACGTTCGCCGTGAGCCGGATGATCGGGTGGATGGCGCACGTCCTGGAACAGACGCGGGCCAACCGCATCATCCGGCCGTCGTCGCGGTACGTGGGGGCGCTGCACGCGGAGACGCATGCGGCGCGTGTGTAGCGGGCGGGCTCAGCCCACGAGCCGGAAGATACGCACGCCGGGGATGCCTTCCACTTCGAGCACGCGGGGACTGGTGCGCTCGCCCGTCGCCAGCCGCCCGAGGTCCGGCTGGATCGCCGCGGCGTTCGGCGTCAGCACCAGGTGCGTGACGCCCATCGCCTGGCAGTCGTCGAGGAAGCGGTCCAGGCTGGCCGTGGACGGCGTCGGAAAGGCGTTGGCGTAGCCGGTCAGGTCGAGGCTGGGCCAGCCGCCGATGGCACGCGGGTGGTACGAGGTCACCTGCCAGCCGGGCGCGTCGAGGAAGTAGAAGTCGAAGTCCGTGAACACCTGCACGCCAATCCGGACCCGGTCGGCCTTCAGCCGCGCCTCGAGTGCGCGCGAGGTGGACGCCTGCTGTCTGACGTCCGCGAGGAACCCGCGCGTGGCCGGCACCCACGCCCAGGCGACGGCGGCGGCCACCCCGGCCGCGGCGAGGCCGGCCGCCGCGGTGCGTCGTGCCTCCGGAGCACGGCGCACGAGGTCGGCGATCACCAGCACCACGGCCGCGAGCACGAGCGGGACGGCCGCGACCACGCCGCGGGGACTCGCGCCCAGATCCACGAGGGGTACGAACACGGCGGACGTCACGCCCGCGAAGACGGCGAACCGCCGGACCTCGGTGGTCCGGGCGGCAAGCGCGGCGACGAGCGGCACGACGGCCAGCCAGAGGTGCGGAGCCACGTAGGCGAGGTAGCTCTTCCGGAAGGCCGCCGGGTCGCGGGCGATCGCCTCGCCGACCGAGGCTGGCAGCGTCCCGGGATCCAGGTGGTACCAGTTCACGGCGCCGACGTGTCCCTTGAACACGTTGAACGCCTGCGCCCGCTGCAGGCGGCCCACGTCGCCTGCCGCGACACCGAGGAGCAGCAGGCTCACGCCGGCCACGGCCACGATCGACGCGGCGATCGCCAGCGGACGGACGGCCCGCCTGCCGCCCACGACGACACCGGCCGCCAGGGCCCCGAGCGCAAAGACGAAACCGTGATAGCGCAACCACGCGGCGGCCGCGAGGCACAGCCCCGCGCCGACGGCCGAGATCGTCGACCGTGGCGTGATCCGATCGTCGCCGTCACGGCCGCGACCGGACGTCGCCGCCACGTGGAGCAGCAGCGCGCCCGTGACGGCGACGGCCACGAACGGCGCGTCCGCGCCCGTCGTCAGCACCTGCGTCGCCACGTCGGGATGGAGCGCGACCAGGCCGAGCGCACCCGCCGCCGCCCATCGGCCGCCGAGACCCGCCACGCCCGCGAACAGCGCCGCCAACAGCGCCCAGCCCGCCGCCACGTTGGCGACGTACGCGCTCACGACGAGCCGGCTGCCGGGCAGCCAGGCCAGGAGCGTGGGATAGCCGGGCGGATAGAAGCCGTTCCAGAGCGCACGCGCGGACGGCGCCCAGGTGTCGGCCGCGAACGCGTTCCCCCAGAAGTCGTTGAGGGCGGCGTAGTAGTCCACCGCGTGGCCGTGGGTCAGGCACAGCGCGGCCAGCGGCGCCGCCAGTACTGCGCCCACGGCCGCGTCTCTCCAGGACATCCGCCAAGACAGTACACCAGCGCCGCACGGCACGGCCCCGCGCGGCGGCTCGAAGGCCGCGGGGTATGATCGGCCGCAGTGCTCGCCGCGTGCATCGCCCTCTGGGTGGGGCTGCTCCTCACGCTGCCGCCCCGTCCCTCGCCCTGGCTCGTGGTGGCGTCCGGTCTGCCGGTGCTCGCGCTGGCGTCCTGGCAGTGGGCGCGGCGGCGTGGGCGTTCCTGGCGCGAGCACGTGGCGGAGACCGCGGACGTGCACGCGGTCGGCCTCGTCCTCCTCTACGGCGTGGGCGTGCTCCTGCCAGACACGCACGGGATCACGACCGACGGCGTCACCTACTTCGCGCAGCTCCGGAGCCTGGTCTTCGATCGCGACCTGGACGTGGCGCGGGAGTTCGCCGTCCTCGGGCAGCCGGCGCGTCCGAATCACGTGGTGCCCGTGGGGCCCACCCTCATCTGGGCGCCGCTGTATCTCACCGTGGTGCTCGTGGACGCCATCGGCCGCACCGTGGGCGCCTGGCCCTCGCCGTCGGATCCAACCACCCTCGGACTGGGCCTGCCCTACGTCCGCGCCGCGCTCCTCTCGTCGTACGCGCTCGGCGCGGTGGGCCTCGCCGTCCTGCACTGGCACCTGCGGCAGCGCTTCTCCCCGGCGATCGCCTGCCTGACGACGACGCTCGTCTTCGGGGCGACGCCGCTCTTCTGGTACATGGTCTACGAGCCGTCGATGGCGCACGCCGCGTCGTTCGGCGTCGCCGCGCTCTTCTCGGTCGCCGCCGCGCGGTGGGTGCCGGAGGACACGAGCGGGCCAGGCGGCCGCGCGAAGAGCCTCGTGCTCGGCACGCTCCTGGGCGCGGCCTTCGCCGTCCGTTCCCAGGACGCGGCGTTCGCAATCCTGCCGGCGCTTCTCGTGCTCGCCACCGCCGAGCCGTGGCCGGCGCGCATCCGCCGCGCGCTCCCGCTGGCCGGCTGGGCCTTCCTCGGCGCGCTGCCGTGGCTGGTGCTGCAGGCCGTGCACAGCACGATCCTGCTCTCGCGCTACCGCTACAACTTCATGGGCCAGGGCGGCTACTTCGACCCGTGGCACTCGCGATGGATCGACACGCTCTTCTCGTCGTGGCACGGGCTCTTCTCGTGGACGCCGGTCGTGTACGTCGCGGCGCTGGGCACGATCGCCTACCTGGCCCGCGAGCGCCGCTGGGCCGCCTCCGCGCTCGTCGTGCTCTTCACCACGGCCTGGGCCAACGGCGCCACGCAGGACTGGGCGGGCGGGTGGTCGTTCGGGGGACGTCGGTTCACGAGCGCGCTGGTGCTGCTGGCCCCGGGCCTGGCGCTGGCGATCGAGTGGGTGGTGCGCCGGCCGCTCGTGGCGATCGCGCCGCTGGCCGTCGGCGCGCTGTGGTGGAACCACCTGCTGATGGTCCAGTACACGACGGGCGCGCTGCCGAAGGACGAGGCCGTGAACTTCGGGCGACTCGTGCGTCAGCAGGCCGACGTGGCCACGGCGGCGCCGTACGCCTACCCGTTCGCCTTCCCCGCCAACGTGTGGTTCGCGTGGAGGAACGGGCTGCCGGTGGACAAGTACGACGTGCTCGGCCCCGTGGTCCCGGGCCCGGCCTTCGAGATCCGCTTCGATCGCGGCGTGGACAAGTACCTGCTCCAGGGATGGGAGGCGCCGACCGGGGACGAGTGGGGGTCGGCGTGGTGGATCGGCGCGACGCCGGCCACGATGACGGTCCCTCTCGCACTGGCGCCCGGCCGCGTGCAGCTCACGCTCACGACGCGGACACGGCTCGAAGAGCCCGTCGTGCAGGCCGCCCTGGCTGTGGACGTGAACGGCGTCCAGGTGGGACAGTTCGCGGCCGGCGTGCCCGAGCCGTCCACCAGCACCATCACGATCCAGGCCGACGTCGCCGCCCGGATCCTCAGGCGCGGGTTCAACACACTCGCCTTCCGGAGCCTCGGCGTCTCCCGGGTGGACCCCATGGACACGCGTCCGCCGGGCCCGCTCGCCCGCCGCCGCAACGCCGCCTGGCCGGTGGCGTTCTACGACCTGCGCATCGGCACCGTGCCGTAGCGGCGAGGGCGTCTATCATCAGCGGATGTCGATCCGCTTCCTGGCGGCCGCCGCGCTCCTCCTCGCGCCGGTGGCGCTCGCGAACCGCGGGCTGGAGGCCCAGGCGCCCGCGGGCATCCGTGTCGTGACGCTCAGCGCGCCGGACGCCCGGCGCCCTGCCGAGGCCTCCGTCGCCATCAACCCGACGAGCCCCGATCACGTCATCGCGACCCTGATCCAGGCGAACCCGCCCGGACAGCAGCCGCGGTCCAGCAACTGGAGCTATGTGTCCACCGATGGCGGCCTCACCTGGACCGGCGCCCCGGCGGCCAATCCCGACGGCCGCGTCCAGGGCGACGACGTCATCGCCTTCGGCCGCGACGGCACCGCGTTCCACACCTTCATCGCCTTCGACGGCATCCGCGTCGATCGGCCCGAGCGCGCCTTCTCCGGGATTCACGTGCGCCGTTCCACCGACGGCGTCGCCTGGGAGCCCGCGGTCCCGGTCGTCGATCACGTGAACACCGCCATCCCCTTCGAGGACAAGCCCTGGACGGTCGTGGACCGCGCGGCAGGGTCGCCCCATCGCGGCAACGTCTACGTGGCGTGGACGCGCTTCGACGTCTACGGCAGCGCCAACCCGGCGGACCGGAGCTGGATCTGGTTCGCGCGCTCGAAGGACGGCGGCCGCTCCTTCCAGGTGCCGGTCCGGATCTCGGACGCGAGCGGCGGGGCCAGGGACGACGACGACACGGTGGAGGGCGCCGTGCCCGCGGTGGGCCGGAACGGCGAGGTGTACGTCGCGTGGGCCGGCCCGCGCGGGATCGAGTTCGACACCTCCACAGACGGGGGCTGGACCTTTGGGACCGACACGGTGCTCACCACGCTCACGGGCGGCTGGGACCTGCCCCTGCCCGGCGTCGAGCGGCACAACGGCATGCCCGTCACGGCCGTGGACCTCGGCAGCGGCAAGGACTCGGGCAGTGTCTACGTCAATTTCATCGACGAACGCAGCGGTCCCGGCGACACCGATGTGTGGCTGCTCGCGTCTCGGGACGGCGGAAGGACCTGGGCGGCGCCCGTCCGCGTGAACGACGACCCCAAGGGCACCGCGCAGCTCTTCACGTGGATGGCCGTGGACCCCGCCGACGGCTCGGTGAACGTGGTGTTCCACGATCGCCGCGGGCAGACGGGCACGATGACGGGCGTCACGCTCGCCCGGAGCGTGGACGGCGGGCGCACCTTCAGGAACTTCGCGCTGCCGGTGGAGCCCTTCGACTGCTGCGCGCGCTCGTCGTTCGTGGGCGACTACAACGGCATCGACGCGAGCGGCGGCCGGGTGGTGGCGGTGTTCCCGGTGGTGCCCGCGTCCGGCGACCAGCGGATCATGGCCGCCACGATGCGCTTCGAGCCGGGCACGTTGACGCTGCGGTAGATCCCGGCGGCGCCTACGCGGCCTTCGCCCGCGGCTGGCCCGCCAGGCCCCAGACCTCGCGCGCGTAGTCGAGCACCATGCGGTCGCTCGAGAACGCGCCCATGCCGGCCACGTTGAGGATCGCGGCGCGGTCCCACGCGTCCGGCGTGTGCCAGAGGGCGTCCACGCGCGCCTGGCAGGCGGCGTAGGCGGCGAAGTCGGCGACGACGAAGAAGGCGTCGCCGTGCTCGACGAGGGACCGGCACACGTCGTGGAAACGCGGCGGATCGCCGGGCGAGAAGGCGCCGCGGGCGATGAGATCGAGCGCGTGCTGGAGCTCCGGCTGCCCCTGGAGCACCTCGCCGGGGTGGTAGCCCGCCTGGCGCCACGCCGTGACCTCGGCGGCGGTGAGCCCGAAGGTGAAGAAGTGCTCGGCGCCCACGGCGTCCCGCATCTCCACGGTGGCGCCGTCGAGCGTGCCAATCGTGAGCGCGCCGTTCAGGGCGAGCTTCATGTTGCCCGTCCCCGAGGCCTCGGTGCCCGCCGTGGAGATCTGCTCGGAGAGGTCGCACGCCGGGATGATGCGCTCGGCGTTGGACACGCTGTAGTTGGGGTGGAAGACGACCTTCAGCAGGCCCTCGGCGGCCGGGTCGCGGTTGACCACGTCGGCCACGCCGTGGATCAGGCGGATGATCTGCTTCGCCATGCGGTAGCCGGGCGCGGCCTTGCCGCTGACGAGGACCGTCCGCGGCGCGAGACCGGCGGTCCGGCCGTCGAGAATCCGGGCATAGCGGGTGACCACGTACAGGACGTTCAGCAGCTGGCGCTTGTATTCGTGGATCCGCTTCACCTGGACGGCGAAGAGCGCGTCCGGATCGACGGTGACGCCCAGATTCCGCGCGACCAGGTCGGCCAGGCGGACCTTGTTGGCGCGCTTCACCCGGCGGAACTCGGTCCGGAAGGCCGGGTCGTCCGCGAGCGCCGCCAGCCGGCTGAGCTCGCCGAGGTCCCGCACCCAGCCGTCGCCGATGGCGCCCGTGATGAGGGCCGCCAGGTCGCGGTTGGCGTGGTGCAGCCACCGCCGCGGCGTCACGCCGTTGGTGATGGCCACGATCTGGTCCGGCCACAGCCAGTGGAAGTCCGCGAAGATCGTGTCGCGCATGAGCGCCGTGTGCAGGAGCGACACGCCGTTCACGGTATGGCTGCCGACCATGGCCAGGTGGGCCATCCGCACGTGGCGCACGCCGTCCTCGCCGATGATCGACAGCCGGCGGACCCGCCCCTCGTCGCCGGGCGCGCGTCGGCGCACCTCGTCCAGGAAGCGGCGGTTGATCTCGTAGACGATCGTCAGGTGCCGGGGCAGCAGCCGCCCGAAGAGCTCGACCGGCCAGGTCTCGAGCGCCTCCGGCATGAGCGTGTGGTTCGTGTAGGAGAAGGTCCGCCGGGTGACGGCCCAGGCGCCGTCCCAGCCCATGCCGTACCGGTCGACCAGCAGCCGCATGAGCTCGGCCACGGCGATCGAGGGGTGCGTGTCGTTCAACTGGATGGCGACGTGCCGGTCCAGCGCGGCGAGGTCGCCGTGCTCGGTCACGAAGCGGCGGAGGATGTCCTGCAGCGACGCCGACACCAGGAGGTACTGCTGCTTGAGGCGCAGCTCCCGGCCCTGGCTGGTGGTGTCGTCGGGGTAGAGCACCTTGGACAGGTTCTCCGAGGCGGTCTTCGCCTCCACCGCCTTGATGTAGTTCCCTTCGTTGAAATACTTGAGGTCGAAGTCGCGCGACGATCGCGCCGACCACAGGCGCAGGTGGTTGACCGTGTCGGTGCCGTAGCCGGGCACGGGCGTGTCCGACGCGAGCGCCATCACCTCCTCGGCGTCGACCCAGTCGTGGCGGAGCCGGCCCTGGGGGTCCGCGTATTCGACGACGCGGCCGCCGAACGTCACCGGGTAGAACACCTCGGGCCGCTGCAGCTCCCAGGGATTCCCGAACCGCAGCCACGGATCGGGCTGCTCCACCTGGGCGCCATCCTCGATGCGCTGGTAGAAGAGGCCGTATTCGTAGCGCAGGCCGTAGCCGTAGCCGGGCAGCGCGTGCGTGGCCATCGAGTCGAGGAGGCAGGCGGCCAGCCGGCCGAGCCCCCCGTTGCCGAGGGCCGCGTCGGGCTCCACCTCCCGGAGCGCGTCGTAGCTCTGCTCCAGGTCCGACAGCGCCTCGCGGAACGGCTCGTACAGCCCCAGGTTCATCAGGGCGTTCGCCAGGAGGCGCCCGGTCAGGAACTCCAGCGAAAGGTAATAGACGCGCTTGCCGCCAGTCGCGTAGCAGCGCGCCATCGTCGCCATCCAGCGATGGATGAGATGGTCGCGCACCGTCAGCGACGCGGCCGTCAGCCAGTCGCGGTCGGTGGCGGTGTCCGGTGACTTGCCGAGCGAGTTCTGGAGCCGGGCCACGATGGCCCGCTTCAACGACGCGCGGTCGGCGGGCGGCGGCGCCGGGGAGACGGAGTCGGGGCGTGGGGACATGGCTCCAGCCCGGGTAATCGGCCTGGCGCCGCTGGGGGTTGAATCCGGCGCGGCGCCTCAGTAGCCGCGCTCGAAGTCCACCCGGTAGCGCAGCGGCTGCCCGCCGTGGAACCGCCGGTAGTTGTCCACGAACACCCCGACGATGTCGGCCGGGAAGCTCGGCGCCGACGTGTGGCTCGTGATGAACGTGTTGGGCGTGCGCCAGTACGGACTCGACGCCGGCAGCGGTTCCTCGGCGAAGACGTCGAGCACCGCGCCCGCCACGCGCCCGTCCTGGAGCGCCGCCACGAGCGCGCCGTCGTCGAGCGTCCGGCCGCGCCCGACGTTCACCACGACCGCGCGCGGCGGCAGGGCGCCCAGCATCTCCCCGTCCACGATGGCGCGCGTGTCGTCGGTGTTCGGCAGGACGGCCACCAGGTAGTCGAGGTCGCGGGCGAAGGCGGCCTTCTCGGGCCCGTGGAAGTACCGGTCGACGTGGCGGCAGTCGCGGCTGCTCCGGGTGTAGCCGTGCACGGTCATCCCGAAGTGCCTGGCCGTGGCCGCCAGGTGCGCGCCGATCGAGCCGACACCGACCAGCCCGAGCGTCTTGCCCTGGAGGGTGCCCGGCAGCGTGGCGTCCCACCGGCCCTCCCGCTGCGACTCGAGTCGCGGCACGATCTTGCGTTCGATCGCCAGGAGATAGCCGAACACGTACTCCGACATCAGCGGCCCGAACACGCCGCGGATGTTCGTGAGCACGTAGTCGCGCCTCAGGGCCGGATCGAGCAGCGGCTCGACGCCCGCCCACGTGAGCTGCGTCCAGACCAGGCGCGGCAGGCCCGGCAGCGCCTCGCGCACGCGCGTGGGATCGCCCAGCAGGATGTCGCTGTGCGCGCCCCGCGCCAGGCCGTCGGCGACGTCGGCGGACGCGACGATCGCGAGATCCGGGCACGACGCAGCCTCCACCAGCCGGCGGTACTCGTCCGGATGCTTCGTGAGAATGAGCAGATGGTGCATCGCGGCCCAGCCTATCCTCGCCGCCGGGCGCCGGGCAATCGGCGCCGTCACGCCCACGATCGCGCGGCAGGGGTCGTCCAGGCGCCGCCCGAAGGTACGATGCGCGGATGCACCTTCCGGCCGAGGACCCGGCGGCGCCGTCCTCGCGGGCCGCCGGAGCGTGGCGCCGCCACCGGCGGACGTTCTGGATCCTGCATTCCCTGTGGGCGCTGGCCTGGGGCGTCGTGGTCCTGTGGCTGGCGCACGAGCGCTACGGGTTCGTGCCGTGGGTGGTGGGCTTCCTCGCGCTGACCTGGCTGTCCACGCTGTTCTTCAGCCGGCCCGACCGCCCCGCCGGGGACGCCGGCGCCTCCGCCGGGTTCCGCCACGGCATCGCGTCCTACCTGACCCGCGTGATGTACCAGGAGACGCTGTTCTTCCTGCTCCCCTTCTACTGGTACTCGACGGTCTATCCCTCATGGAACGTCGCGTTCCCGGTGCTCCTGGCGGTGCTGGCGGTGCTCGCCTGCCTGGACCTCGTGTTCGACCGCTGGCTCCGCGAGAGCGCCGTCTTCGGACTGGTGTTCTTCGTCTCGGTGGCGTTCGCCGGGCTGAACCTGCTGCTGCCGATGGTCCTGTCGATGGGACCGGAGGTGGCGACACCCACGGCCGCCGTCATCGCGGTGGCCAGCGCCATCCCGATTGCCGTCCGCGGCCGGGTGACGAGCCACGCGGCCCGCGTGAAGGCGGGCGCCGCCGCGGTGGCGCTCCTCGCCGTGGCGATCCGCGCGCCGCAGCTCGTGCCCCCGGTGCCCCTCAGGCTCGAGGCGGCGACCTTCGGGCGTGACCTCGATCGGACCACGCTCGAGGTGTCGGGCGAAGTCGCCGGCACGGCGGAGGCCTCGGCCCTGCCCGGCGGCCTGGTGGTCGTGGCATCGGTGTTCGCGCCGTCGAACGTCCCGGCCCGCGTGGTGCTCGACTGGTACCGCGACGGCCGCCTGCTCCGAGGCTCGCGCCCCATCGACATCCTCGCGCACGACGGAGGCTTCCGGCTCTGGGAAGCCCTGCGCCCGGCGGGCGACGTCCTCGAGGCCGGCGACTATCGCATCGTGCTCCGGACCACCGACCGCCGCGTGTTCGGCACCGCGCACATCGCGCTGCGCTAGTTAGTCCGCTACCGCGACGCGTCGATCGCGGCGACGATGGCGCCCAGCGCCTGGTTGAGCGTCTTCGTGCCGGCCGGCGCGCCGCGCTGGTGGCCCATGCGCACGACCACCAGGTCGTGCGACGGGACGACGAAGGTGTGCTGGCCGCCGGCGCCGGACGCGAAATAGGCGTCGCGCGGCAGGTTCCACTGGCCTTCGCCGTTCACCCAGAACTGGCCGCCGTACTCCTTGCGGGCCCACGCCGGCGCCGGCGTCGAGACGAAGGTGGTCCAGCCCTCGGGCAGCAGCCGCTGGCCGTTCCACAGGCCGTCCTGCAGGTACAGCATCCCGATCCGCGCCCAGTTCCTGGCCGTGCCGTAGTCGTAGCCGCTGATGAGGAAGTTCCCCCACGGGTCGGTCTCCAGCACCTGGCGCCGGATGCCGATCCGATCGAACAGCGCACGCTGCGGGTAGGTGAGATACGCCTCGCCCCGCCCTTCCACGGCCTGCCGCACGAGGAAGCCGAGCGTCATCGGATCGCAGTTCCTGTAGCGTCCGACGACGCCGGGCGCGAACTCCACCGGCGACGAGATGGCGTAGTGGTAGGCGTCGACGGCGCCCGCGTAGATGAAGAAGTGGTCGTGGTACTGCGTCCGCGGATCCAGGTGCCGGTCGTCCTGCCCGGTGAAGCTGAGCCCGCTGGACATCTGCATCACGTCGCGCACGCGGATGGCGCCCCGGGGATCACCGGGCCGGCGCCACGCCGGAACGGGCGCCGGATCGTCGAGGCCGAACGAGCCCCGCTGGATCTCGAGCGCCGCGAGCGTGGCGTTGAGGCTCTTGCCCATCGACCAGCTCTCGAGCTGCGTGTCCTTCGTGATGCCGGGCATGTAGCGCTCGCCTACGATCTGCCCCTGGTGCACGACGACCATCGCCGCCGTGAGGCCCTCGGGATCCGAGAAGGCCAGATCGACGGCGGCCTGCATGCGGGTCCTGTCGAGTCCGGCCGGCCACGGCGCGACGGCCGGGGCGTCGCCCATCGGCCAGGGCTGGGATGCGGCATCGGGCAACGTGGTCCGGACGGGCACCGGGGTGAAGTGGATGCCGTCCCCGCCTTCCGGGTGGATGACGCAGCCCTGGTCGCCGTAGAACGCGGCGGTCCGCGTGATGCCCTTCACGGTGGCGCGCACCCGTTTGGCCGTGCGATCCACGTCCACGGTGACCGGCAGTTCGCGGTCCGGCGCGGCCATCAGGAAGTAGGCGCTGTTCTTCCGCGCCTCCTCCACGTCGCGGCCGCTCACGAAGACCGCGGAGCAGAGGATCTTGGCGTAGCTGGCCGCGCCCAGGCTCGTAGGACTCTGGTACTTGATGTCCGGGTGATGCGGGCGCGTCGGCGTCGCGGGCTGCGCGGCAAGGACCGCGGTTCCGACCAGCGCGGCGAGCCAGACCACACCGGCACGAACGGGCCCCACGGATGACCTGGAATGGCGTAGCATGCCGCGAATCCTACTCCGGGGGCCGTCCAGATGAGCGTGCAGCGCGGGCCGGATCGCATGGGGCGGTTCACGGCGCGGGTCGGCCGGACCGGGCGCGCGCAGCTGCTGCTCGTGGCCCTCGCCGCGTCGGCGTCGATCGGCGTGCACGGGCAGCCATCCGCGTGGCGCCCCGTGCCCCTGCGACCGCCGGACGAGCCGTCGCTCCCGCTGGTGTGCGAACCTCCGGACGCCACCGGACGGATCCGGACCGCCGCGGCCGCGGCGGCCGGCACGGCGCTCTCCTATTGGCAGGACCCGCCGTGGCTCATGGCCCGCGACGACCAGGGACTGCGGCTCCGACGCTTCGTGGTGGCGGGCGACGTGGACCGCGTGCGCTTCGACCGATGGGACGTGGACACGCAGGACTACGTGGAGGAGACGTGGACGCGCGATCGGTCCGACACCATCGGCGGACGCCTGGTGAGCATCTTCGAACCGTCGTGGCCCGCCGACGTGATCCAGCGGCGCCTTGAACTGGCGCTCGTGGGTCTCGATCGGCCGTCGTTCTGGCTGGGCGTGTACCGCGGACCGGTGGACGGCCCCGCCGCATCCTCCTCCGTCAACGTGCGCGTCGGGTCCCAGGCCATGGGCACGACGGAGGTCGTGCGCATCGACGACACGGCGCAGTACGCCAGCCACGTCGTGAACCTCGTGATCCCGGACTTCGGCGACGATCGCGTGGGCGGCGCCTTCGACCTGCGGCCCGTCGCGCGCGCCTTCTACGACTACTTCGCCGACGACTACGACGTGCTGGCCATCGTCCCCTACGACGGCCAGATCGACTCGGCCACGGCCTTCCATCAGCGCGTGCGCAACGACGTCTCGGGAATTGGCCTGTCGATCTTCGACCGCTCGGCTGACTACGGCAGCGGGGGACGCCTGCGCGGCGTCGAGCTCTTTCACCAGACGGGGTTCGGCTGGAACGACGTGTCCACGCACGAGCTGACCCACGCGTGGGGCCACGACTTCGACTGGACGCGGATCGCGGGCATCGCCCGGGCAGGCCATCAGCCCACCAGCCACGCGCCGCTCATGACGGGCGGCGAGACGCAGCTGGGCGCCGTGCTTGAGCCCACCCGGCGCGCCGTCATCAAGGACGACGACTCGGCCGTCATCGAGCGCGTGCGCGGCCCCGCTCGGCAGCATCCGCTGGACCTGTACGCCATGGGCCTGGCCGACGTGCCCGAGCTCGGCACCTTCACCCTCTTCGAGGACCAGGCCCAGTTCGACGCCTCGTCGTCCTCGACGCCGGCGCCCGGCACCGCGGTGGCGGGCGGGCGCAAGACCGTCTCGGTCAACGATCTCCTGGGCGCATACGGCTCCCGCCGGGTCCGGTCCCGTCCGACATCACGCGCGCCACGATCGTGGTCTCGCGCGGCGGCCTCGTCCCCGCGAGTGAGCTCGCGATGTGGAACATGCTGGCCGCGCGCCAGGAGGATGCCGCGGGCACCGGCACCCTGGACTACGACGGGCAGGGCTCGTTCCTGGCGTCCACGTACGGCAGGGTCAACCTGCGCACGGGCATTCAGCCGCGCAACGCCGGCGCCCTCCCGCGTACGCAGGACCCGGAGCCGGCGCGAGCAGGCGCCAGCGACTGCCGCGCGATCGAGTTCACGTCGGCGCCGCCCACGCGCGTCCGCGCCGGCCAGCGGTTCACGGTGGCCGGCCGCGTCCGGGCGCAGGACCGGTCGGACTACTCGAGGATCCTGATCCGCTTCTGGCCGTCCGACGGCGACGACTCCAAGGACGAGGGCGTCTACGCCGACGTGAGCCGCACGGGACAGTTCACGGCCGACGTCGAGATCCGAGCCGGCCGCGAAGGACAGTACGAGTTCGACGCGTACCTGTTCTGGCCCGGCGCGCCGTCGCAGTACCCGCGCTGCCGCCTGTCGGTCACCACCGTCACGCCGTGACGCGGACCCGGACGGGTGTGCGATCATCACGCCCGTGCCGGAGCCGCTGCTCGAACTGCTGGAGGCCACGGTGGTCAAGGACGGCCGCCCCGTGCTGGACCGCGTGTCGCTCACCATCCGCGAAGGCGAGCACACGGCGATCCTCGGGCCGAACGGCGCCGGCAAGTCGGTGCTGGTCGGCCTGCTGACGCACCACGAGCGCGCCGTCCCGCACGACGACGGCCGGCCCGCGGTCCGCGTCCTCGGCGAAGCGCGGTGGGACGTCGGCACGCTGCGCCGGCGCCTGGGCATCATCTCCTCCGCCCTGCACCATCGCCTGGTCGCCGGCAACAGCGAGGGCCCCATGACGGCCCGGACCGCCGTCGTCTCCGCGTTCCTGGCCTCGCACGGGATTCTCCGCTACGGCGCCGTCACCGACGAGATGCAGGCGCGAGCCCTGACGGCCCTGGACGAGGTGGGCGCCGTTCACCTGGCGGATCGCTACCTGCATCAGATGTCGGGCGGCGAGGCGCGCCGCGTGCTCCTGGCGCGCGTGATGGTGACCGAACCACGCGTGCTCGTCCTGGACGAGCCGACCACCGGGCTCGACCTGGCCGCCCGCCACGATTTCATGGAGCGCGTCCGCCACGTGACCCACGAGGGCACGACGCTCGTGCTCGTGACCCACCACACCGAGGAGATCGTCCCCGAGGTCGGCCGGGTGATCTTCCTGCGGGACGGCCGGATCGCCGGCGACGGCCCGACGGAGCGGATGCTCGCCCCCGACCCGCTCCGGCAGCTCTTCGGGACACCCGTCGTCGTGGACCGCGCCGGACCGTACGCCTACGCGCGGCCCGCCGGCGCGGCGGCGGCTCGACCGTGAGAGGGTGCGTCCCGAGGCGCGAGGCGTCGGGCCCGGGCGTGCTTGAGCCGCGGCCGGCGGGGCCGCGATAATCGTCGCGGCCGCCGACGGCGTCCCTTCCGTGTCCTCCCGCGCCCGCCGCTCCCACCGTCAGCCCGCCGTGCCCCGCGCCGAGTCCGCGGCCGCCGGCCCGCCCTCGGCCACGGGGCAGGCACTCGCCGTCTTCGCCACGGCGCTGGCCGTGCGGCTGCTCCACCTGTGGCAGATGCAGGGCTCGCCGTACTTCGCCACGCTGCTGGGCGACGCCCGGGGCTACGACGCATGGGCGAGACGGCTGGCGGCCGGCGACTGGATCGGCACGGACGTCTTCTACCAGGCGCCCCTGTACCCCTACTTCCTCGGCGTCGTGTACGCCCTGGGCGGCGACGCCGGCACCGCGCGGCTCGTGCAGGCGGCGCTCGGCGCGCTGTCGGCGGCCCTGGTCTGTGTGGCGGTCGCGCGGCTCGTGTCCCCGCGCGCCGGGCTGGCCGCCGGCCTCATCCTGGCGCTGTACGCGCCGGCCATCTTCTTCGACGGCCTGCTGCAGAAGTCCACGCTCGACGTGCTCTTCGTGGCCGTGCTCATGGCGGCGACGGCCGTCCTGCTCACGGGCGGCGGCGGCCGGCGCGGGTGGTGGGTGCTGCTCGGCGCGACCTTGGGCGCGCTGTCGCTCACGCGCGAGAACGCCCTCGTGCTGGTCGTCGTGGTGGCCGTGTGGGCGTGGCGATGGGCGCCGGTCGGGCGCCTCGGGCGGCGTGCCGCGCTCGCATCGCTGGCGCTCGGGCTCGTGCTGCTGCTGGGTCCGGTGCTGGCCAGGAACTACACCGTGGGCGGCGGCCTGTATCTCACGACCTCGCAGTTCGGGCCGAACTTCTATATCGGCAACCACGCCGGAGCCGACGGCTCGTACCAGTCGCTGCGCTTCGGACGCGGCTCCCCGGAGTTCGAGCGGGCCGACGCCACCGACCTGGCCGAGCGCGCCGAGGGACGCGCGCTCACGCCGGGCGAGGTGTCGGCGTACTGGACCGGCCGTGCCGTGGACTTCATCACGCGCCAGCCGCTGGCGTGGCTGCGCCTGATGGCTCGGAAGACCGCCCTGCTCGTGAACGCCCGCGAGGCGATCGACACCGAGAGTCTCGAAGCGCATGCGGAGTGGTCGTGGCCGCTGAAGGTGCTGGGGCCGGTGACGCACTTCGGGGTGCTCGTGCCGCTGGCCCTCGTCGGGATGGTGGCGGCCTGGGGCGCCCGCGGGCGCCTCGCGATCTGGTACGCCGTCGCCGCCGCGCTGGCCGCCTCCACGGTGGCGTTCTACGTGTTCGCGCGCTACCGCTATCCGCTCGTGCCGCTGCTGGCGGCCCTGGCGGGCGCCGCGCTGGCCGATGTGCGGGGCTTGGCCGCCCGGTGCCCCACGGGGCGCCTGGCCGCCACGGCGGCCGCGGCCGCCGCGCTGGCGGCGGTCTCGTTCCTGCCGCTCCTGCCCGTCGACCAGAGCCGGGCGATCGCCGAGACGAACCTCGGCTCGGCCTTCTACGACGACGGCCGGCTCGAGGACGCCATCGCCCGCTATCGACGGGCGATCGAGATCGCGCCGGGCTACGCGCCCGCCTACAACAACCTCGGCGTCGCGCTCAGGGCGAGCGGGCGTACCGACGAGGCGCTCGCCGTGTACCGCGAGGGGCTCACCCGGAACGACGACTACCCCGACCTCCACTACAACCTGGCCAACGCGCTCCTGGCCGTGAACCGGTCGGCCGAGGCCGCCGAACACCTCAGGAAAGCCGCCGCCGGCCGGCCCGACTCGGCCGGCGCGCACAACAACCTTGGGCTCGCCCTGGCCGAGCAGGGGAAGATGGCCGAGGCCGCGGCGGAGTTCGCGGGGGCCGTGGCGCTCGATCCGAAGTCACCGGAGGCGCACCGCAATCTGGGCAAGGCGCTGGCCGCCGTGGGGCGCATCGACGAGGCCTTCGCGCACCTCACCGAGGCGACCACGGTCGCGCCCGCCGACGCCGACGCCTTCTACGATCTCGGCGCCTTCCTGCTCGAACACGACAGGAACGCCGAGGCCGCACGCGCGCTCACGGCGGCGGTGCAAGCGCGTCCAGGCTACGCCGAGGCGCACAACAACCTCGGCATCGCGCTCGGGTCGCTCGGGCAGTTCGATCGCGCGATCGCCCAGTTCGAAGAAGCGCTCCGCCTGCAGCCGGACTTCGCCGACGCGGCGAACAACCTCGCCATCGCCCGCCGGGCCGCGCGCGTGCGCTGAGGGACGGCCTCCCGGGCGACGCCCGGCCCGATCGGGCCCAAGGGCGTTCGGGCGAGCAGCGTACAGCCGGCGCCCGCATCGGCGTCACCAGCCGGGCCGTGCCTCGCCGACCGTAACGGGTCGCGAGTGGCCGGGTGCGGGCGCATAATGTGCCGGTCGAACGCCCGTGCCCGCACGAGTCACACCGGCCGCCTCGTACTCCGGCGCCTTGGCGCGCGCGGCCCGCGTGTGCCTCGCACTGCTTGCGGTCGTCGCCATCGGTGGGTGCGCGATCAAATCGCGCACGATGCACCCGGGCTCGGCCGACGAGCCCGTCGACCATCCCGGTCCGCCGCCACCAGTGGAGCCGCCGACAGAGCTGCCGCCTCCGCCGCCGCCGCCGCCACCTCCACCGCCACCTCCACCTCCGCTACCTCCGCCTCCGCCTCCGCCTCCGCCTGTGGTCGCGTTCAGTTGTCCGGCCTGCGGCGCGATCGTGCGCGGCGCCGTCGAGCTGCGCGCGTTGGCGGCGGGTGCCGACGGCACCCGATTGACGTACGCGTGGAGCGCCGACGGCGGCGTCTTGAGCGCCAGCGACTCGCCGACCGTCGTCTGGACGCCGACGATGACCGGCACGTTCAACGTGTCGGTCACCGTGCGTGATCAGCAGGGAGGCTCCACGACCTCGACGCAAGCGATCACGGCCGTCCTGGCCCCTCGGTCCGAGCGTCGAGCGCAACCCGCGGCGACGGCTTCCCCCATCGCGCCGATCGGCGAGCGCCCGGGCACCGCGCCCGATGTGACGCCCCCGACGGGAACACCGACTGGTCCTGTGGGGTCCCCGGGCCCGCCCGGGCCCACCGGATCGACGGGCCTGCCGGGCGGCGCGCCCTCGGAAGGTCCGGTCACCCCGCCTGGGCCGCCGCCGGGGGGCCTCGCGGCAGACGCGCTGTCGTTCCAGTGGGCGCTGCTCTTCATCGGCCTGTTGCTGGTGCTGGTCATCGTCGGTGCGGCGTTCGCGGTACCGGAACCGACGTCGTTCCAGCTGCTCGTCTTCCGCACGACGCTGGCGCTGGGCGCCGCCACGTTCGTGGTGGCCATCCCGGGATTCGTCGGGGCGTCATCGAACGTGATGAGCGCGGGCTCGGTGACGAGCGGCCTCGGCGTGTTCCTCCTCGTCTATGGGTACAACCCGCTTGGCCGGCTGCGGGCCGAGGCGTCGGGTCCCGCGCCGCCGCCGGCGCCACAGCCGCTCGCCGCGTTCACGGCGACGCCGCCCGCACCTGCGCCACCGGGCGCGGCCGGAGGCGCGTCGCCGGGCGCGGCCAGCATCTTCATCTCCTACCGCCGGCACGAGACGACCGCCGTCGTCGGCCGCCTCGACGAGCACCTGCGCGCGCGTTTCGGTGATCACGCGGTGTTCAAGGACGCCAACGACATCATGCCGGGCCGTCGCTTCAAGGACGTGATCACCGAGGCCCTGCAGAAGTGCCGCGTGGTCATCGCCGTGATCGGACCGGACTGGGAGACCATGCACGACGAGCACGATCGCCGGAAGCTCGACGACCCGCGCGACTTCGTCGTGCTCGAGATCGGCACCGCGCTCATGCGCCAGCTGCCCGTCGTGCCGCTGCTGGTCGATCGCGACACGCTTCCGGCGGCCGATCTCCTGCCGGCGGCCATCGCGGACCTGCGCGACTACCAGGCGCTCCCACTTCGCCCCGATCCCGATTTCGACCGCGACGTCGATCGGCTGATCGAGGCGATCGAGACGCTCATGGCGTCGCCGCCCGCGGCCACGTGACGCCGGCCCAGGCCTCAGGGCGCCTATCGCACATCAAGGAGCACATCCCCCTGGTCCAGATCGGCCAGGAGCGCGAGGGCACCCGGTCGCGGGCCGGCAGCCGCGGTCGAGGCGGCCTGCGTTCGCGATTCCCCGCCCGCGGGCAGGGGCGTCGCGGTTACAGTCCAGGGGGTGCCGCGCCGACGAGACCGGCGATGCCTGCACCGCCGCGGGAGGTGATCCGTGACGCTCGCCCCGATCGGCCGAGGGAGGACTCTTGCGTGGCTGGCGCTGACGGTCGCGGCGGTGCTGACGACGTCCGCGGCGGAGGCCGGCGCTGACCAGGGCCGACGCGCCGACGACGAGGCGGCCGTCCGCGCGGTGGTGGACCGCTATGTCGACGCCCGGGCGCTCCGGGATCCAGAGGCCGTCGAGGCCCTCTTCACCGCCGACGCCGACCAGTTCACGACGTCGGGCGAGTGGCGCCGCGGCCGCGCGGCCATCGTCGCCGGCACCGCGCGGTCGTCGGCGCAGAACCCCGGTACGCGCCGCATCCGCGTCGAGGCCACGCGCTTCGTGACCGACGACGTGGCCATCGTCGACGGGCCGTATGAGATCGCGGCGCCGGGCGACACCACGCCGGCGCGCCGGATGTGGACATCCATCGTCGTCGTCAGGACCGCGCGAGGCTGGCGGATCAGCGCCATCCGCAACATGGTGCCTGCCGGCACGATGCCGGTCCCCTGAACCCGCGGAAGCGCCAGCGGCCGGGCTTGCGCGCGCGGGCGCCTTCTGACACGCTCGCAGCAGGAGGTGCGCATGTCCTCACTCGACGATCTCCCGCTCGACACCGGGCAGGAGGGCGAGGCCGTGGCCGGCCCCTCCGAACCACCGCCGTCGTACGGTCCGAGAGTCGCGGCCGCCGGCGTGGCGATCCTGCTCGTGGCCGCCGTCGCCGCGTGGTTCTATCTCGGGCGGACGGCCGCCCCTCCCGCGTCGACCGTCGCTGGCCCTGCGGCCGCGCCACCAGCCGCCGCGGTCGACACTCCGGCGGCGCCCGCCGCCGCGCCGCTCCCACCGCTTGGCGAGATGGACCCGGTGGTCCGGGGCCTCTTCGCCACGCTCGGGTCCGAGCCCGAGCTGGTGAAGTGGCTGGCCACCGACGACCTCGTCGGATCCATCGCCACCGCCATCGACAAGCTGTCACAAGGCCAGTCGCCGTCACGGGACCTCGCGGCGCTGCTGCCCTCGGGACACTTCGCCACCGTCCGCCGCCGGGACGTCACCAACGTGGATCCCCGGAGCTTCGCGCGCTACGACGCGCTCGCGCGCGCCGCCGCCTCCATCGACTCGGCGAAGCTCGCCACGATTTATGCGACGCTGAAGCCGCGCATCGCCGAAGCATACGCGGCGCAGGGCCATCCCGACGGCGGGCTCGACCAGGCGCTGGCACGGGCGGTAGGCGTCATCGTGTCCACCCCGGACGTCCCGGCCGACGCGGCGCTCGTGCCCGGCGTGGGCGGGTTCGACTACGCCAACCCCGCCTACGAGCGCCTGCCGCCCGCGCAGAAACACCTCCTGCGCATGGGACCGGACAACGTGCGCGCCGTGCGGGATGCCGTGCGGCGGTTCGCCGAGGCCGCCGGCGTCGTGCCCGCCACCGACTGAGGCCGGACCGTCAGGGCAACGGCGCGGCCAGCGCGGCCTTGAACGCCTCCCACGGAAAGGCCTCGCCGGGGTCCTCCTTGCGGCGGAACGCCGTGCACGCACTGCCGAACGTCCGTGCCGGGAACGTCGAACGGTCGACGTCGGAGTGCCGGAGGATGCGCGCGGGAGTCACATCCGGATGGCGCGCGAGAATCCCGCGCACGAGCGTCACGAGCGCCCGGACCTGCGCCGCCGGAAACGGATCCACGCCGTCGCCGTTGTTGACGAGTTCGATGCCGATGGAGCGCTGGTTCCAGCCGGTGGCGTGCGTGGCCGCCACCGACTCGGGCACGCCGGCCGCCACCACGCCGTCGCGGTCGATCACGTAGTGGATGCTCACGATGGGCAGCCGGTTGAACGTCGCCAGCCAGGACGCCGCATCGCCCTCGATCGTCCGGTAGAACCGCCGCCCGTCGGCGCAGTCCGGCCCGCCGAGGGAGTGCACGATCACGGCATCGACTGGCCGCCGGCGCGGATGTCCCCCGGGCTTGGCCTCGACGAGACAGGCGGCCGCCAGCACGAGCACGGCCGCGGCGGCACGCCCGGAACGCGGGGGCATGGGGGACATGGTCGCACGGCACTGGGGACCGGGGACCAGGGACCACGGACCGGGACCGCCCACACGAAGCGCGTTGCACGGGTCGTCGTCCGAGCTCACTTGCCACTCCTCGTTCCATCGCGCGACAATGGAGGGCCCCGATGGAGCGGACCACTCCGGCCCAGCCACAGCCCGTGTCGTGGATCCGCGATCCGCGGCGATGGGCGTTTGCCGGCGTGGGTCTGGCGTCGGTAGGGCTGGGCTGGGTGGGGGTCTTCGTCCCGGGCATGCCGACGACGATCTTCCTGATCATCGCCTCGTACTGCTTCACCAGAAGTTGTCCGTGGCTGGAGGATCGGCTGCTGCGCATTCCCCTCTTCGCGCCGTACATGAAGGTGCTCGACGAGGGGCGCGGGATGTCGCGCCAGGCCGTGCGCACGGCGCTGGTCTCCATGTGGTCGTCGGTCGGCGTGAGCCTCGCGATCCTCTTCGCGGCCGGCCGCCTTCGCCCCTGGGTCGCCGGGCTCATCGTGCTCGCGGCCCTGGCCGGCACGGGCATGATCCTGCTCTACGGCCGCAAGCCACTCGCGGCGGCCGTTGCCGTTCCCGGCGCTCGTCCCACCCCGCCTCCGGCCGGCTGACCGGCGTATCCCGCGGGGTGTAGCATGCGGCCTGCGCGCGTGCTGCAGGCCCGGCCGCCAGGTGGACGCCGATGGCCCGCTGCGGTCGCCCGCCCAGGAGGCCGCATGACACCCGTTGCCCGTCTCACCTTCGGTCTCACGTTTGTCGCCGTGCTCGCCGGCGTGGCCCTGGCCACCGTCGGCCCGTCGGCCCAGGGAGGTCGCTCCGTGATTCAACGGCTGAACCCGCCGGGACTCTCCACGCCCACCGGCTACACCCACGTCGTGAGCGCCCGTGGCGGGCGCACCATCTATGTGTCCGGCCAGGTCGCGCTCGACGCCAAGGGCCAGCTCGTCGGGCGCGGGGATCTCAGCGCCCAGGCCGCGCAGGTGTTCGCGAACCTGGAGACGGCGCTCACGGCCGCCGGCGCCACCTTCGACGACGTGGTGAAGACGAACTACTACATGCTCGACGCGGCCCACGTGCAGGTCGTGCGGGACATCCGCTCGCGCTACTTCACGCGCGAACTGCCCGCGAGCACGCTGGTCCAGGTGGGCCGCCTGGCGAACCCCGACTTCCTGCTGGAGATCGAGGTCATCGCCGTCGTCCCGGAGTGACCCGACCCGGCGCGGCCCCCGGCCCCGGCCGAAGTCAGGCGAGGTGCCCGTCGCCCAGGCGATTGAACCCGTTCAGGGCGGCCAGCTTGTAGGCTTCGGCAAGCGTCGGGTGGTTGAAGGCGGCGTCGCGCCACACGTCCAGGGTGCCGCCGGTGGCCATGAGCGTCTGGGCCACGTGGACGATCTCGGCCGCGCCGGTCCCGACGATGTGCACGCCCAGGACCAGCCGCGTGGCCGGATCGAACAGCACCTTGAGGAAGCCGGTGTCGTCGCCGAGCATCTGCCCTTTCGCCAGGTCCTCGTAGCGCGCGACGCCGACCTCGTACGGGATGCGCTCCGCCGTGAGCTGCTGCTCGGTCTTCCCCACCATCGAGATCTCGGGAATCGTGTAGATCCCGTACGGCAGCGGCGCGCTCGTCCGCGCGCCCTCCAGCCCGAACATGTGCGCCACGGCCAGGCGCCCCTGCTCCATCGATGTGGAGGCGAGCGCCGGAAAGCCGATCACGTCGCCGGCCGCCGAGATGTGCGGCACGGCCGTCTGGTACCGGTCGTCCACCTTCAGGCGCCCGCGGGCGTCGGTGTCGAGCCCGGCCGCCGACAGGTTGAGCGCGGCGGTGCACGCGTGGCGCCCGATCGCGTAGATGAGCACGTCGCCGTGCACGCTCTTGCCGCTGTCGAGCGCGGCCACGACCCGGTCTCGCCCGTCGCGGGCCACCCGCGTCACCTTTTCGCCGAGCCGGAGCGTCGCGCCCTTCCGCCGCAGGTGGTAGCACAGCGCCTCCACGATCTCGGCGTCCGCGAACTCGAGCACCACCGACCGCTGATCGACGATCGTGACGCGGCGGTTCAGCGCGGTCATGATCGACGCGTACTCGAGGCCGATGACGCTCGCGCCCACGACGACCAGCTCACGCGGCAGGCGGTGGAAGTCCGGCAGCGCGTCGGTGTCGAACACGCGCTGGCCGTCGATGGGGAGCGAGGGCGGGTGGGCGGGCGTGGAGCCGGTGGCCACCAGCGCATGGTCGAATGTGATCTCGTAGGCGTGATCGGCGTTGGTGACGCGGACGCGGTGCGGATCGACGAACGCGGCGAGGCCGTCGGCGAGCACGATGCCGTTGCGCGAGAGCTGGCCGTGGACGATGTGCTGTTCGCGCTCCACGACCGACTGCACCCGCCAGGTCAGGTCGTCCACCGAGAGATCCACGCCGGCCGTGAACTCGCGGCCGTGGAACGGCCGGCCCTGCCCGCCGGCCAGGTGCATCACCACCTCGCGCAGCGTCTTGCTCGGGATGGTGCCGCGGTGCAGCGACGTCCCGCCCACCATGGCGCGCCGATCCACGACGGCCACGCGCTTCCCGGCCTTCGCCGCGCAGATGGCGCCGCGCTGCCCGGCCGGGCCACTGCCGATCACGACCAGGTCGAAGTGGGTCGTCGGCGGGGCCGCCGGCCGGTCGCCCGTGCGCCGCGCCGGACCGCGTTTGAGCGCGACCCGACGGATGTCGCGCAGCACGCCGGCCAGCAGCATCGCCGACTCGGGCCGCGCCTCGGGCTCCTTCCTGAGACAGCGGAAGATGAGGTGATCGAGCTCGGCGGGGACGCTGGCGCCCAGCGCCGCCAGCGGCACCGGCGCGCGCGCCAGGACGGACGCGGCGACGTCGGCGGGCGTCGCCCCGTCGAAGGCGCGGCGGCCCGTGACCAGCTCGTAGAGGATGCAGCCCAGGGAGAAGAGATCGGCGCGCTGGTCCACGTCCAGGCCGCGCAGCTGCTCCGGCGCCGCGTAGCCCAGCGTGCCCTCGAAGCCGCCCGCCGTCGTCTCGGCGAGCGCGGCCGTGTCCGCGGCGCTGTCGGCGCCGTGCGCGGCCAGCGGGCGCACGGTGGCCAGGCCGAAGTCGAGGATCTTGACGCCGCCGCTCCGGGTCAGGAACGCGTTCTCGGGCTTCAGGTCGCGATGGACGAGCGCGTGTTCGTGGGCGGCCGCCAGGGCGTCGGCCATCTCGGCGGCCAGCGCCACGCCGTCGGTCCACGCCACGCGTTCCCGTTCGATCCGCTGTCGCAGCGTCTCGCCCTTCAGCAGTTCCATGACCACGAGCTGCAGGTCGGCGAGGCGGGCCAGCTCGTAGATGGTGACGATGCCCGGATGCGACAGCGCGGCCACGGCGCGCGCCTCGCGCTCGAAGCGGGCCTGGACGCGCGGATCGTCGGCCACCCGCTCGGGCAGCACCTTGATGGCGACATCGCGGCCCAGCCGTCCGTCCCTGGCGCGGTAGACCTCGCCCATGCCGCCGGCGCCCAGCAGCTCGACCACCTCGTACTGCAGGAGTCGATTGCCGGCCGCGAGTCGGCGGCCGCCCCGGTCCACCGTCGCCATCGCCGCCGCTGCTAGCCGCGTGCCGAGGCGGGCTGGGCCGCGCGGCTGTGCGCGAAGGCCCAGTACAGCTCGCGCGCGCGGCGCGCGATCGGACCGGCGTCGAGCGTGCGCGACTCGTAGCGCAGACAGGGCACGACCTTGGCGTGATTGCCGGTCGAGAAGATCTCGTCGGCCTCGAGGAGCTCGGCCGGGCGGATGGCCCGCTCGCGCACCTCCACGCCGTCGTCGCGCAGGAGCGCGATCACGCGCTGGCGGGTGATGCCGTTGAGGAACGTCCCGTTGGGGATGGGCGTGTGGACCACGCCGTCCTTGCCGAACATGATGTTCTGGGCCGTCAGCTCGGCCACGTTGCCGACGATGTCGCACATGACGGCGTTGTCGAAGCCGCGGCGCTTCGCGTCGGCGAGCGCGAGCCCGGCCAGCGGGTAGAGGCACGCGGCCTTGGCGTGCGTCGGCGCCTGCTCGGGGCTGGGCCGCCGGTAGACGGAGAGGCACGCCGTGAAGCCCTTGCCGGCGTCCGGCAGCGGCATCTTCGTGATGACGAGGGCGAATCGGGTGGACGCCGGATCGGGGAGGACCAGTCCGGACTCGGCCCAGAACATCGGCCGGATGTACAGCGGCGTCCCCTCGGGAAACTTCGCGATGCCCTCGCGCGCGAGCGCCTCGATCTGCTCGGCGGTGACGGGCGGCTCCATGTGCAGCCCGCGCGCGGAGCGGACCGCGCGCTGGCAGTGCAGGTCCAGGTCCGGCGCGACGCCCTCGAACGCGCGCGCGCCGTCGAAGACGGCGTTGGCGAGCCAGGCGGCGTTGGTGTCCGACGTCATGAGCGGCGTGGCGCTGCCGCCCCACGCGCCGTCGACATAGCAGATGGATTCGGGCATGGCGGGCCTCCGGGAAACCTGCATTATAGTCCCCGCCATGCGGCCCCCGGCGCGACGCGCCACGCGCCTCGACCAGCGCCTTCGGGCCGATTCGCCGTCGCTCTCGTGGGCGAAGGCGCGCCAGGCGATCGAGCGCGGCCAGGTGACGGTGGACGGCGCCGTGGAGCGCGACCCGGGGGCCCTCGTACGCGCCGGCGCGGCGGTCGTCGTCGACGTGAACCGGCCGGCCGTCAGGCCCGCGCGGTCGCGCTTCACGCGCCTGTACGAGGACGAGCACGTCCTGGTGCTCGACAAGCCGGCCGGCGTGCTCACGATCCCCGCGGGCGCGGACGCCGAGGACGAGGATACGGTGCTCGCACGCGTCAGGGAGTACATGGACCGGCGGCGCGGTCCCGGCGGCTACGTCGGCACGCTGCACCGGCTCGACCGCGACACGTCCGGCGCCCTGGCCGTCGCGCTGACGCGCGAGGCCCACGAGCGCGGCCGCGACATGTTCGGCCGCCACGGGTTCACGCGGCGCTACGTGGCGCTCGTGGCGGGCGTGCCGGTCCCGGCCGAAGGGGTCGTGGACGCGCCGATCGCCGACGCGTGGACGGGCGGGCGACGGCGTCTCGCCCAGCGGGGGGAGCCGTCGAAACCCGCCGTCACCCGGTATGTCGTCCGTCACCCGTACGGCACGGCCGCGGCCCTCGTCGAGCTCACCCTGGAGACGGGGCGCCAGCACCAGATCCGCCTGCACCTGGCGCACCTCGGCCATCCGGTGCTGGGCGACCGCGTGTACGGAACCCCGGAGTCGGCGGCGGCCGCGCCGCGCCAGATGCTGCACGCCCGGACGCTCGCGTTCGCCCATCCGCTGACGGGCGCGCCCATCGCGGTGGAGGCGCCGCTGCCCGACGACTTCGCGCGGATGCGGGCGGGGCTGCGTGCGACCAAGGCGCTGCCGCCCCCGCCGGGCCGCCGGGCCGCTACTCGGTGACCACCGCCGTGCCGCTCACCGTCACCATGAGCATGCTGCCCTGCCCGCCCACGGTCTCGTAGTCGAGGTCGAGGCCGACGACCGCCGTGGCACCGAGGTAGGCCGCGGCCCTCGCCACCTCGGACAGCGCGAGGTCGCGCGCCTTCCTGAGTTCGGCCTCGTAGGTCGCCGACCGCCCGCCGACGATGTCGCGGATGCCCGCGAACAGGTCCTTGAAGATGTTGGCGCCCATGATGGCTTCGCCCGTGACGATGCCGCAGTACCTGGTGATGCGCCGGCCTTCGATGGTCGGGGTGGTGGTGAGCACGACGGACATGGTTCGGCACCCTCCTCGCCACAGGGGACGCGCGAATCCGTCGCGGGGTTCCGGCAGGGTTGACGGGCGCCCGGCGGTTGCACCACGCTACCCCCCGACTGCGAGGTGCCATGATTCGACGCCGTTCGCTTCCGCTCGTCCTGTTCCTGGCCGCCGCGGCCGCCTGCTCGGCCCCGGCGCCGGCGCCACCCTCGGCGCCCTTTTCGGTGGTGGAGGCGAGCGTCGACGACATGCAGAAGGCGATGGCCGAGGGCCGCGTGACGTCGCGCCAGCTCGTGGAGCAGTACCTCCAGCGCATCGCCCTGTACGAGGAGCGCGTCAACGCGACGATCGCGGTCAACCCGAAGGCGCTCGAGGAGGCGGACCGCCTCGACGCCGAGCGCAAGGCCGGGCGCGTGCGCGGGCCGCTGCACGGCATCCCGATCGCACTGAAGGACAACATCCACACGACCGAGATGCCGACGACCGGAGGCGCGGTGGCGTTCGAGGGCTTCGTGCCGCCCTACGAGGCGACGCTCACGAAGAACCTCGAGGACGCCGGCGCCATCATCCTCGCCAAGACGGTCCTCACCGAGCTGGCCAACTTCATCGCCCAGGGCATGCCCGGCAACTACAGCGCCCTCGGCGGCTACGGCATCAATCCCTACGATCCGCGCCGCGACCCTCGGGACGGCACGAACGACGGGCGTCCCGCGGCCGGCACCGGCGGGTCGAGCTCGGGCATCGGGACGGCCACCAGCTTCTGGGCCGCCAACGTCGGCACCGAGACGTCGGGTTCGGTGCTCAGTCCGTCGAACCAGAACATGCTCGCGGGCATCAAGCCGACGGTGGGCCGCATCAGCCGTTACGGGGTCATCCCGATCACGGCCGACCAGGACACGGCCGGCCCGATGGCGAAGTACGTCGCCGACGCCGCCCTGCTGCTCGGGGCGATGGAAGGCACCTCGCCCGATCCGCACGACGCCGCCACCAGCACCTGCACGCCGCCGCCCGGCCGCGACTACACGCCGCACCTGAAGCGCGACGGGCTCAAGGGCGCGCGGATCGGCATCCCGCGCGCGTTCTACTACGACAAGGCGACCGTGCCCGGCGAGAAGGAGCCGCGCGGGGGGCTGAATCCCGAGCAGGCGAAAGCGATGGCCGAGGCCATCGAGATCCTGAAGGCCGAGGGCGCCGTCATCGTGGACCCCGCCGACATCCCGAGCATCGTCGACCCGGATCCGAAGAACAACTTCCTCGCGTGGGGCACCTGCTCCGGCACCGGCGGGGCCAAGGGCAAGGACGCCGATTGCTCGGTGGTGCTCAAGTACGGGATGAAGCGCGACTTCAACGCATGGCTGGACACCCTGAACGGCACCGGGCCGGTGAAGACGCTCACCGAACTGCGCCAGTGGAACCTGGCGCACGAGCGGCGGGGCGCCATCAAGTACGGCCAGGCGAACCTCGACGTGTCCGACGAGATGGATCTGGAGAAGGACCGGGCGCGCTGGGAGGCGGACCGCAAGAAGGACATCCTGCTCGGCGGCACGCACGGGATCGACGAAGTGATGAAGGCCGAGAAGCTCGACGCGATCCTGTTCCCGGGCGCCAGCGGCGCGGGCATCGCGGCCAAGCCAGGCTACCCCACGGTGATCGTGCCCTTCGCGCTCGTGCCCAACGCGCCCACGCCGCCCTTCCCGGCGGGCTTCGACGCCAAGTCGATTCCCATGGGCGTCAGCTTCACGGGCATGGCGTGCAGCGAGCCGCGGCTCATCGAGCTGGCGTACGCCTTCGAGCAGGCGAGCCACAGGCGCGTGCCGCCGCCGGAATTCAAGTAGGCGACGGGCGGACCGGCGGGTGCCCTTCCGTTCGCTGCGCGCTCGGCTCCTCGCCGCGGTGGCCGTCCTGATCGTCCTGCTGATGGCGGGCACGCTGGCCATCGTCAGCCGCTCGGCATCCGGCGCCGTCCGCGGCCGGGTGACGGCGGATCTGCTGCGCAGCCGCGAGACCATCGCCGGCGAGGTGCAGAGCCGGTACGACCGCCTCGCGCTCGTCGCCCGCCTGCTGGCATCGTTTCCGGAGCTGATGGCGCTCATGGGGACGGACCACGCGACGGTCCGCGACTTCCTGGCCGACTACCGCGAGCGGCAGGCCCGCGGCGAGTTGCTGCTGGCGCTCGATCCGGCCGGGACGGTCGTCGCGCGCAGCGACACCTTCGCCCCGCTCGTCGTGCCAGACGTCCGTGCGCGATGGCTCGATGGCGCGGTCACGGGCCAGCCCGCCTACGGCGTCCTCGACGTGGACGGCCGCCCGTATCACGCGGCGCTCGTGCCGGCCGAGGCCGGCGGGACCGTCTTCGGCTTCGTCGCCGCCGCCTCCCCGATCGACGGCCCCTGGGCGGCCGCGCTGCGCGACGCCAGCGGTCGCGAGATCGCGGTGCTCGGACCGCGGTCGGTGCTGGGCACGTCGTTCGGCCAGGACCGGGCGCCGTGGACGCGCGCCGCCGACTACGCGGCGCCGGCCGGCGCCGACGAGACCACGCTCGTCACGCTCGGCGGCGAGCGCTTCGAGTCGCTGGCCGTGCAGGATCCGCGGGCCCCGGATCTCACGGTCGTCGCGCTGCAGTCCCTCGATCTCGCCCTGGCGCCGTACCGGAACGTGCAGTGGGGGCTCGCCGCCCTCGGCGTCGTGGCGATCGCGCTGGGCGTCGCGGCGGCGGCGATGCTCGCCCGCTCCATCACCGCCCCGGTGGCCGCCCTGTCGGACGCGACCGCCGCCGTCACCGAGGGCCGCTTCGACGTGCGCCTGGACGACTCGGCCGATGACGAGCTCGGTGAGCTCGCGCGCCGCTTCAACGTCATGACGGCGGGCCTGCGCGAGCGGGCCGACATGCGGGCGTTCGTGTCGAAGTCCACGGTGGAGATGATCGAGCGCGGGCCCGCGACGCCCGAGGCCCGCGCCGGCGCCCGCCAGGTGCTGACGCTCCTCTTCGCCGACATCCGCGGATTCACGGCGTTCAGCGAGCGACGGCCTCCCGAGGAAGCCGTGTCGGTGCTGAACCGCTACCTGCAGCTGCAGGCGGACCTGGTGCGGCGCTTCCACGGCGACGTGGACAAGTTCATGGGCGATGCCGTCTTCGCGCACTTCTCCGGCGCCGACCAGGTGTTCGACGCCGTCCGCTGCGCCGTCGAGATGCACCGCGCGGCGGCCGGCGCGCATCGCGCCGACCCCACCCTGCCGCCCCTGGCCTTCGGCATCGGCATCGCGAAGGGCGAGGTGCTCGTGGGCAGCGTGGGCGGCAGCGACCGCCTCGACTACACGGCGGTCGGGGCCGCCGTGAACCTGGCCGCGCGGCTGTGCGCGGTGGCGGCGCCCGAGGAGACGCTGATGAACGACGTCGCCTACGACGCGGTCCGCGGGCTGGTGGCGGCGGAAGCCGCGACGCCCATCGCGGTGAAGGGCTTCACCGACCCGGTGGCGCCGTATCGGATGCGCGCGTGAGCCACGGGCCGCAGGCCGGCCATCCGCGGCTCACGGCTCCTTGTACGCGGACTCCGAGTACGGCTGCCCGAACTTGTTGAGGTGCCGGACGGCGACGAAGTCGCTCTCGTCCAGTTCGAGCGTCGGCGCGGTCGAGAGACCGGAGACCTCCACCTCCACGACGACGGGCGCGGCCCGTTCGGAGACCGCCGTCAGGCGGTAGCGCCCCGGCGGCAGTTCCAGTCGCCAGGTGCCATCGGCGGCGGCCGTCGTGATCCAGGGCGTCGCGGCCGCGACGACGAGGGCCGTCATCTGCGGGTGGATGTTGCAGAACACGCGGACGAGGCCCGGCGCGGCGATGGTGCGGCTCTTGGATTGGCCGGCCCGGTACAGCCCGAGGTCGAACACGTGCCCTGGCGTCAGCGAGAAGACGTTGTGGAAGATCTGGTCGTCGTTCGGGAACTGCACGACGCCGCCCACCGGCACGCCGACCACACGCGGCAGGAACGTCTTGTTCTTCTGAGAGATCTTCACGGTGCGCGAGGGCGCCGCGGGGGCGGTGCCCGACGCGGGTTCCGCGTACACGACCGCCGGGCCGGGCGACAGGCCCTCGCGGACCTTCGTCGCCACGGTGCCGGTGAGCACGTCGGCCCATGCGCCGCCGGGACCCACGAGGCCGGCGGCCAGGCCCAGCAGCGGCCACACCAGGGTTCGCATCGTCAGTCCTCCGCGCATCGCCGGCGCTCTCAGAACGTCACCGCGAAGACGGCGTTCACGTGATGGTTGCCGCGATCGGTGCCCGACGCGTAGCGCGTCTGGAGCCACCGGTACTCCACCGAGGCCGCGACCTCGGGCGTGAGCCGGAGGATCACGTTGCCGAACGCGCTCTGGTTGCGGAGCCGTCCCCCCGTGCCCGGGCCGTCGGGCCGGCGATCCAGCGCCGCACCGCCGTTGAACGACACGCGCGTGGCCGCCGCGATCCGGCCCTCGATCCAGCCGCCCTCCGAGCGCCCGGGCTGCGCCACGCCGGCACCGTAGGCGTCGAGCTCGTCGGCGGCGTAGAGCTCGCCCGCCATGCCGAACCGCCCGCGGCGCAGGTTGAAGTCCACGGCGCCGGCCGACGAGTGGATGCGCTGCCCGAGCTGCGTGATCCACCCCTGGTGCCCGGAGAAGCCGACCTGCGCCTCGCCCGGCCCATCCGCCGTCCCCCGGCCCCAGCCGAGGTGCGCCTGCACCGCCGGGCGCTGGGACCGCTCGCCTGCCCCGGCGGTGGGTGCGAACACGTAGGCCGGATCCGCGTCGCCGGCGACGGGCGCGACGATGCCGGCCTGCGCGGTCCATCCGGCCCCGAGCCGCTGCTCGAGCCGCACCTGCGGCGCCCGCAGGTAGAGGTTGCCGGATCGGAAGAACTGCGGGAAGGCGTAGGCAGCGAGCGAGGTCGGATCGCGCGGCGCCAGCATCGCCTGGTCCTGCCCGACCTGGATCGCGGTCCCGCCGTGCTCCAGGCGGCCGAACGCGTAGAGCAGTCGCGGCAGGCCCATGACCGTCCCGGTCACGAAGCCCGGCGTACCTCCGAAGAAGTCCAGGATGAGGGTGCCCTTGGCCTCCCACGCGCCGATGGGGATGGCGCGGACGTCCAACCCCACCCGGCTCTGGCGCATCGTCGTGGTCATCGACCCGCCGGTCGCCGTACCGACCAGATTCGGGTTCTCGAGCCAGTTGGCGTCGCCCGAGTTGAAGACGGTGTTCGAGAGGATGGTGCCGGTGACGGTCACGGGGAACCGGGAGCCCGACTGGACCTTGGTCTGGGCGAGCTCCGCGATCTGCGCTTGCAGCATCTCGGGCGGGATCTGGACCGCGGCCTGCGCGCTCACCGCGGCGGGATCGGCCGCGGGAGCGACGGGCGCCGCCGCGAGATCGGCGGCCGCCGTCGCCATCGGCGCGACCTGACGGCGGAGCGCCTGCAGTTCCGACGCCAGCGCCGTCATCTGCGCGCGGAGGTCCGCCACTTCGTCGCGCAGGACGTCCACGTCGCTCCGGCGCTCGAACGGCGCACGCACCGGCGGTGCCGTTCCGGCATCGGCCGCGTCGCCATGCGACTGCGCCAGGCCTGGCCCCGGCGAGGCGAGCCCGGAAGCGAGGAGCAACGCGGTCGCGTGGCGCACGATGCGCGAACGGCGAGAGGTCGGCATGGACATGCCGCCCATTGTAGGCCCCGTGTACCGGGCCACTGGTGCAGTTCCTGCCGGAGCGGCCGCAAGAACGAGTGGCCGTGACGGCGCGGCTGGCGGCCGCGGGACGGCGCGGTTCAGCGGCCGCGGAACATCGAGCCCAGCAGGCCCGCGACGTCGTCCACGACCGACCCGTCGCGGTTGCGATCGAGCATCGGCGTCAGCATGTCGAGCAGCCCGCCGCCGGCGCTCGGACCGGCGCCGAGACCACCTGGGAGGCCAGCGCCGAGGGACGAGCCCGACGGGGCGGCGCTCGCGCGCTTCGCCATCGCGCCCATCATCATCGCGGCCACCACCGGCAGCATGCGCTTCAGGATGTCCGGGCTCACGCCGCTCGCGGCCGCCGCGTGCGCGGCGACCTGCCGGCTGGCGTCCTTGCTGCCGAGGACGTGGCCGAGGATGCCGTTGCCATCCGCCGTGGTCTCGGGCCGCGCGAGCGAGCCGGGGTCGTCGAGATAGCCGGCGTGGTTGCCCCCGGCCAGCGCACCGAGCAGCGCATCGAGCCCGCCGGTGGAGGTGGCGTTGCGGGCCACGCCCGAGGCCAGGGCCGGCACGAGCGCCGACAGCGCCGCCGCGGTCTGGTCGTCGCCGAGGCCGAACTGCCGGCCGAGCTGGTTGACGGCACCGCCGTTACCGGCGGCGAGCAGTGTTTCGAGGATGTTCATGCGACGCCCCCAACAGGCACGCGATTGTGTGGCCGGCCTAGGACTCGTCCGTCGAGTCGCCGCTCTCTTCGGCGTCGTCTTCCTGGAGATCGGAGAGATCGTCGCCCCAGGGGTTCGCCTGGGGTCCCGGCACGATGCCGGCGATGTCCGGGTCCACGCCTGGGGGCGCCGACGGCGTGTTCGCCCGGCGCTCCTTGGCCTCGGCCCGGCGCATCGTCTTCTGTTTGTGACGGTCCTGGCGAGCGCGTTCACGTTCACGCTTGCTGCGGGGACGACCCTGGAACATGCTTCTCGCTCCGATGCGCGCCGTCGGCAGGGGCGGCCGGACACGCCAGCTCCACCTTGCGTGAAGCTGCTGGGGGATCTTATCAGGGCTCGCCGCCGCGACGGACAGGAATCCGCACGCGCCGCGTCACCGACCCGCCGATCGGCCCCGCGCGTCCGGGCTCACGCGCCGGCGATCGCCGCGCCGACCAGGGGCACCAGCTCGTCGAGGCGTCGTATGCGGCGGCAGGCCGCCTCTTTGTAGAGATCCGCCACGTCGAACAGCACGGCCTCGGCCAGGCCCGCGGCGCGCGCGCCGACCACGTCGATGTGGAAGAAGTCGCCCACGTGGATCGTGCGCGCCGCCTCGGCGCCGCTCTCGGCGAGCGCGAGGTGGAAGAGGCGCGGATCGGGCTTCTCCACGCCCCAATGATGGCTGTCGAGGGCGATGTCCACATGGGCCGACAGGCCGACGCGATCGAACATCGCGTGGAGCCGCCCGTTGGCGTTCGACACCACCACCAGGCGGACGCCGAGCGCCCGGAGCGCCTGCAGCATGGGCACGACGTCGGCGGGCACGTACTCCCAGACGTTGTGCTCGTCGTGATAGGCCCGCACGTCGTCGAGCGCGCGCCGGGCCGGCTCGTCCACGGTCAGGCCTGCATGGCGGAGGACGGACTCGAAGTAGATCCAGCCCCGCTGCCGATCGTCGGTGCGCGCCATGAGCGCGCCGTGGTCCATCTCGTATTTCGCGCGGGGCTCGGCGGCGCGAAGGACGTGGGCCGACGCCTGGACGCCCTGGCGCGTCAGCGCCTCGGCCACGCGTTCCCAGTTCGGGTGCACGAGCACCCCGCCGGCGTCGAGAAAGACCGTCTCGCAGGCGCGGCGGTCGAACGGGAGGCGGGCGGGATCGGACATCGGACCGGTCCCGGGATGGTGCGCGATTCCCGGGTGCCACCGCAACCGCGGACCGGCGATCCGCCCGTCGCCGCGCGAGCGTGTGGCTATTCGTCGCGCAGCGCCACCATCGGCTGCACGCGGGACGCGCGGAGGGCGGGCACGGCGCCCGCGCCCATGGCCACCGCGGCCAGCAGGACGGCGCTCGCGCCGAGCACGGCGGGATCCCAGCCGCGCAGTTCGAAGAGCAATGACGCCGCCCCCTGGCCGATGGCGAGCGCCGCGAGGACACCCAGCAGGCCGCCCACGAGCGTCATCCGTGCCACGTGGCCCAGCACCAGGCCGCGCACGGCGGCGCCGTCGGCGCCGAGCGCCATCCGCAGCCCGAATTCGCGCGTGCGCTGCGCCACCGTGTAGGCCAGGACGCCGTACAGGCCGACGGCCGCGAGAATGGTGGCCAGCAGCGCGAAGCTCGACGACATCGTGCTGATGAAGCGGTCCAGGAAGATGTTCTCGCGGACCTGCTGGGCCATGGTCTTGGGGTTGTTGACCGGCAGGTTCGGATCGAGCTGGCGGACCGCGGCCTGGACGGCGTTCAGCTGCGCGGTGGCGTCGCCCGAGGCGGTCACGTAGAAATTGATGCTGCCGGCCCGCTCGTCCTGCCGGTACGGCTTGAAGTACTGGGGCGGGATGGCGCGCTTCACCTCGCTGTACTTCGCGTCCTTCACGACGCCGACGATCTCGATGTCCAGCGGATCCTCGAGCCGGCCGTCGCTGATGCGCGCCCCGACGGCGTGGTCGCCGAGGTTGAACTTGCGGACGAAGGCCTCGTTGACGATCGCGACCTTGGGGGCGCCCGCCGCGTCGGCACGCGTGAACTCGCGGCCGCCGACGAGCGGAATGCCGAGCGTCCTGAAGAATCCCGGACCGATGGCGCTGAACGACGCGCTGGTGTCGGTGTCCGGCCCCGCCTCGAAGCCCTGGGCCCGGATCGAGCTGTTCCAGTTGTTCCCGGCGATGAGGGCCACGGTCGACGCGCTGACGGAGGTGACGCCCGGGAGTGCCGCCAGCGCGTCCTCCACCCGCTCGAAGAACGCAATCGACTGCGTCGGCGTGTAGCCGTTCAGCTCCGGCGAGATGTCGAAGGTGACGAGCTGGTCGGTCCGGAGGCCGAGGTCCACGCGGGAGACGTTGTAGAGGCTCTTGATGAAGAGGCCGGCGGCCACGAGCAGGGCCATCGACAGCGCGACCTGCGTCGTGGCGAGCGCCGTGCGGAAGCGCGACGCCGCCCGCGCGCCGCCCGGCTGCCCCGACTGGCTCTTGAGCACGCCGACGAGATCGGGCCGGGTGCTGTGCAGGGCCGGATAGAGGCCGAACAGGAGCCCGGTCACGAGCGCCACGCCGAGCGCGAACAGCAGCACGCTCGGGTCGAGGCCGGTCGGGAAGACGTCGGCGACCTCGGTCGGCATGATCGCGGTCATGCCGGCCAGCGTCAGCCGGGCGACGAGGAGTCCGGCCAGGCCGCCGGCCAGGGCCAGGAGCACCGACTCGGTCAGGAGCTGGGCCAGGAGCTGGCCGCGGCCGGCCCCGATGGAGAGACGCACGGCCATCTCGCCGGCGCGCCCGGCACCGCGCGCCAGCAGCAGGTTCGCGACGTTCGCGCACGCGGTGAGCAGCACCAGCCCGGTCACGCCGAGCAGGAGGAGCAGTGGCGTCCGGGCCTCGCCGTAGACGTTGCTCTGGCCCCGCCACCCGGGCTCCAGGGTGAGGCGCTTCGCCTTGAAGCGGGCCATGGTCTGGTCGCTCATCGCGCGCTGCAGCGGGACCTCGACGTCGTTGACGATGGCGTGGTACTGCCCGTTGAGCGCGGCGGATGCCTGCTCGATCGACACGCCGGGCTCGAGGCGTCCGAACACGTAGGCCCAGTACGCCCGCCGATTGTCGAAGGCCTTCCATCCCGGGTTCAGGACCTCGCGCATCGAGAGCGGCGCGAACAGATCGGGGCGTGCGCCGAGCGTCGTGCCCTCGAACCCGCGCGCGGCGACGCCGACCACGGTGAAGGGCTGGCCGTTGACCGTGATCGCGGCGTTGAGGATGGACGGGTCCTGCCCGAAGTGCGCGGTCCAGAAGGCGTGGCTGAGCACGACGACGGGGTTCGCGCCGGGCGCCGTGTCGTCGGTCGGGCCGAGGACGCGACCCAGGGCCGGCTGTACTTCGAGGGTCGGGAAGTAGCTGCCGGACACCTCCAGGCCGGTCACGCTCAGCGTCTGGCCCCGCGCCGCCACGTTGGCGCCGAAGAGCACGTGCGCCGCCAGGCCCGTGAACGACGTCTGGACCCGCTCGAGGTCCCGGAACATCGGGTAGCTGAAGACCTCGCTGCAATCGCCGGCCTGTCCGCACGAGGTCGATCCCGGCTTCGGACCGGGGGCCCCGAGGTTGACCAGCGCCGCGGTGTCGGGGACGGGCAGCGGCGTCAGGAGGATGCGGTCGAAGAGCGAGTAGATGGCCGTGTTGGCGCCGATCCCGAGCGCCAGCGACACGATCGCCACGGCGGTGACGAACGGCGTCTTCAGCAGCATCCGGACGGCGAGGCGCAGGTGTCCAGGCATCAGGTCCCCCGGCGGGATTGGACGGAGGGACGGGGCATTCGGTTGAGGCGAGGCGTGTCCGCCTGAGCCGTTGACGGGATAAAACGACTGTTTGATACACTCGTTTCCCGCATGGCCCGCCGACTCCTGCCCCTGGTGCTCCTGGCCGCCGCCGGATTCGGCGGCTACACCTACGCCACCCGGCCCCCCACGTCGCTCACGCTCACTGGCGTGGTGACCACCCACGACGTCGCCGTCGCCCCCCAGATCGGCGGGCGCGTCGTCTCGCTCGCCGTCAAGGAAGGCGACGAGGTGTCCAAGGGCCAGGTCCTGGCCGAGATCGAGCCGAGCGAGCTCCAGGCCGACCAGGCCTACTACGAGTTCTCGGCGCAGGGCGCGGCCGCCCAGATCCAGGAGGCCGAGGCGGCGCTGCGCCTCCAGCAGCAGCAGGTGCGGGACCAGATCGCCCAGGCCGAGGCCACCGTGGCCACGAGCGAGGCGCAGGTGACGGCTGCCGCCGCCGATGCCGAGCGGGCGCGCGTGACGCTCCGGCGCACGGAGGAGCTGTCGAAGGCCCAGCTGGCCACGGGCCAGTCGCTCGACGACGCGCGCACGGCGTTCGATGCCGCCCAGGCGCGGGTGGAGTCGCTGCGCCGGCAGGTCGAGGCCGCCCAGGCCGCCCTGGCGCTGGCGAAGAGCAACGCCGAGCAGGTGGCCGTGCGCCGCAGCCAGCTCCAGGCCTCGCAGCACCAGCTGGCGGCCGTGGGCGCGCAGAAGACCAAGGCCGACGTCAGGCTCGGGTTCACCCGGGTCGTCTCGCCCATCGACGGACTCGTGGACGTGCAGCCCGCGCGCCAGGGCGAGGTCGTCACCGCCGGCCAGGCGCTCCTGACGCTCATCGATCCGGACGACCTGTGGGTGCGGGCTGACATCGAGGAGACCTACATCGACCGCGTGAAGGTGGGCGACACGCTCACCGTCCGCCTGCCCTCCGGCGAAGAGCGCCAGGGGACCGTGTTCTACCGCCGCGCCGACGCGTCCTTCGCGACCCAGCGCGACGTGAGCCGAACGAAGCGCGACATCCGCACGTTCGAAACCCGCCTGCGCGTGGACAACAAGGACCGCGCGCTCGCGGTGGGCATGACGGCCTACGTGCTGCTGCCGCTCCAGGGGGCGTAGTGGGCGCCATCGACGTCGCCGGCATCAAGAAGACGTTCGGCGCCTTCACCGCCGTGGACGGCGTGTCCTTCTCGGTGGCGCCCGGCGAGGTCTTCGGCCTCCTGGGCCCCAACGGCGCCGGCAAGTCCACGCTGATCCGCATGCTGACCACGCTCCTCCCGCCGTCGGGCGGCACGGCCACCGTCGGCGGGTTCGACGTGGTGAAGGAGGCCGACGGCGTGCGCCGCGTGATCGGCGTCATCCCCCAGGCCATGACGAGCGACGTCGAGCTGAGCGTGGAGGAGAACCTCATCATCTTCTCGAAGCTCTACGGCGTGCCGCGTGCCACGCGGAAGCGCCTGATCGAGGAATTGCTGGGCGCCGTGGACCTCCTGGAGTGGCGCGACAAGCAGGTGCGGTACCTGTCGGGCGGCATGCGGCGGCGGGTGGAGATCGCGCGCGGGCTCGTGCACGAGCCGCGCATCTTCTTCCTGGACGAGCCGACCACGGGCCTCGATCCGGTGTCGCGCGTGGCGGTGTGGGAGATGATCCAGAAGATCGCGAAGGAGCGGGACCTCACGGTGCTCCTCACCACGCACTACATGGACGAAGCGGACCGGCTCTGCGACCGCATCGCCATCGTCGACCACGGCACGCTCGTCGCCCTCGACTCGCCGCTCAAGCTCAAGGCGTCCATCCCGAGCCAGAACCACATCGAAGTGAGCGTGGACCGCGTGCCCGACGGCCTCGCGGAGCGCTTCCGGACGCTGCCGCACGTCCAGTCCGTCACGAGCGAGGACCACGTGTTCCGCATCGCCACCGCGAACGGCCCGGCCACGACCAGCGCGCTCGTGGCGGCCGCGTCGGCCGAGGGCCTGGCCGTGCAGTCGCTGGCCGTGAAGAGCACGACGCTCGACGACGTCTTCGTCCACTACACCGGCCGCGACCTGCGAGACGCGCTGCAGGCGCCGGCCCCGGCTCAGTTCGTGATGCGGAGGTAGGCGATGCACCGCACCTGGGCCATCATCGAACGCGAGCTGCGGCGCTTCCGCCGCAGCCCCGTGCTCATCGTCATGTCGCTGCTCTTCCCGCTGGTGCAGCTCGTGATCCTGGGCTACGCCTTCGGCGGGAACGTGAAGAACCTCACGGTGGCCGTCGTGGATCAGGACGGCGGCGTCCCGGCCGTGAAGGTCCGCGAGCTGGCTGGCGCGGTCGCCGCCAACGCCAAGACCTTCTCCACCGTCAGCTACCGGGACGAGGGCGCGGCCCTCGACGCGCTCAGGGCCGGCCGCGTGAACGGCGTGCTCACCATTCCGCCGGACTACTCCCGCCGGGTCGTCGCCGGCCGCGAGCCGCGCCTGGCCATCATCCAGGACAACACCGACAACTTCGTGGCCGCGACGATGACGGCGTCGGTGAGCGGGCTCGTCGGCTCGCTCGGCGAGCGCAAGGACGAGCGCACGTTCTCCTCGCCCCGGCTCGACGTCGTGGAGCTGTACCCGTACGTGCCCTACGTGCAGTACCTGCTGCCGGGGTCGGTCGTGATGTCGATCTTCATGATGGTGATGATCGGCGGCGGCATCATCTTCATCGACGACAAGGCGCGTGGCCTGCACGAGGGCTACCTCGTGACGCCGATCCAGCGCCTGGAGCTGATCGCGGGCTTCAACATCTCCGGCACCATCAAGGCGGTGCTCGCGGGCCTGGTACTCATGACGATCGGGTCGCTCATCGCCGGGGTGCCCGATCCCTTCGCGCCGATGCGGCTCGTGCGGCTGTTCGTCGTGATCGTGATCACGTCGCTGGCCCTCGTCAGCATGATGTTCCTCATCATGGTGCGCGTGTCCGATCCGCTCCTGCCGCGCGCGATCTTCGGCGTGCTGAACACCCTGCTCTACTTCCCGAGCGGCGCGGTGTATCCGCAGCAGGCCTTCCCGGGCTGGATGAAGGTGATCGCGGTGGCCGATCCCTTCACCTACGCGGTTCACGCCTTCAAGAGCCTGCTCCTCAAGAACACGGGCTTCGGCGCCATCGGCTTCGACCTGGCGTTCCTGGCGATCTTCTCGGTGGTGGCCATGACGTCGGCCACGCTGCTCTTCAGGCGGACGCTGTGACGATGCGCGCGGCCGTGCCCGCCGAGCCCGTCACCCGGGAGCGGCTGCTGTACGTGGCCGCCGAGCGCTTCGCCGAGCGCGGCTTCGACCAGGTGACGGTCCGCGAGATCTGCGCGGCGGCCGGGGCGAACGTGGCGGCCGTGAACTACTACTTCCGCGACAAGGCCGGCCTCTACCGCGAAGTCGTCGAGCACGCCATCGCGCTCATGCAGGAGACCACGGACCTGTCGCAGCGCGCGGGCGGCGGCGCCAGCCCCGAGGCGCGGCTCCGGGCGTACGTGAAGGTGTTCCTGACGCGCCTGGCCGGCGGCGGCCGCCACGCGTGGATCCACCGGCTGATGGCGCGCGAGTTCGAGCACCCGACCGGCGCGCTCGAGCTCGTGATGGACCGCGTCGTCCAGCCGCGGATGGCCTACCTCTGCGCCGTGGCCGGCGAGCTCATGGGCCTGCCGCCGGAGGACCCGCGCGTGCTGCGCTCGGCCATCAGCCTCCAGACGCAGTGCGTGGCCGTCGCGCGCCACGTGCCCGCCGACGTCGCCCGCCGCTGGGCCATGGGCGACATCGACGACGTCATCGAGCACATCGCGACCTTCACGATCGGCGGCATGCGGGCCGTGGCGGCGCCGACACGGGACTGACCACCGGGGGCTCGCTCGCGCCGTCAGAATCAGAAGCCGTCGAAGTGTTCGGCCTTCACCTGCTGGCCGGCGGCCGCCTGCCCGACCGCCCGCAGATCGTCCATGTAGTCGATGGAATCGAGGCGCTGGACGCGCTCCGGCTCGATGTCGCCCAGGCCGAGGCTGGAGAGACCGCCGGCGGAGAGGTCCACGTTGTATCGCAGGTAGGAGAAGAGCCGCGGCTGGAGCAGCCCGGCCGAGCCGGTGAAGTCGCCCACCTCGCGATCGATGGCCGCGCCGTGGCGGCAGCGTCCCAGGACGCGGCACAGCGTGTCCTGCTGCACGCTCGCCGCCGACATCAGGGCGGAGGGCACCGACGCCGCGTTGTAGAGCAGGTTCATCTGATCGGGCGCCAGGTTGGCGTTGGCGTCGGCCGCGGCGCCGGTGCCGACGGACACGAGCAGCATCCGGTCCTCGCCCGTCGGCCAGCCCAGGCGGTACTCGTCGAGCGTGGCCATCAGGAACAGCTGCAGCGCCGGGTTGTTGTACATCGTGACGCCGCCGTCCTGGAACACGAACGACTGCCGCCCGACCTGCACGACCTCGGGCGGGAAGTACGTCGGCGCCGCCGTGCTCGCGCGCACGATCTGCCAGAGCGGCAGCCGCAGGTTCGAGTCGGACCGCGCGAGGTCGTTGTACTTCGCGCGCGGATTGTTGGACAGCGGCCACGGCGAGTCGGTGGTCGCGCTCCTGAGCACCACCAGCAGCAGCGTGCGCAGCCGCTCGTCGCCGAGCGTCGTCTCCGCGCCGAACACGTCGCGCAACTTCGCCGCCAGCCGTTCGTCGTCGTACTTGTAGTTGAAGCGGCGAATCCAGCTGGCCTTGTCGAACATCTCGGCGCCGCTCGAGATGTAGAAGCGGGTCAGCTCGTCCACCCGCATGCCGAGCGAGAGCCCGGCCGCGATGATGGCGCCCGTGCTCGTGCCGCCGATGTAGTCGAAGTAGTCGGCGAGCACGTCCAGCCCGCCGCCGCTCCGCGCCCGTAGTTGTTCCTCCATCCGGGCCAGGAACTCGAGTGAGATGAGACCCCGGATGCCCCCGCCGTCGAGGGCGAGCAGCCGCTTGGGTGGCGTGGGTGCGAGACGATCCGTGAGCGATGGCTTCATGGCCGTTCGTCCTCGAAGGGGGCGGCGTCACGCGCCGGACGGGCGATCATCGGCTCGACTCCGCCGGCGGAAGCACGGCCTCGGCGGGCGCCGTGGTGAAGAGACTGGGTCCCGGCGAGCCGTTCTTCTCCCAGGTGTCCTGGATGCGCTCGCAGACCTCGAGAATGACCTGCTCCCGCCGCCGCGGCGTCATGAGGCTGAGCGGCTTCGAGATGTCGTGGGCGGCCTGGTAGTCGGCGATGGGCGTCAGCTTGTACATGCAGGGCCGCAGGTAGATCCAGAGGATCGCCAGCTCCTGGTTCGCAGCCCCTTCGAGCAGTGTCGGCAGTTCGTGCTTCTGGATGAAGTCCGAGCTGAGGAAGTCTGGGCTCACCAGCAGTACCGCGACGGCCGTGGAGTCCAGCGCGTGGCCGATGTCTTCCCGCCATCGGCTGCCCGGGACGATATCGCGATCGGACCACTTGCGAATCTTCCGCCCCTGGAGCGCGGGCGCCAGCATCTTCTCGAAGTCCTTGAGGGCATCGAGGTCGGCGTGGCTGTAGCTGAAGAAGACGGTGTCGCGCATGGCGGATCGCCAGTGGCGAACGGCAGCGGCGCCCAATTGTAGCCCACCCCGGTCGGGCATCCGCGGTCCGCGGGGACGGTCGTCCAGGCTGTCAGATCGTGGCGCCGTCCCTCACGGCGGCGCCGCGCTCGAAGCGGTCCACGGCGAACGGCGAGATGTCGAAGGTGCGGCTCTCGCCGAGGCGCACGAGCTCGGAGACGACGAGGCCCGTGGCCGGCGACATCATCAGCCCGTGGCCACTGAAGCCGTTGGCGAAGATGAACCCGCCGAGCCCCGGGTGCTCGCCGAGCACCGGGTTGTGGTCGGGCGTCATCTCGTAGAGGCCCGCCCAGCCGTGCACGTCGGTCACATCCACCGCGGCCGGCAGGCGCCGCGCGAGCGCGGGATAGAACTCGTTCTCCCAGCGGACGTCGTCGCAGTCGAAGTTCTCCCCGGCCGGCTCGTCCCACTTCGTGAACGCGAGGATGATGCGATCCGGCTGACCGGCGTCCACGGCGTCGTCGTGCCGCCAGTGCACGCCGCCCGGGTCGATCACCATCGGGAACCGCGTCGGCCACTGGACCGGCAGGGTGCACCGGAACAGGAGCTGGCGCACCGGCTCCACCGGCACGGCCAGTCCCGCCGACCGTGCGAGCCGGCCCGCGAGCGCGCCGGCGGCGTTCACCACCACGGGCGCATCGAGCCGTCCGCCGCGCGCCAGCCGCACGCCCGTCACGCGTCCCCCGGCGGACAGGACGGCCTGCACGTCGTCCTCGAGGTACTCGGCGCCCGCGGCCTCGGCCGCCGCACGCAGGCCGAAGAGCACCTCGCGCGGGTTGGCGTAGCCGTCGTCGGGACCGAAGAGGCCGAAGCGGAGGTCGTCCACCCACAGGCCGGGAACCAGCGCCCGGATCTCATCCACGCTCAGGCGCCGCTGCACGACGCCGGCCTCCGCCTGCGCGGCCTCGCGCGCGGAGAGCGCCTCGGCGTTCGTGTCGTCGGCCAGGAACAGGTAGCCCCGCTGGCGGAACCACGCACGCGGCGTGTGGGTGGCCGTCTGCATGCGCTCGTCGAACACACGCCACAACTCGACGGAGTGCTGCACCATCCGCGCGCACACCGGCGAGCCGAACTGCTGGCGGATGCCGCCCATGGCCAGGAACGACGAGGCGCGAGCGTAGGTACGATCGCGCTCCACGACGACGACGCGGCCCTGGAAGCCGTCGGTCGTGAGCCGCCACGCCGCGGCCGATCCCACCACGCCTCCGCCGACGATGACGACGTCCGCCGCGGTCATGGTCATCGTCCGGCCGGCACGGAGGCCCCCGCCGTCACGGACGGCCCTGCTTGATGGTCTTCACCTTGTAGAGCCACTCGTTCTCGATGTAGTCCTTGAGCGTCGCGAGCGCTTCGTCCAGGCCGGCCCGCGTCAGCGTGAAGTAGCGTTGCCAGCGCTCGCCGTCCTCGGAGGCCGTCTGCCGCACCGTGACGGTCGTCCGCTCCGGGGCTGCGGGCTGGCAGGACACTTCCAGCGCCATCGGCCCCAGCGGCTCGCCGTCCGGCGGCTGCCAGTGGACGTCGGCCACGAAGAAACCCCGGTCGCCGCAGTCCATGATGGTGCCGTGCAGCGTCCCGCCGAGCTGCCCGAGGAGCGGATCCCGAAGCTCGCTGGCCGGCCAGGTCACGGCATAGGGACCGGAGGCGCGCGCCACGGCCACCGACCGCTCGGCGTCCCACCAGTACGAGAGATCGGTGTGGGAGAAGAACGCCTGCAGCACGCGCGCCACCGGGGCGTTGACCTCGGTGGAGAGGACGAAACTCGGCGGCCCCGATGGCCGGGCGGCGGGTCGGGGAGCGTCAGGCATAGAGCAGGTACGGCGCCCGGAGCGCGGAGAAGGCGGCCTCGTCGTCGCGCCAGCCCGCGGCGATCTCGGCGGCGGAGGCGCCGCGCTCGACGAGCTCGCGGGTGCGGCTGCTGCCGGCCAGGATGTCGATGGGCATCAGGCGGTGTTCGTACTCGTACGGCGGCGGACGCCAGGCGAAGCGATTGGGATCGGCCGCGCGCAGTGCCGCGATCACGGCGATGCCCGTCTCCACCGGCCGGAACGCCTGCCGGTCCGTCACGTGGATCTGGCAGCCGCCGCAGGACACGCCGTGATGCTTCTGGAAGGTGGGCTCGAAGACCACGGGCCGGAACACGACGCCGGGCAGTCCCTGCGCCATCAACCCGTCGGCGAACGGCTCGGCCTGCACCCACGGCGCGCCGACCAGTTCGAAGGGACGCGTCGTGCCGCGGCCCTCGCTCGCCAGCGTGCCCTCGAGCAGCACGGTCCCGGGATAGACGACGGCGGAGTCCAGCGTCGGCATGTTCGGCGACGGCATCACCCACGGCATGGCGCAGTCGTCGCCGTAGTCCGTGCGGTGCCACCCTTCCATCGGCACGACCTCCAGCTGGGCGCCGAGGGCGAACCGTTCGTTGAACAGCTGCGCCAGCTCGCCGATGGTCAGCCCGTGCCGCATCGGGATCGGGAAGAGCCCCACGAAGGACTCGAAGCCCGGAACGAGCGTCTCGCCCTCCACGGCCTCGCCGCCGATCGGGTTGGGCCGGTCGCACACGATGACGGGCACGCCGTGCCGGCCGCAGGCCTTCAGGCAGTTGGCCATCGTGTAGATGAAGGTGTAGATGCGGGCGCCGATGTCCTGCAGGTCGATGACGAGCGCGTCGAGGCCCGCCAGCATTTCGGCCGTGGGCTCGCGCGTCTCGCTGTAGAGGGAATAGACGGGCACGCGCCGCCGGTCGTCCTTGGCGTGCGCCGTCTCGATCATGTTGTCCTGCACGTCGGACCGGAAGCCGTGCTGGGGGCCGAAGATCGCCCGCAGCTCCACGCCTTCCGCCGCGCGCAGCTGGTCCACGACGTGGACGAACGCGCCGTCCACCGACGCGGGATTGGCGACCACGCCGATCCGATGCCCCGGCAGCCGGCCCGAGGCCAGCAGGCGCGTCGATCCCAGCGTGACTCCCATGACGGAGGTCCGATTATAGTGGTGGCCAGCCGCTCATGATGCTCGGCCCCCGCCCGATGTCGGACTGGATCGCCCAGTACGCGGAGAGCCACCGGCACCCGGTGAACCGCCTCCTGCACACGCTGGGCATCCCGCTCATCGTCGTGTCGCTCGTCGTGGCCGCCGTGTCGCCCTGGCTGCAGGCGTGGACGGCCGCCGCCGTGCTCTTCGTCGTGGGCTGGGTGCTGCAGTTCGTCGGGCACGCGGTGGAGGGCAAGCCGCCCGAGTTCTTCAAGGACTGGCGCTTCCTGTTCGTCGGCGTGCGCTGGTGGCTGGCCAAGGTCCGGGGCCGCGCGTGACGCCAGTGCCGCGCGCGGCACTGGCGCTCGTGCTGGCCGCCTACGTGCTGCCCCTCGCCGTGCCGGTGCCCCTCATGGAGGACGACGAGGGCCTGCACGCCGCCATCGCGGTCGAGATGGTGGAGGGCGGCGACTGGGTGGTGCCCCGCCTCATGGGCGAGCCCTTCCTCGACAAGCCCATCCTCTACTTCTGGATGCAGGCGGCCTCGATCTCCGCGTTCGGCCGATCGGAGTTCGCCGTGCGCCTGCCGGGCACGGTCATGGCGCTGGCGGGCGTGGCGGCCACGGGCTGGCTGGCCTGGCAGCTCGCGGGCCCGCTCGCGGCCTGGTGGGCCGCGCTCTGCTACGCCACGATGCTCCTCCCATACGCGGTCTCGCTCGCGCCGCTGCACGACCTCGTGATGGTGCCGCTGGCCGCGCTGGCCATCGGCGCCTTCTGGCGCGTGCACCACGCACGGTCGCCGGCGGCCGCCGCGGGCTGGACGGCGATGGCCGGCGTCGTGCTGGGGCTGTCGATGCTGGGCAAGGGCCTGACCGGCGCGGGCCTGGTGGGCGTCGGGATGGCCGCGTGGATGGCGTGGACGCGCACGTGGACCCGGCGCCTCGTGGCGAGCGCGACCGTGGCCCTGGGACTGGCCGCGGTGATCGCGTGGCCCTGGTACGCGGCGATGGAGACCGCGTCGCCGGGTTACCTGCGCTACTTCATCCTCGAGCGCCACATCGGGGGCGTGGCCGGTGAGGACCAGCGACACGCCGGGCGGCCGTTCTGGTACTACGCGCCGATTCTGGTGGCTGGCGCCTGGCCCTGGCTCTTCGACGCGTGTCGGCGATCGCCGGCACGCGCGGGCCTCGCGGAGCGCCTGCTCTGGGCATGGCTGGTGGCGGACCTCGTGCTCCTGAGCGCGTCGGGGTCGAAGCTGGCCACCTACCTGCTCCCGGCCTTCCCCGCGCTGGCGATCCTGGCCGGGCGCGCGATCGCGGAGGGCGGCGAGAGCAAGGGCGTCGCGCGGCTGCGGTTCTGGGTCGCGCTCGTCACGGCATCGCTCCCGCTGGCCGCCGAGGCGTATCTCGCCCTGACCAGCGGCTGGGGCCGGGCGGGCCTGGTCGGGCTGGTGGGCGCCACCGCACCGCTCGCGCTTCTCGGCTGGACGATGGAGTCCGCGCGGCGGGAGAGCTGGGCCGGCGCGTCCCGCCTCGTGACCGTGACGGCGGCGACCCTCGTCGTCATCGCTCTGACGATCCGGCCCGTGGTCGCGGCCCAGTTCACGGCCGTCGGCCTGTCGGCGCACTTCAACCGGGACGACGCGCTGCCGACCCGGCTCTACATCATCGACGAAGGCGTCGGCTCGTTCCTCTTCTACCTGAAGCCCGAACTCCGACGCGGCCTGACGCCGGACCGGGTGCGCCGCCTCTCGCGCTTCTCGCTCGCCGACGTGGCCGGCGACGCCGAGGGCTTCGCGGCCATCGCGTGGGATCGGCTCGACGGCGTCCGCGAGCTGTACGACCTGCCGGTCCCGGGCTCGGGCACCCCCGGCGCCTTCGCCGTGGTGGCCCTCGCCGACGTCCACCCCCGACAACGCTGACACGCGGCGGATTGCGCCCGCCCCCACCTCCGGCACATGCTGGCCGTATGAGGCTGAATCTCTCGACGATGAGGCGGCCCGCAGCGGCCGTCCTGCTCGGCTCGGCAATCACGGTCGGCACCTGGGCGTGCGCCAGCGGCGGTGGCGGCGGGATCCGGCCGGCGGCGTCTTCGACGCCCGTGAGCAATTCGCCGCTCGAGGGCCAGTGGCGGCTGGTCTCCTTCGAAGTGGCCGACGGGAGCACGCGCAAGGTGACGGGCTACCTCAACGTGGATCGTTTCTCGACCATGACCGTCCACGCGGAGCTGGCCCCGGACGAGCCGGTGGCGCGCCCGCCGCGCACCGTCGTGGCGGACTTCACGGCGAAGGCATCCGCCGATGCCGGGAAGCTGGACTTCACGGGCCTCTCGATGGGCGTCGGCAACGACCGGCTCACCGACGATGCCGTGCCGATGGACGAGTGGTCGAACTACGACGTGAACGGCGACACGCTGCGGCTGTTCGCCCGCGATCGCGGCGGCCGGCCCGCCGCCACCCTCGTCTTCCAGCGCACGCCATGAGCACCGCCGCGGCCCGGAGGCCCGTGTACTGCACGTCGATCGACAGCCCGATCGGGCCGCTGCTCCTGGCTGGCGACCGGCGGGTGCTGCGGGTGCTGTGGTTCGGGCAGGGACGCAAGGCCCAGGGCCCGCATCCCGAGTGGGCCGAGGCACCGGGCGAGTTCGACGGCGTCAGACAGCAGCTCGACGAGTACTTCGCGGGCCGCCGGACGCGCTTCGAGATCGCGGTGGAGCCGGACGGGACGCCGTTCCAACAGACGGTGTGGCGGGCGCTCCTGGACATCCCGTACGGCGAGACGACCACCTACGGCGCCCTCGCCCGCCGCATCGGGGACGAGAAGGCCGTGCGCGCGGTGGGCCTGGCCAACGGCGCCAATCCCATCGCCATCGTGATCCCGTGTCATCGGGTCATCGGCGCCGGCGGGGCGCTCGTCGGCTTCGGCGGCGGCCTGCCGACCAAGCGCGCGCTGCTCGATCTCGAACAGGGCCAGCGGACGTTGCTGTAGCGCCGCCCGCAGACGCGCGCGACAGGGGGAGGGGAGCGGACGCCCGGCGCGAGCGCCCGCTCCTCCGCGGCCGTGCCGCTATGGAATGGTGACGGTCTGCGGCGCCGTGAAGTCGCCGGCCCCGCAGGCGTTCACGGCGCGCACCCTGAAGGTGTAGGCGCCGGGCGGCGCCGGCGCGCTGATGGATCGTCCGCTGAACGGGAGCGCGAGTGACACCGCTCCCGTCACGTCCAGGACGTAACTCGCGATGGCCGGTCCGGCCGACGGCGGATCCCAGTGCAGCGACAGGGTCGAGCCCGCGTGGCCGGCCACGAAGTTCGTCGGCGCCTGCGGGAGTCCCGTGCAGGCGGCGGGGAACGACAGGGTCACGGGCGGCGAGGCCGCGCTCGTGCCGGTCGCGTTGGCGGCCCGGACGGCAAAGGTGTAGGTGCCGGCCGGAATGCCCGCGAAGGCGAACGTCTCGCCCAGCGGCAGCGGCACCGAGGCGCTGACGGCGCCGCTCACGTCGAGCACCATCGAGGTCGGCGTGCCGCCGGAGGACGTGTTCCTCCAGCTCAGGCCGAGTTGGTTGCCGTTGACGAGTCCCAGGAGGGCCGTCGGGGCCGAGGGCGGCTGCGGCACGTTCACGTGGACCAGCACCTCGTTCGAGGGCCCGCTGGTCCCGCCGGACGTCGTGGCGCGCACGCGCAGGTAGAACGATCCCGTGGGCAGGTCGAGCGCGAACGTCGTGGCCGTGCCGCCAGTGGGCAGGCTGCCCAGCGTCTGGCCCGGCGCGACGCCGCCTTCCAGCACGTAGCCCGTCGCGATCGCGCTGGTCGGCGGATTCCACTGCAGCGTGACGTGGTTGCCGGCCACCGACACCACGCTCAGGCCCGAGGGCACGGGCGACGGCGGGGCCGCGCCCAGGAACACGCCCGAGTCCGACGCCATCGCCACGCCGTTCGGCAGGTTCACCAGCAGCCGGGCGCCCTGGTTCGCGTAGTCGCAGGTCATGCCGCCGTTGCAGAAGAGCTCGAGGTGCCCGGTCACCTTCATGCCTGACAGGCCCGGCGGCACCGAGATGGTCGTCGCCATCTGGGCGCCGGCAAGACCCACCGTCGTGATCGTCCAGATCGGCCCGTTGCCGACCGGGAAGTTCTCGCCGCTCAGCGGATCGCGAAAGCCCCGGCCGCCGTTGACGTACTCGAAGTTGATCACGTGCGAGCCGCCCGCCGTGCCGCGGACGACGGGCATCGGGTTGTTGGTGGTGATGAGCCCGAGCTGTCCGGTGATGAAGGCGCTGCCGAGCTGCCCCGTGGTGTTCGGGAGGATCGTGCCGTCCACGAGCCACGTCAACGCGACGTTCGTCGACGACGCCCCGGGGTTGGCGAAGTACACGACGTCCTCGTAGCGGGCCACCGTCGTGCCAGACGGCGTGGCGAAGTTGTTGAGCGGGCTGTTGAAGGCGCCACCCGTCAGAATCCCGGTGATGAGGTTGGCCGACGCGACCGAGTCGCTGCGGAACACCGTGGTGCCGTTCGAGCCCGGTTGCCCGGTCTGGACGTTGGCTTCGGTGACCGGCGGCGGACCGACGGGATCGCCCGCGGCGCTGCCCTGGGCGCCAATCAACGTCGACAGGGCGCCGTTCACGAGGCTGGCCCACGACGTGGCGACGTTCGGGCCCTGATGCGCCGAACTGGTGGCTTCGGCCTTCACGAGGGGCTGAGCGTGGGCGGGTCCGCCGGCCAGCGCGACCCCGACGGCCGCCAGCGCGGCCCCGCGCGCGATCCTTGCCGCCGTTGGGCGGCTCCGGCCCACCCCCCTCGCTATACTCACATTCGTTTGCATGGTCTCCGCTCCCGTCCTGACATTCGCAGGTGGACGGGAAACCGACTCACGCCGCGCCCGGGGTGGCCGCCGCGGTTGGTCAGAAGGAGCAGGCGTGCCAGGCGGGCGCACGGACATCACCGGACTGCTGAACGAGTGGGGGGCCGGCGACCGATCGGCGCTGGACCGCCTGCTGCCGCTCGTCTATCCCGACCTCGAGCACCTCGCCCGCGCCTGCCTGAGCCGCGGCCGCTCCCCCGTCACGTTGCAGACGACGGCCGTCGTCAACGACCTGTTCGTGAAGCTCATCAGCCGGCCGCCGCGGAACCTCGAGAGCCGCCGTCATTTCTACGTGCTCGCGGCGCGCATGATCCGTGCGGCCCTGGTCGATCACTACCGCCAGGTCCATGCGGCGAAGCGAGGCGGCGGCGCGGCACGCGTGCCCCTGCACGAGGAACTGGCGTGGGTCGACGCGAACGGGCCCGAGGTCGTCGCCCTGGACCGGGCCATGTCCGAGCTCGAGGCGCTCGACCGCGAGCAGGCGGACCTCTTCAGCATGCGGTACCTGCTCGGCTGCACGGCTGAAGAGACGGCGGAACTCGCCGGGCTGTCGAAGGCGACGGTGGATCGCCGGGTGCGGCTCGCCAGGGCCTGGCTGTTCCGCCGGCTCCAGGGTGAGGCACCGCCCGACGTTCCGACGAATGCCTGAAGTGATGACCGATCCCGAGCGCTGGCGGCGCGTCCAGGAGCTGTGCGAGGCGCTGGACGAGGTGCCGGAGGCGGAGTGGTCCGTCCGGCTGCAGGCGCTCGACGCCGACCCGTCGGTCCGTGCCGAGGCCCTGTCGCTCCGTGCGGCGATGCGCGACGAGGCCGCCTACGCGCGCGCCGAGACAGGGCGACGCCCGGTCGTGACGGAGCATCCGGCCGCCGTCGGCGGCGTGACGCTCGTCGGCCGGATCGGCGCCGGCGGATCGGGCGAGGTGTTTCGCGGCGTCCGCCTGGTGCACGGCACCGAACAGACGGTGGCGGTGAAGCGCTTCCATGCGCATCGGGCGCAGGGTGCGGATCTCGAGCGCATCGCGCGCGAACAGCGGATGCTCGCGGCGCTCTCGCATCCCGACATCGTGCGGCTGCTGGACGCCGGCGTGGCGGATGACGGCCGCCCCTTCCTCGTCATGGAGTTCGCCGACGGCGAGCCCATCACGGCCTGGTGCGACCAGCGGCGCGTGCCGATTCCGAAGCGGCTGCGCCTGTTCCTGGCGGTGGGCGACGCGGTGCAGTCCGCCCACCGGCACCTGATCGTCCATCTCGATCTGAAGCCCGGGAACATCCTGGTGACCGCCGACGGCCGGCCGAAGCTGCTCGACTTCGGCACCGCCAAGTCCGCCGGACCCGACGTGGCCCTGACGGGCACCGAGCCGCTCACGCTGCAATACGCGAGTCCCGAGCGGCTGCGCGGCGAGGCCGTCTCGGTGGCCTGCGACGTCTACAGCCTGGGGCTCATCCTCTACGAGCTGCTGGCGGGCGCCTGGCCCTACGAGCGGCACGAGTCGCTCGTCGCGCTGGCGGAGCGCGCCTCCGGAGCGGCCGACGCGCTGCCGATGTCTCGGGTGGTCACGGAAGGCGCCGCCGAGCGTCGCGGCACCTCCCTGGACCGGCTCCGGTCGCTCGTGCGGGGCGACCTCGAGGCCATCACGATGAAGGCGCTGGCACACGCGCCCGCCGACCGCTATGCGACGGTCTCCGAGCTGACCGACGACGTGCGGCGGTACCTCGACGGCGAGCCCGTGCGCGCGAGGAAGCCCGGCGTGTGGTACCCGCTCGGCAAGTTCCTGCGCCGGCATGCCATCGAGACGGTCAGTGTGGTGCTGCTCATCGCCGGTCTCGCCGGCGCCACGGCGTACTCGCTCGTGCAGGCCCGCGCCTCGGCGCGCGCGGCGGAACGGGCGCAGGCGCAGAATCGCTTCCTGACGAGCGTCTTCACACTGGCCGGCAACGACGCGACGTCGGCCAGCTCGATGACGGTCCGCCAGCTGCTCGACCTGGCCGACGCGCGGGTCACGCCGACGCTCGCGGCGCTGCCGGACGTCGCCGGCGACGTCGAACGGGCGCTGGGCCAGGGGATGCTCGCCCAGAGCGACTTCGCCGCGGCTGCCGCCCTGTTCGACCGCGCACGGGAGCGTGCCGCGAAGGAGGGCGACCGTCCACGCGAGGCGGCGGCGCTCGCCGGGAATGCCTACACGCAGTTCGCGCTGGGGCGCGGCGCCGAGGCCGCGACGGCCGCGAGGACGGCCCTGGCCATGTGGCAGGAAGCCCCCGAGCGGTTTTCCACGGACCTGGCGGTGGCGACGCTCATGACGGCCGGCAACACGCTCGCCTACGTCAACCCGCCCAGCGACGAGCCCGCCCCGTACCTCGAGGCCTGCCTCCGGTTGACCGTCGCATCGCGACCAGCCGCCGGACCCAGCACGCGCCACAACTGCCTGTACGGCCTGGCGGCGGTGCGCCTGAACGCCAACGCCGATTTCGCCGGCGCCGAGCGCCTGCTCGACGAAGCCGCGGCGCTGCAGCGCGCCGATCCGGCGCTCTCGACGTCGCTGGCGATGACCCAGCAGCTCCGGGGCCTCGTGATGCGCAGCAGCGGCCGGTTCGCCGAGGACGAGCGTGCGCAGCGCGAGGCGCTGGAGATCCTCGAACGGCTGCAGGGCGCGGACAGCACGAGCGCTCTCTGGCAGCGGGCGGTCTGGGCGAACAGTCTGATCGGCGCGGGGCGAGCGGAGGACGGCTATCGCGAGGCGGAGGCCGTCCTCACCAAGGCCCGCCAGCGGTATCCCGACCGAGGGGCGCCGATGCTGTGGACGCCGCTGTCGGCGGCCTCCGCCGCGGCCTGCTATCTCGAACGGAACGACGACTGCGAGCGCCTCACGCTCGAGGCGCTGCAGACGCTCGGCCCGGACCCGCCCGCCAACGACGCGCGGGCCAGGACGGCCCGCGGGCTCCTGGGTCTCGTGCTCGCGAGGCGAGGCCGGCTCGACGAGGCGCGGCCGCTCATCCAGGCCGCCATCGACGGCACCCTCGCCAGCAGGCGCTCGTCGATCTTCATGCCCCGGTGGCAGGCGGCACTCGCATCCTCGCCTCGCTGACCGTCGGACGGTCGCGCCTCACCGCCCGCGGCATCCCCTGCCGCAGCGGTGTGTCGGGGGATTACGATTGACGCATGTGTCAGCGGGTCCAGTGCCCAACGTGCGGGAAGGCGAGCTGGGTGGGATGCGGGGCGCATGTCGAGCAGGTGCTGCGCGGCGTGCCCCAGGACCAGCGATGTCAGTGCCCGCGTCCGGCGCCGAAGAAGGGCTGGCTGGCCCGGCTGCTCGGCGCCTGATGCCGTGCGGGCCGGCGGCACGGCGAGACACGGTCGTCACCCGCCCCGTGTAAGCTCTCGGCGGAGGCCGCCGATGTCCGTCACCCGCCGTCACTTCCTCACTGGTTCGGCCGCGTCCCTTGCGGCGTTCCCGTTCGCCGAGTTCGTGCGGCCCGAGGACGTCCTGGCCGCCGAGCAGGCGGCGCGGCAGGTCTCGCCCGTCTTTCGCCACGGCGTGGCGTCGGGCGACCCGCGCGGCGACCGAGTGCTCCTGTGGACGCGCGTCTCCGGCGCCTCGGGTGAGATCCCCGTGCGGTGGACGCTGGCCTCGAACGCCGCCATGACGCGCGTCGTGGCCCGCGGCGAGACGCGTACGGGCGCCGCGCGCGACTTCACCGTGAAGGTGGACGCGACGGGGCTGGCGCCGGCGACCACCTACTACTACCGGTTCGAGGCGCTGGGGGCGCGCTCCGTCGTGGGCCGGACGCGCACGCTGCCGGCAGCCGGCGCGGGACGCCTCCGCATGGCGCTCGTCTCGTGCTCGAACTACCCGTACGGCTACTTCAACGCCTATGCGCGGATTGCCGAGCGCACCGATCTGGATCTCGTGCTCCACGTCGGCGACTACATCTACGACTACCACCAGGGCCGCTACTTCGACCCGGACCTGGCGAAAGACCGCCCGGTCGATCCTCCCACCGAGATCCTGGTGCTGGCGGACTACCGGAAGCGCTACGCGCTGTACCGGACGGACCCCGACCTGCAGGCCGTCCACCAGCAGCACCCGTTCATCGCGGTCTGGGACGACCACGAGATCGCCAACAACGCCTGGAAGGGCGGCGCCGAGAACCACCAGCCGGACGAAGGCGACTACCTGGCGCGGCGCGACGCGGCCTACCAGGCGTATCTCGAGTGGCTTCCGGTCCGCGAGCCGGGTTCGGCACGACAGCCGGTGCTGTACCGGTCGTTCGCCATCGGCGACCTCGCCGACCTCGTGATGCTCGACACGCGCCTCATCGGCCGCGACGAGCAGGTGGACCGGACCAACGTGCCCGGCCTGGAAGATCCGCGGCGCTCCATCCTCGGACCCGCGCAGGAAGGGTGGCTCGAAGGCGAGCTGGCCGAGTCGGTGCGCGCGAAGACGCGCTGGCAGATCCTCGGGCAGCAGGTGATGTTCGCGCCGCAGACGCTGGCGGGGCAGCCATCAACCAACGCGGACTCCTGGGACGGGTACCGCGTGACGCGATCGCACGTGTTCGACATGGTCGAGCGGCACAACGTCGAGAACCTGGTCGTGCTCACGGGCGACGTGCACAGCTCGTGGGCCTACGACCTGCCACGGGGCATCAGCGACGCGTACGATCCCGGGACCGGCCGCGGATCGCTCGGCGTCGAGATCGTGTGTCCGGCCGTGTCGTCACCCACGCCGTTCCAGGGGCCCGAGGCCGATGCGCGCATCGCGTCGGTCCCGAAGGGCCGTCCGCACCTGAAGTTCCTGGACGGCAGGTCGCGGGGCTACGTCGTCATCGACGTCACGCGCGATCGGCTGCAGGCGGACTGGTGGCTCGTGAACTCCGTGAAGGAGCGCAACACCGAGCAGCACTTCGCGAAGGGCCTCGTGTGCGAGGCCGGCAGCCGCCATCTCGTGGAGACGACGTCGCCCATCAGGCCCGACGGCAGCGCCGAGCCCGCCCCGCCTCGCGACTGACGCGTCGCGGCGGCCCTACTTCGACGCGGCCAGCACTTCGAGGAGGGCCTCGGCGACAGCCGCGGGCTGCTCGTGCGGCACGAAGTGCCCGGCGCCGGTGACGACGCGGCGCGCCACGAGCTTCGGGAATTGCCGGCGCTCGGCCTCGGTCGTGTCGGGCGCGGGCTTCCCGAAGCCGTCGTCGCCGCCGTGCAGCACGACGGTCGGCACCTCGATCGTCGGGCGCGCCGCCAGGCGCTTCTCCGTGTCGAGGAAGCGCGGCTCCCCGGGCGCGTTGAAATTGCGATGGCGGTAGGAGTGGATCACGCAGTCCACGAAGTCCGGGTTCTCGAACGACGCCGCCGTCTGGTCGTACATCGCGTCGGTGAACCTCCAGGTGGGCGACCACTCCTCCCACATGAAGCGGCACAGCGCCTTGCGGTTCTTCTCGAGGCCCGTGCGTCCGGTCTCGGTGTTGAAGTACCACTGGTACCAGGAGTTCCTGATGGCGCGCGGCGGCGCGGGCGGTCCGGGCGTCACGGTGTTCTGGATGGAGTACCCGCCGCACAGGACGGCGGCGCGGACCCGGTCGGGGTGGAGCGCGGCGGTGATGCAGGAGGCTCGGCCACCCCAGTCGTACCCGCTCACGGCGAACCGCGGCAGCTTCAGCGCATCCGCGAAGTCCACGACATCCTGGGCGATGGCGGCCTGTTCGGCGGTGCGCGGCGCGGCCGGATCGAGGAAGCGCGTAGGGCCGTAGCCGCGAAGGTAGATGGCAAATGCGCGATAGCCGGCCTTCGCCAGGGGCGGGGCGACGCCGTCGTACGCATGGGCGTCGTCCGGAAAGCCGTGCAGCAGGAACACCGGGAAGCCGTCTGCGGGCCCGCTCTCGTGGTAGCCGATTTCGAGAATCGGCGTCCGCACGGTCTTGATGGGCAGCGGAGGCGGAGTCTGGGCGGCGGCGCGAAGGGCGGCGGCGGAGGCGACGGCGCCGGCGGCGCCGGCCAGGAACTGGCGTCGATGCATGCCGGGCACAGTAGCCGTGCCCGGCCGATCTTGCAAACGCCGCTCAGAATCCCACGCCGACGTTGATCCGGAGCGTCGGAATGTAGGTGATGTCGAAGGCGCGCGCGTCCGCGCCGATGAGACGCTTCAGGCCGAATCCCGAACCCAGGTAGGCGTGCCGGTTCAGCATCCGGCTGTGGTTGATGTCGAACCCGACGCCCAGGTAGTCGCCCTGGTTCGGCAGGCGCGTCACCCCCGCCTTCACGCCGAACGAGTAGCCGTGGAACGCGCGGCCGCCCGGGTAGTAGCGCAGGAAGACGTCGCCATTGGTGTAGCGCTTCTGACGCTCCGTGCGCGCCGGAACGCCGCTGGGGAACGTTCCCGGAGCCGTGGGCGCCGAGTAGTCGTAGTCATAGGCCGTGTACGCACGAGTCGACGCCCCGGCGCCGACCGTGATGGCGTCGCTCGCCCGGATTTCGTACTCCGAGTTGAAGAAGTCGATGAGCAGCCCGAAGGGGTTGGCGGAGAGGACCTGTCCGGGATCCGCGGATCCGGGCGGCGGGACGGGAAGCGGGGTCTGGGCGGCGGCCGGCAGCGCCACCGCGAGCAGGGCAACGACGGCCAGCGAACCGAGGCGATGTGACATGGGAACCTCCACGACGCTCCACGCTACGCGCCAGCCCGCGGCGAGTCGTGCGTGGGCGTGTGAGAAGTTGTGAGGGCGCGCCGCGGACGGCCGCCGCTACGCGGCGCGCGAGGCCAGGCGTGCCGCCAGGCGCGCGTAGCCGTCGGCCGCGCGCAGCGGCGCGAAGATCGGGTCGGCCGGCAGGCTCCACCCGGCGGTGTCGGGCGCAGGGCCATCGATGGCCTGTTCGGCGAGCCGGAGCCCGTCGGCGGGCCTGCCCCGCCAGGCCTCGGCCGCGGCCAGGACCAGCGCGCGCTCGACGTGCTTTCCGGTGGTTTCCAGCCTGGCGCACGCCCCTGAGACGCGCGCTGCGGTGTCACCGGCGGCGCCGTCGACGAGCGCCTGGCCCAACACGGCGCGCGCGTGGCCCGCCGAGGCGGCCAGGGCGGCGCCGAACGCCGCTCTGGCCTCGTCGCGACGACGTCCGTCGGCCAGCAGGGCGAAGCCCACGGCCTCGTGGGCCAGCACGCGGCACTCCCGCGCGTACACGGTCCCGGCCGTGTCAGAGAATGCCGCCTCGGCCGCGAAGTCGTCCAGCGCGACCGCCACCTGCCCCCGCGCGAAGGCCGTCAGGCCGCGCATCCACAGCAGGCCATTCGCAGGATAGAGGGAGTGGTCGTGCTGCGCCGACTGCGCCGCTGCGCCCCTGGCCGCGGCGTCCGCCGCCGGGCCGAACGCCTGCCGCGCCACGAGCACCATGGCCGCCAGCGTCCGGGCGCCCGGGAAGCCCGGCAGCAGGGCCTCGGCCCGTTCCACGGCGCGAAGGCGTTCCTCGCCCCACGTCGCCACGGCCAGGCGGTACTGGTGGCGCCAGTTGCGGGGCTCGAGCGCCGTCGCCTGCCGGAGCGCCGCCCTGGCCTCGTCCATCCGCCCGCCAGCCGCGAGCGCGTGCCCGAGCGCGGCCCAGCCCTCCCCCATGGACGGATCGAGCGTGGTGGCCCTGGTGGCGGCGGCGATGGCCTGGACGAGCGCGGCGGCATCGGGCTCGTCGTCCACCCGCGTGGCCTCGAAGCGGAAGACGTGGGCGTTGGCCAGGCCGGCGTAGGCCGGCGCGTACTGCGGAGCTCCCGCCACGGCGCGGCTGAACGCCTCCACCGCCACCGGGAGCTCGGCGACGGCCAGCGACTCCAGCGCCACGCGTCCCCGCTCCCACGCGACGAAGGGCTCGAGGCCGGCAAACGTCGGCGTCACGGCCCCCGCGCCGGGGCCGGCCGGGGCATCGGCCTCCTCGGCGACGTCGGCGAGGAAGCGGTACCCCCGCCGCGCCATCGTCTGGATGAACCGGGGGGCCCGGGGATCGTCATCGAGGGCCTTGCGGATGTCGGCGATGGCCCGGGTCAGGGTGTTGTCGGCGACGGTGACGTCCGGCCAGAAGCGCTCCAGGAGCAGTTCACGGGTGACCAGGGCCCCTCGCGCGTCGGCCAGGCAGGCCAGCACCTGGACCAGGCGCGGCGACAGCGGCACGATCCCGCCGCCGCGCGACAGCGTCGCGCCGCGCCAGTCCACGGTGAACGGCCCGAAGTGCAGGAGGGACATGTCCGTATGTCAATTTCGCACTGAATACATGCGCGCCAGGCATTGCAGACGGTGCACGACCGCTGTCGGACCCGCGCCCGCGCACGGCTGGAAGGGCCTGCCGACGCACTATAATTGCCGATTGGCAGCCTGATTCGCGCCGGGACGTCTCGCGTGAAGGCAACCGCCGAGAGGTACCATGCCGCGAACGAACACGAACGACCCCGCGTACTACCACAAGGTCGTCGACTGCCAGTGGGGCTGCCCCGCCCACACGAACGTTCCCGAGTACATCCGCCTCATCGCCCAGGGCCGTCACGACGACGCCTACATGCTCAATCGCGAGTCGAACGTGTTCCCGGGCATCCTGGGCCGCACGTGCGACCGCCCCTGTGAGCCGGCCTGCCGCCGCACCCGCGTGGACGGCAAGCCCGTGGCCATCTGCCGGCTGAAGCGCGTGGCCGCCGATCACAAGGGCGACATCAAGGCGCGGCTCCCGAAAGCCCCGGCGGAGAAGAACGGCAAGAAGGTGGCGCTCATCGGCGCCGGCCCGGCCTCGCTCACCGTCGCCAACGACCTCATGCCACTCGGCTACCAGATCACGCTCTTCGAGAAGTTCGATCGGCCGGGCGGCCTGATGCGCGTGAACATCCCGTCGTTCCGCCTGCCGCCCGAGGTGCTCGACGAGGAGATCGGCAACATCGTCGACATGGGCGTGGACGTCCGCTACAACTCGCCCATCGAGAGCCTGAAGACCCTGCTCGACTCGAACGAGTACGACGCGGTGTTCGTCGGCAGCGGCGCGCCGAAGGGCAAGGAGCTCGAGATTCCCGGCCGCCGCGACACGGACCAGATCTTCATCGGCATCGAGTGGCTCGAGTCCATCCACTTCGGCCACGTGGACTCGGTGGGCAAGCGCGTCCTCATCATCGGCGTCGGCAACACCGCCATGGACTGCTGCCGCTCGGCCAAGCGCCTCGGCGCGACCGACGTGAAGGTGATCGCGCGCAAGACGCGCAAGTACTTCAAGGCGTCGCCGTGGGAACTGGAGGACGCGGAGGAAGAGGGCGTCCACATCCTGGAGAACCTCCAGCCCGTGCGCTTCATCGTCGAGAACGGCGTGCTCACGGGCATGGAGTTCGACAAGTTCCATTCCTTCGAGAAGGACGGCAAGCTGGTCCAGGAACCCGCGGGCCGCGAGACGATTCCCTGCGACACGGTGGTGCTCGCCATCGGCCAGGACAACGCCTTCCCCTGGATCGAGCGCGAGATCGGCCTCGAGTTCGACAAGAAGTGGGACATGCCCATCGTGGACCGCGCCACGTTCATGTCCACGCGGCCCGGCGTGTTCTTCGGCGGCGACGCCGCCTTCGGGCCCGCGAACATCATCTGGGCGGTGGAGCACGGCCACCAGGCCGCCATCTCCGTGCACCAGTACTGCCAGGGCCTGCCCGTCACCGAGCGCCCGCCGCAGGGCATGAACCTCACGAGCACCAAGATGGGCCTGCACGAGTGGGCCTACGCCAACGAGTACAGCGGCGCCCAGCGGCAGAAGATGAAGCACGTCGAGATGCCGGCGCGCTTCGCCACCATGACCATCGAGGTGGAGGAAGGCTTCAACGAGGCGCAGACGGAGGCGGAGGTCCACCGCTGCCTGAACTGCGACGTCCAGACGCACTTCACGGACAACCTCTGCATCGAGTGCGACGCCTGCATCGACATCTGCCCGGTGGACTGCCTCACCATCGCGAAGCCCGGCGACGAGGCCGATCTCAGGACGCGCCTCCTGGCGCCGGCCGAGAACCTCGACCAGGCCCTCTTCGTCTCGGATCCGCTGAAGCAGACCGGCCGCGTGATGGTGAAGGACGAGAACGTCTGCCTGCACTGCGGGCTCTGCGCCGAGCGCTGCCCCACCTACGCGTGGGACATGCGGAAGTTCGTGCTGTCGTGGCCGCACGCCGACAAGGTCGAGGCCCCGGCGGCAGCGGCGGCGCGGTAGGCGCCGCCGGTCCGGGTCGGAGCGAAGGGACTCCAAGAACGAGATGAACCGCGTCAACGATTTCGCGTTCAAGATCGCGACGGTCAACGGCACCGGATCGGCCAGCGCGAACGGCCTCATCATGCAGGCCATCTTCCGCATGGGCATCCCGGTGACGGGGAAGAACGTCTTCCCGTCGAACATCCAGGGGCTGCCCACCTGGTACGAGATCCGGGTGAACAAGGACGGCTACACCGCCCGCACGCCCCACTTCGACCTGATGGTGGCGCTCAACCCCGCCACCTACGCGAAGGACGTGGCCGAGGTCCGGTCCGGCGGCTGGCTGCTCTACGACTCCACCTGGCCGCTCGACGACACGCTGGCGCGGCCCGACGTCACGTTCCTGGGCGTGCCGCTGGCCGAGCTCTGCAACGCGTCCTTCAAGGGGGTCCGCGAGCGGATCCTGATGAAGAACATCGCGTACGCGGGCGCCCTGGCCGCGCTCGTCGGCATCGACACCGAGGTGGTGCGCGCGCTCACGCACGAGAAGTTCGCGAAGAAGCCCGCGCTGCTGGCCTCGAACGACAAGGCCATCGCCCTGGGCTACAACTACGCGAAGGACCACTTCGAGTGCCCGCTCCCGATCCGGCTGGAGCGGATGGACGCCACGAAGGACAGCATCCTCATCGACGGCAACACCGCCGCCGGCCTCGGCTGCGTGTTCGCGGGCGCCACGGTCGGCGCGTGGTATCCCATCACGCCCTCCACGTCGATGATGGAGGCCTTCAAGGGGTTCTGCCAGAAGTACCGGAAGGATCCGGGGACCAAGCAGAACCGCTACGCCATCATCCAGGCCGAGGACGAACTGGCCGCGGTGGGCATGGTGGTGGGCGCCTCGTGGGCCGGCGCTCGCGCGTTCACGCCCACCTCCGGTCCCGGCATCTCGCTGATGAACGAGTTCATCGGCCTGGCGTACTACGCCGAGGTGCCGGCCGTGATCTTCGACGTGCAGCGCACGGGCCCGTCCACGGGCATGCCGACGCGGACGCAGCAGTGCGACCTCATGATGTGCGCCTACGCCTCGCACGGCGACACGCGCCACATCTGCCTCTACCCGAGCGACCCGAAGGAGGCCTTCGAGTTCGCGGTGCAGGCGTTCGACATCGCCGAGCGCTTCCAGACGCCCACCTTCGTGCTGACCGACCTGGACATCGGCATGAACGACTGGATGGTGCCCAAGCTCACGTGGGACGACGCCTACCGCCCCGATCGCGGCAAGGTGCTCTCCGCGGAAGAGCTCGAGCAGGCGAAGACGTTCTACCGCTACTACGACGTGGACGGCGACGGCATCCCGCAGCGGAGCCTGCCCGGCGTGCACCCGAAGGGCGCGTACTTCACGCGCGGGTCGGGCCACAACAAGTTCGGCGCCTACACGGAGGACGCCGAGGAGTACCAGGAAGTCCTCGACCGCGTGGCCCGGAAGATCCAGGGCGCGGCGAAGGCCGTCCCGGGGCCCGTGGTGAAGAGGACGCCTGGCGCGAAGGTCGGCCTGGTCACCGTGGGCGGCTGCCACGGCGCCTGCATGGAAGCGATGGACGTGCTGGCGCGCGAGGGCATCCACGTGGACTACATGCGGGTCCGCGGCTTCCCGTTCGGCGACGAGGTGCGGCAGTTCCTCGACGAGCACGACGTGAACTTCGTCGTGGAGCAGAACCGCGACGCGCAGCTGCGGAGCCTGCTGATGCTCGACCTGGGCACGCCCCTCGCGAAGCTCGAGTCCGTCCGCTACTACGCGGGGTTCCCGATGAGCGCCCACCACGTGATCGAGGGCGTGAAGGCGAAGCTGGAGAAGGCGGCATGACGTACCTCGCGAAGCCCAAGGTCCACCATCCCTCGCTCAAGAAGAACGCGCTCGGGCTGACCCGGCGCGACTACGAGGGCGCCATCACGACGCTCTGCGCCGGCTGCGGCCACGACTCGATCACGGCCGCCATCGTGCAGGCGTTCTGGGAACTCGACGTCGCGCCCCACACCGTCGCGAAGCTCTCGGGCATCGGCTGCTCGTCGAAGACGCCCGCGTACTTCCTCCGCGAGGCGCACGGCTTCAACAGCGTCCACGGCCGCATGCCCGCGATCGCCACCGGTGCCGCGGCGGCGAACCAGACCCTGACGCTCATCGGCGTGTCCGGCGACGGCGACTCCCTGTCCATCGGCCTGGGGCAGCTCTGTCACGCCATCCGCCGCAACGTGAACATGCTGTACGTGCTGGAGAACAACGGCGTGTACGGCCTGACGAAGGGCCAGTTCTCGGCCTCGGCCGATCCCGGCTCGATGAGCAAGAAGGGCGAGGCCAACACGATGGAGGCCATCGACGGGGCGCTCCTCGCGATGACGCTGGGCGCCACGTTCGTCGCCCGCAGCTTCTCGGGCGACAAGGCGCAGCTCGTGCCGCTCCTGAAGGCGGGCCTGACGCACAAGGGCTTCGCCTTCATCGACGTCGTCTCGCCCTGCGTCACCTTCAACGATCACGAAGGCTCCACGAAGAGCTACGCCTACACCCGGGAGCACCAGGTGGAAGTGGTCCAGGCCGATTTCGTCGCCCCGCGGGAGGAGATCACCTCCGAGCAGGAGGCGGGCACGGCGAAGAGCGTGATGATGCACGACGGCAGCTGGGTCACGTTCCGCAAGGTGGCCCCGGACTTCGACCCGACGGACCGCGACACCGCGTACGCCTACATCCGCGAGCGGCACAAGGCCGGCGAAGTCCTGACGGGCCTGCTCTACGTCTCGCCCGACTCGCGCGACATGGCGGCGCAGAACGAGGTGGTCCCCGGCGCGCTCACGAACCTGCCGCACGGCCAGCTCTGTCCGGGAAGCGCCGAGCTCGACAAGCTCATGGCGCGCTTCCGCTAGGGCGGCGCAGTCGGCGATTCGTCTCGCGGAGGCCTCGTGACCATGCGGTGGCGTCCCTCCCTCGTCGCGCCCGTGCTGCTGGCGGCGCTCGCGGCAGCCCACGGCGTCCTCTCGGCTCAGCCCCTGCCCGACGAGGTGTCGTCGTTGCCGTGGGTCGTGGACGGCGGCTACGTCGAGTCCCACGCACGCGCCGGCACCCGCATCTACGTCGGTGGATCGTTCCGATCAGTCGCCCGCCCCAGTGCCGTCATCGGGCCGTTCGGCGCCTTCGATGCCGCCACGGCCGAGCTCCTGGCCGCTGATCCGTCACTCAAGGGAGCGCAAGTGCAGGCCGTGACGCCCGACGGCGCCGGCGGCTGGTTCCTCGGGGGCCGCTTCGTGGTGGGCGGCCGCGTCGTCGGCGTGCTGCGGCTGGACGCCGCCGGCCGGCGGTCGCCGTGGGCGGTGGAGATCGACGGTCAGGTCTACGCGATGACGCGGGCGGGCAGCCGCCTCTACCTCGCCGGCACCTTCGCGACCGTCGCGGGCCAGCCGCGCCGGAACGTCGCCGCCGTGGATGTCGGAAGCGGCGCCGCGCTCTCCTGGAATCCCGGCGTGGACGGGACGGCGGCGTTCGCCATCGAAGCGGCCGGGACCGACGTGTTCGTGGGCGGCTCCTTCACCGCGGCGGGCGGCGCACCCCGCGCGAACCTGGCGCGCCTCGACGGCTCGACCGGGACCGTGCTGGCCTGGGCGCCGGCCGTCTCCGGCGCCTACGACACCGTGCGGGCGATCGAGGTGACGGCGACCACCGTCTTCGTCGGCGGCGGCTTCCAGACGATCGACGGCGTCCCCCGGCAGAACTTCGCCGCGATCGACCGCGCCACGGGCGCCGTGCTCGGGGCCGCGCCGAATCCCGGAGGCGGCCCGTACGGCCTGGTCATGGCCCTCGCGACGGCTGGCGGCACGGTGTACCTCGGCGGCATCTTCGAGCAGGTGGCGGGCGTCCAGCGCTACAACGCCGCCGCGGTCGACGCGGTCAGCGGCGCGCTGCTCTCCTGGGCGCCGATTCAGGACGTCGAAGGCGCGGTCCGCGCCATCCAGCCGATGGCCGGCGGCCTCGTGCTGGGCGGCGACCTGGGCCTGGCCGGCCGTCGCCGGCACGTGGCGAAGGTGGACGCGGTGGCAGGCGCCGTGATCCCGTCGTGGGATCCCGCCACCGGAGCCGAGGTGCTGGGGCTGGCGGCGGAGGGCAGCCGTGCGGGCGTGGCGGGATACTTCGGCCACGCACCACGCGTCGCCGGCCCGCGGGCTCGCCGGGTTCGACGTCGCGACCGGGGCCCCGGTGCCGCTGCCGGCCGTCTACGGCGGCGTTCACGCGGTGGTTGCGTCGCCGACGACGCTGCACGTCGGCGGCTTCATCTACGCCATTGGCGGCGTGCTCGCGCCAGCACCCGGCGCCGTGGACGTGGCGACGGGCGCGGTGCCGCCGTTCGCGCCGCTGGCCGCGTTCGGGCAGCCCGTGAACAGCCTCCCCTGGTCGCCAACGGCGCCGTCTACGCCTCCGGCTCGTTCACGTCCGTGAACGGCCAGCCGCGCGATCACGTCGCGGCATTCCACCCGACGACCGGGGCCCTCCTTCCGTTCCAGCCGGCGGCGTTCGGCGGTCTCGCGGGCCCGCCCTTCCTGATGGCGGCGGCCGGCGGTCGCGTATGGGTGGGGGGTGCGTTCACCTCGGTGGGCGGCCAGCCGCGCTCGAACCTCGCGGCGCTCGATGCTGTCACCGGCGCACTCGACCCCCTGAACCTGGCGCCCGACGCGCCCGTTTCCATGGCCGTCGACGGAGGCGCGCTGTATCTCGGCGGCGGGTTCACGACGCTTGGCGGGCAGCCACGGGCGGGCCTCGCGCGGATCGATGCGCAGACGGGCCTGCTCGATGCGTGGAGTCCACCGCTGCTGGCGGGCCTCGGCGGCATCGGGGCGAACGCCGGGCTCGTGATCGCGCGCGCCACCATCCCGCCGTTCGGCTCGTTCAACGACCTCTACGCGATCGACGCCGCGACCGGCGCGCCCACCCTGGCCTGGGGCCGGTCGATCACGCCCACCTCGTCCGGGCTGTCGCTCCATCCCGACGGTCTCTTCCTGCCGGAGGGCGACGTCGGCGGCGCGCCGCGCTTCCTGGTCCGTCGGACGGGCGGGGCCGTGGAAGCCGTCCGGGACTTCGGCGTGCACCTTCAAGGCAACCTGCTGACGATGCGCTGGACGCCGTCGCTGACGGGCGCGGCGCCCACGTCCTACCGACTGGCGGTCGGCACCCGGCCCGGGGCGACCGACGTCGCGAACCTGTCGCTCGGCCCGGTTCGCCAACTCACGGCGAACATTCCGCCCGGCCGCTATTTCGTGCGCCTGTATCCGCAGGCCGGCGGCGCCGAGGGCCCGCCCACGAGCGAGCTCGCGTTTGCCGCGAGCGCGGGCGGGTGTACCGCGCCACCGGGCGCGCCGGTGTTGACCGTCTCCGGCGGCGCCGCGCCGATCCTGTCGTGGAACCCGGACGCGGGCAGCACGCCCACGGGGTACGAGGTTCGCGCCGGGGTGGCGCCTGGCCTGCTGCACCTCGTCACGGTGCCCGTCGCGGCGCCGACGACGAGTCTCTCGACGGCGGGCGCGCCCCCGGGCCGCTACCATGCCGCCGTCGCAGCCGTGAACGCGTGCGGCGTGAGCGTCGCGTCCAACGAGGTGCAGGTCGTGGTGCCCTCCCCGGTGCCGCCATCGCCGCCGACGTCGCTCGCCGCGCAGGTGACGGGCACGACGGTGTCGCTCTCGTGGGGCACCGCCGGCGGACCGATCACGGCTTCTGTGCTCGAGGCCGGCTCGCACGGACTGACCGACCTCGTCCAGGGACTGGCCGTGTCAGCCACCGCGTTGACGGCGCCCGGCGTGCCCGCCGGCCAAGTACTACGTGCGTCCGGGCCGTGAACGGCGTTGGCCTCGCGCCCTCGAACGAGGTCGTCATCGACGTGCCGTGACCGGCGGCGGGGCCATCAGTCGCGGCTCCCAGGAAGCACGCCGACGCACCCAGGCCCGGGCACCACTGGCCAGCGCCAGTTCCTGGCGGCGGTACACGGACGTCTCGTAGAGATCGGCCGCGAGGAGATCCCCGCCCGTGATGTCGAACACGACGCCGGGCACCGCGTCGGCCTGATTCGCCGTCAACGTCACGTTGGGGTAGCGGGCCGTGCCCGCCGGCGCGCGGGGGTCGTCCACGGACAGCATCGAGAGGACGTGGCCGGGCAGGGCGTCGGGCACCCCGGTCAGGGCACGGCCGAACACGGCGCGCTGCACGTGTCCGTCCAGCAGGGTCCCGTACGCGAAGAGCCGGGGCATGCGGCAGTGTAGTGCAGGCCTTCGAACGCGTGCTCCGGCGGGCAAATGCCGTCATGTACGCCGCCAGGGCGCAGGGCCGCGTTCGGGTGATCCTCGCCGCCAGAGGGCCGGGACGCGCCGACCGGAGCGGGCAGCCGGACCGTTCGCCGGACTCGCGTCGCGGGGGCCCGTCGTGAAACCATACCGGGGCTCGCCCCGGTGCGGCGAGGCGGAGGTTCCCATGCACTCATGGCTTCACCCGTGGCGCCGTGTCGCGGCGCTCGCCGCAGCGGCCGGCCTCGTCGCCGTCGTGCACGCGTCCGAGCCCGGGGTCGACGACCCGGCCGCGGGCGTCACGCGCATGCTGCGCATGCCGACGGTGAGCGCGTCGCACATCGCGTTCGCCTACGCGGGCAACATCTGGATCGTGCCGCGCGCGGGCGGCATGGCCCGGCGGGTCACGAGCTTCCAGGGCCAGGCGACGAACCCGCAGCTGTCGCCGGATGGCCGCCAGCTCGCCTTCAGCGCCGACTACGCCGGCAACCCTGACGTGTACGTCGTGCCCGTCGACGGCGGTGAGCCGACGCGCCTCACGTGGCACCCGGGCGCGGACGTCGTGCAGGGCTGGTCGCCGGACGGCGCACGAGTCCTCTTCACGTCGGCCAGGGCCACGGCCGCGCCGAACGCGACGACCCGGTTCTGGACCGTCGCCGTGGCCGGAGGGCCGCCGGCGCCGCTGCCGCTGCCACGCGGCTACCAGGGCAAGTTCTCGCCCGATGGGCGGTCGATCGCCTACCGCATGAACAGCTCGTGGGACGAGGAGCGCCGCAACTACCGCGGCGGCCAGAACAAGGCGATCTGGATCGCCGACCTCTCGACCTGGGACGTCGTCACGCCCCCGTGGTCGGGCTCGAAGGAGATCGACCCGGTGTGGCTGGACGACACCGTGTACTTCCTGTCCGACCGCGACGGGGTCTCGAACGTGTGGTCGTACGCGCCGGCCACGAAGGCGCTCGCGCAGGTGACGCGGTTCACCGACTTCGACGTGAAGACGCTCGGCAGCGGCGGCGGCGCCCTGGTCTTCGAACAGGCCGGCTACGTCCACCTGCTGGATCCGAAAACCGGCAAGCCCGCCGTCGTGCCCATCACGGTGGCTGGCGACTTCCCGTGGATGATGCCGCACTGGGAGGACGTCACCGGCAGGATGACCAACCTCGACCTGTCGCCCACCGGCAAGCGCGTCCTGGTCGAGGCCCGGGGCGAGATCTTCACCATTCCAGCCGAGAAGGGCGACATCCGGAACCTCACGCGGACGAGCGGCGCCGCCGAGCGCGAGCCGGCCTGGTCGCCCGACGGGCGCTTCGTCAGCTACTTCAGCGACGCCAGCGGGGAGTACCGCCTCGTCATCGAGCCGCAGGACGGCATCGCCCCCGCACGCGAGATCGCGCTGGCGGCACCGACGCGCTACTACTCGCCCGTGTGGTCGCCCGACAGCCGGAAGCTGCTCTACTCCGACACGAACCTGAACGTCTGGGTGCTGGACGTCGCCACCGGCGCGGCCAAGATCGTGGGCCGCGATCCGTGGATGGTGCCCTCGCGCACGCTGGCGCCGTCGTGGAGCCCCGACAGCCGCTGGGTCGCCTTCGCCGCGCGCCTCGACACGCTCTACCGCGCCATCGTCGTCGCGAACGTCGAGACGGGCGAGCAGCGCCAGATCACGGACGGCCTGGCGGATGCGACCTACCCCGTGTGGGACGCGAGCGGCCGGTACCTGTGGTTCCTGGCGTCCACGGACTTCGGCCTCGCGTCGCAGTGGCTCGACATGACGTCCTACGAGCACCTCCAGACGTTCGGCCTCTACGTCGCGCTCCTCCGCAAGGGCGATCCGAGCCCGCTCCTGCCCGAAAGCGACGAGGACGCCGGCGTCGGCGCCAAGAGCGAGCCGACGCCCCTCACCGCGTCGACGCAGCCGGTCACCATCGACTTCGACGGCCTCCAGCAGCGCGTGATCCCGGTGACAGGCGTGCCCGAGCGCCAGTACGCGCGCCTGGCCGCCGGCGCGGCCGGCACGGTCTTCTACCTGGAAGCGCCGCCCGTGGCCCAGCGCGGCGGTCCGTCGCCAGCCACGGGCAGCACGCTGCACCGCTATCGCCTGAGCGACCGGCGGGCCGTGACCTTCGCGCCGAACGTCGCGGCCTTCGCCGTGAGCGCGGACGGGAAGAAGCTCGTGTACCGCCGCCCCTCGGCGCCGTCCAGCGGCGGGAGCGGGCCCTCGGGGCCCACGCTGCACCTGGTGGCGGCGGACGGCAACGTGCCCGAGAACGGCAGCGGCCGGCTGTCGGTCACCCTCCGCATGGAGCTGGATCCGAAGGCCGAGTTCCGGCAGATCTTCACTGAGGGCTGGCGCTACCAGCGCGACTACCTGTACGTGCCCAACCAGCACGGGGCCGACTGGCCGCGGATGAAGACGATGTACGGCGCCCTCCTGCCCTACGTCAGGCACCGCGCGGACCTCACCTATCTCATCGACATGATGGGCGCCGAGATCGCGATCGGCCACTCCTACGTGCGGGGCGGCGACCTGCCGGACGTGCCGGCCACGCGGGTGGGCCTGCTCGGCGCGGACACGGCCGTCGAGAACGGCCGCTACCGCATCACGCGCATCTACGACGGCGAGAGCTGGAATCCCGACCTGCGCGCGCCGCTCGCGGCGCCCGGCGTGGACGTGTCGGTGGGCGACTACCTCCTGGCCGTCAACGGCGTCGAGCTGGCAGGCACCGACAACCTGCAGCGGCTCCTCGACGGCACCGTGGACCGCCAGACCGTGCTCACCGTGAACGCCCAGCCCGGCACGACCGGGGCCCGCCAGGTCACGGTCGTACCCGTGGCCAACGACCAGGGCCTGCGGACGCGGGCGTGGGTCGAGGGCAACCGGCGCCTGGTCGAGAAGCTCTCGGGCGGCCAGCTGGCCTACGTCTACCTGCCGAACACCGGCCAGCCCGGGTATCAGAGCTTCAACCGCTATTACTTCGCGCAGCAGGACAAGGCCGGCGCCGTCATCGATGAGCGCTACAACGGCGGCGGCTCCGCGGCCGACTACATCGTCGACGTGCTGGGCCGCGATTTCGACGGCTACTTCAACAACGTCGCCGGCGATCGCGTGCCCTTCACGAGCCCGTCGGCCGGCATCTGGGGGCCGAAGGTCATGATCGTGAACGAGATGGCGGGCTCCGGCGGCGACCTGATGCCCTACATGTTCCGGCGGCGGAAGATCGGCACGCTGGTGGGCACGCGCACGTGGGGCGGCCTCGTGCACACGGCCGACACCCCACCCTTCATCGACGGGGGGACGATGATCGCCCCGCGCGGCGGCTTCTTCACGCGCGACGGACGGTGGGCGGTCGAGAACGAAGGCGTCGCGCCGGACATCGAGGTGGAGAACTGGCCGAAGGACGTCATCGCCGGCCGCGATCCGCAACTCGAGCGCGCGGTGACCGAGGCCATGGCCGCGCTGAAGGCGTCACCACCGGATCGGCGGCGCGCCGAGCCGCCGCCGCCCACGTGGGGGAAGCGGCCGGGCCGCTAGCAGCTCCGGGGGCGGCGAGATCGCCGCCCCGTCCGGGACCGCGCCCCCCTACCGCGACAGCGTCGCGGCGAGCTTCCGGAGCGAGGCCAGTTCCTGCTTCTCCACCGCGCCGAGGGCGGCCTTGCGCTGCTCGATGCCCTCGATCATGCGCTTCAGCAGATCCCGGGCGCCGTCGGTGGGCGGGCCATCGCCCATGGACGCGAAGTCGATGAGCCGCGCCAGCTTGCTGTCGATGCCGGTCGGGTTCGCGATCAGGTCCTGCCCGGCCTTGGCCCGGTACTGCACCAGCCGCTCCTCGATCGTGTAGAGCTTGTTGTTCAGCTCGGTCAGCGACTTGTCGAGGAGCGCCCGCGATTCCGGCGTCCGGCCGCGGCGGCTCTGCTTCGCCTTCTCGACCAGGTCTTCCGCCATCTGGCGCGTGTCGCGCACCTGCTTCACGACGTCCATCGTCTCGGTGAGCCGGTCGCGCACCTCCAGCAGGAACGTGAACTGCGACTCCAGTTCGGCGTTGGTGTAGTCGAGGCGCGGGTCCTTGACGATATCGGCGGTGGTCCTGGTGGAGGCGCCGTTCACGGACAGCTCTAACGTGTAGGTGCCGGGGGCCGCCACCGGCCCGGCCGCGCGGCCCTGGAACACGGCCCCGGGCAGCACGGTGGGCGCCGGATAGCGCATGTCCCAGAGATACGTGTTCGCGCCCGTGCGCGCCACCGGCGCGCGGGGCCCACCGGCGCCGTCGGTCGCGAAGGTGACCGTGCGGATCACGCCGGCGCCAGGGCCGTTCTCCTTCGAGATGGTGAGCGTCACGGGCCCGGTGGGCCGCTCCTTCAGATAGAACGGCACGACGACGCCGTTGGGCGGATTGGCGCCGTCGATGCCCGCGCCGCCCGCGAAGTTGCCGGCCAGCGAGGCGCCGCGCCCGTACCGGGTCGTCGTCTTCGGCTGGAAGAGGTGCGCGGCGTCGCTCAAGGCGGCAGGCGTCATCTGGTGCAGGAGCGCCACGTTGTCGAGGATCCAGAACGAGCGGCCGTGCGTGGCGGCGACCAGATCCCCGTCCTTCACCACCAAGTCGTGCACGGGCACCACCGGCAGGTTGAGCTTCAGCGACTGCCAGTGCCCGCCGTCGTCGAACGACACGTAGACGCCGGTCTCGGTGCCGGCGTAGAGGAGGCCCTTCCTGCCCGGATCCTCTCGGATGACGCGCGTGAAGTCGGTGTCGGGAATGCCGGTCACGATCTTCGTCCAGGTGCGCCCGTAGTCGGACGTCTTGTAGAGGTAGGGCTTGTTGTCCTGCAGCTTGTAGCGCGTGGCGGCCACGTACGCCGTGCCCGCGTCGTGCGGCGACGGGTCGATGATGCTGACGAGGGCGAACTCCGGCAGGTCCGGGGGCGTCACCTTCGTCCACGACGTGCCGTTGTCGCGAGACACGTGGATGAAGCCGTCGTCGGATCCGGCCCACAGGACGCCCGCCTGCTTCGGCGACTCGGCGAAAGCGAAGATCGTCGCGTACCACTCGGGGCCGTAGGCCTCGCGCGTGATCGGGCCCCAGAACTCACCCGGATCCGGGCTCATGTACGACGGGGTCTTCTCCAGCGTCTTCGGATCGGCCCGCGTGAGGTCGGGGCTGATGATCTCCCAGCTCTGGCCCTCGTTCTTCGTGCGGTGCACGAACTGCGACGTCACGTAGACCGTGTTCGGCGCGTGCGGCGACGTCATGACCGGGTAGGTCCACCAGAAGCGGTAGTTGATGTCGGCCGCGCCCCACCCGTAGTGCGTCTCCGGGTTCGGCGAGATGTCCTTCACCTGCTTGGTCCGCCGGTCGTAGCGCGTGAGGAAGTGGTGATCGGCCGCGTAGACGATGTTCGGGTCGCTCGTGCTCGGGGCGACGTAGCCGTCCTCGCCGCCGCCGACGGTCTCCCATTCCTCGATGGTGATCCGCCCGTGATCCGAGCGGCTCGGGAGCGAGATGGTGGTGTTGTCCTGCTGGGCCGCGTAGACGTGGTACGGCGTCTGCGTGTCCACGGCCACGTGATAGAGCTGGGCCGTGGGCTGGTTCAGGATCGTGGACCACGACTTGCCGCCGTTGAACGTGACGGTCGCGCCGCCGTCGTTGCCCTCGATCATGCGCAACGAGTCCTTCGGATCGATCCAGAGGAAGTGGTTGTCCCCGTGCGGCACGTCCACTTCCTGGTAGCTGGTGCCGCCGTCGGTGGACTTGTACAGGTTGACGTTGAGCGCCCAGAGCACCTGGGCATCGTTCGGGTCCGCGAAGATGTGGTGGTAGTACCAGGGACGCTGGGTGATGTTCGCGTTGTCGGTGAGGTGGGTCCAGTGCTCGCCGGCGTCGTCGGTCCGGTACACGCCCTGGTCGGCGCCGGCCGCGTCGATGATGACCCACACGCGATCGGGCCGCGACGGCGCCAGGGCGATGCCGATGCGCCCCTTCTCGCCCTTCGGCAGGCCGGGCTTGTCGCTGATGTCGGTCCAGGTGTCGCCGCCGTCGGTGGACTTGTACAGGGCGGTGCCGGGGCCCGCGCTGCGGAAGCCCCACGGATACCGCCGGAGCTCGAGCGTCGACGCGTAGAGCACGTTCGGGTTGGCCGGATCCAGCACGATGTCGATCCCACCGGCGTTCTCGTCCTTGAAGAGCACCTTCTTCCAGGTGCGCCCGCCGTCGGTCGTCTTGAAGACGCCGCGATCGGGGCTCGGGCCCCAGGGGTCGCCGAGCGACGCCACCCAGACGATGTCCGGATTGGTTGGATGGATCTGCAGGCGGCCCGTCTGGCGCGTGGCCTCGAGGCCCATGTGGGTCCACGTCTTGCCGGCGTCGGTGGACTTGTAGATGCCGTCACCGTAGGACGCGTTGCCGCGGATGCAGCCCTCGCCCATTCCCACGTAGACGATGTTCGGATTGGACGGCGCGACCTGGATCGCACCGACCGAGCCCGCGCGGAAGAACCCGTCGGAGACGTTCGCCCAGTTCAGGCCGCCGTCCTCCGTCTTCCACACGCCGCCGCCGGTGGTGCCCTGGTAGAAGGTGAACGTGTGCACGGGGTCGCCGGCGACGGCGACGACGCGGCCGCCGCGCGCGGGGCCGATCGAACGCCAGCGCAGCAGGTTCAGGTACGACGGGTCCACCGTCGCCGAGGGCTGCGCGGCAACGGTCACCTCGACCGGCGGCGCTTGAATCAGGGTAAGGACGAGCAGGCTCGCCAGGGCGAAACGTGAGCGGGTCATAAGGTGCGCTCCAGGAGTCCGCGCCACGATATCACGCGGCTCGCCCGGCCGCGCCCGCCCCCGTGCGCGTGCGCCGCCGACGTGTCCGGTCACGCGCGGCCGCAGTACGGACGGCCCCGATTCGCGGACTTCTGGCCATGTCCGAACGAGGCATGGCGCCGCGCGATCCCCGGTGAAGCCACTCGCCATGACCGGCGCCTTCGCGTCGGCCGGGTGCGCATCGGAGGTTCCCATGTCCCGCACAGTCGTCCGCTTCGTCCTGTCCGTTCTCGTCGCCGCGTCGACCCTCACCGGCGCGCGCGCGTTCGCCGTCACCGACCCCGTGCCGTCGCTCCCCGGGCTCTACACGCTCGCCTTCGACGTCGCCAGCGGCCAGCAGCGTTCGTACGTGCTGTATCTGCCGGCCGGCTACACGACCACGGCAGCCACGCCGTACCCCGTGGTGGTGATGTTCCACGGCGCCGGCACGTCCGCCGCGGCCTTCACCGGCCTGCTCGGCTCGGCGGGCATGGGCACGCTGGCCGACACCCAGGGCAAGATCGTCGTCCTGCCGCACGGCCGCATCGGCACGGCCATCAACACCCCCGGGTACTGGAACCTGACCAACGTCGGCCGCGACGACGTGGCGTTCACCGAGGAGCTGCTCGACTACCTGCTGACGCCCGGCAACCTGCACGGGGATGCGGCCAAGGTCTACGCCGGCGGCCATTCGAACGGCGGCGCCTTCGTGCACAAGCTCGGCGCGGAGGCCCCCGCGCGGTTCCGGGCGATCGGCGACGTCTCCGGGTTCTACGGCACGGTGGCCCTGCAGCCCGCGATGCCCCCGGCGGGCACGCGTCTTCCGATGTTCAAGATCCACGGCGACGCGGACCCCGTCGTGCCGTACAACGGCGGCGGAGCCGCGAATTTCCTGCCGGCCGTGGACGCCTACAACAACTGGTACGCCAACGACGGCTGCACCGCCCAGACCTGGGTGGCGGTGGTCGTCGGCGGGAACCGCACGCTGCGGACCACCATGTGCGACGCCCAGGCCACCACCTCGCTCCTCCAGTTCGTGACGCTCATCGGCCACAACCACGCGTGGCCGACGGTGGCCAACAGCGGCTACGACGGCGTCGCCGAGATGCTGGCGTTCTTCGATCGGCAATGACCGCGGGCCGCGGCCACACCCGCGCACCGGCCGCTCCCGGAGGAGGACGACCCGCGGTCATCGGGCCGTCGGGTCTCTCCGGCCTCCCCTGATCCGGGGACCGCGGCCGACTGCGGCAGAATGGGCGCCGACCCTGGAGGGCCAATGACCCGACGTGCCGCCGTGACCTTCGCCGTCCTCTGCCTGGCCAACACCGCCGCCGCGCAGTCCACGCCGTCCTCCGCCATGACCGCCGCCGAGGTGGGCGCGGCGCTGGAGGCGGCCGCGGCGGCCACGCCCGACATGGCGGTGGCGCGGATGGTCAACACCGACGCCTACAGAGTCAACGTCGTGCGGCGCACGACGCCGCAGGGCGCCATCGCCCACGGCGTCGGCACCGAGGTGCACTACATCGTGTCCGGAACCGCCACCCTCGTGACCGGCGGCCGCCTGGAGCGTCCGGCCGGGGCACGCGCCGGGACTCCCGCCACGATCGCGGACGGCGTGCCCCGGATCGTCCATCCTGGCGACATCGTCCTGGTGCCGGTAGGCACGCCGCATTGGTACAGCCGCATCGACGAGCCCCTCACCTATCTCGAGGTCCGCTTCGACGTGAAGACGCCGTGACGCCGCCCTGGCGTCACGGGCGGCGCGGGACCGGGGGGCGGCGCGGGCCTCAGTACCGGCGCGGGACGAAGGTGGCGGTGAGCGAGCGGTAGATCAGGGTCGCGCTCGACGGGTTGCTGTTGCGGTAACAGGAGGCGTACACGGTCACGGGACCGGCAGCCGCAACCGGCAGGACGCCGCGCGTATCCACGTGTGGATAGTACGCGCTGCTGGATTCATGACTCAGCACCGGCACGAATCGCCGGGAACCCGCGATCCGGTTGGTCGGGGACTCGACGGAACTCGTGTCGGTCTTCAACGCGCACACCACATACGAGGTGGCGCCCGTCGAGTGACTGATGGTGAGGTAGCTGCTGAAGGCGACCTCGACGTACCCCGGACCGGGCGCCGTGAGCGTGAGGCTCAGCGCCAGCGTGGGCGTCGCCGTGGTGCTCGAGACCGAGGTTGCGGCATCGCTGGCCGCGAACTCGATGCCCGAGCCGATGGCCGCGTCCACATACCCCTTGGTGGCCGCGTCGCTGGCCGCCGCGGGCGGCGCGACGTTGACGATCGTGGTGCCGCCGGCCGAGAGCCCGGCGGGGAACTCCACGCGAGACGCCGGCCGCGGATGTCCGCCGACAGGCGTGCCCGGCGTGAGCACGAAGGCGCCGGTGTTCCCGCCACTGTCCCGCCAGGTCCCGCTGCCGCTGCCGGGATCGATCGTCGCGTCCAGGTGGAGCGGCGTGCCGCCCGGCGTCGTCACGATGGTCAGTCCGAGTCCGACGGAGCCGTCGGGATTCGGAAAGGCGAGGCCGACGACCGACGCCTTCCTCGCCGCCGCGCACTGATCGTCCACGCCGTCGACCTGGTAGACGCCGGCGGCGTGCACGACGGCGACCGTCAACACGTTGCAGTAGGGCTGCTGCTGCCACCGGAAGGTCCCGAGCGGCTGGGCGTCGGCGGCGGCGACCGCCAGGGCGATCATGCCCGCCACCGCCACGGTGGAGACCCGGCGGCAGCGGACGCTCCTCCCGGGCCGCGGACGGGCCGCACCTCTCACGGACCCCGACAGGCCGACGATGGTGGCTCTCTGGCGGTGCGCCTCTTCCATGGGTGCCCTCCGGGGCGACTGGACCAGCGTGTGCCGCCCTTGGAGGTACATGCGCAGGCCGGGAGGCAACCGCGCAATCGCCGGCGCGACGCCGGGGGCGGCGGGCACGGCCGTGTCGGGCCGCAAGGCGCGCTATCATGCGCCGCATGCAGCGCCGCCGCTTCGTCCACACGCTCGGGCTCGCCGCCGCGTCGCTCGCCACCCGGTCCGTCGCGCTCACCGCGCGGGCGCCGAGGCGCGTCGCCGTGATCGGCGGCGGCATCATGGGCGCGTCGATCGCGTACCACCTGGCCAAGCGCGGCGCCGAGGTCCACCTCTTCGAGAAGCGCGCGCCGGCCTCCGGCGCCACGGCCAACTCGTTTGCCTGGATCAACGCCGGCTCCAAGCGGCCGCGCGGCTACTTCGACCTGAACCACCTCGGCATGGCCGGCTGGCGGCGCCTTCAGCACGAGCTGGGGCCCCAGACGCTCGTGGTGCAGTGGGGGGGCACGGTGCAGTGGCAGGCCGAGGCGGACCGCGCCGAGGCGTTCCGCCGTGCCGTGGCGGCGCAGCAGGCGTGGGGCTACAACACCCGGCTCGTGGACGTGCCCGAGATGCGGCAGCTGGTGCCGGCCCTGGAGCCAGGGCCCGTCTCGGCCGCCAGCTTCTGCGACGAGGAAGGCACGGTGGACCCGGTCGGCGCCGCGAACCTGCTGCTCGACGCCGCCCGGAGGCACGGCGCCGTCGTGCGGCACCCGGCCGGGGTGTCGTCGTTCGACATGGCCGGATCGACGGTGTCGGGCGTACGCGTGAACGGCGAGGCCGTGGCCGTCGACACCGTGGTCGTCGCCACGGGCGTCGAGATGCCCGACATCGGGAAGCAGCTCGGCCTCGACATCCCCATGGAGGAATCGCCCGGCCTCCTCGCGCACACGAAGCGGCACGCGCGGCTCGTGGACCGCGTGCTGGTGGCGCCGGGCGCGACGCTCAAGCAGCTCCCGAACGGCGAGGTCGTCGCGGGCGTGGACTTCGGCGGGTCGCCGTCGCGCGACACCAGCGCGGCCATGGGCGCGCGGCTGCTGGAGGGCGCGAGCCGCTTCGTGCCGAAGCTCCGCGAGGCGGCGCTCGACCGCGTCACGCTGGGCTTCCGCGTGCTGCCCGCCGACGGCCAGCCCATCATCGGGCGGCCGGTGTCACGGCCGAACGTGTATCTCGCCGCCATGCACAGCGGCATCACGCTGTGCCCGGCCGTCGGACAGCTCGCGGCCATCGAGATCCTCGACCAGGTCGAGGTGGACTTCCTGAAGCCGTACCGGCTGGAGCGCTTCGCCCGCTCGAGGTAGCGCGGTCTCCGCGCAGCTTCAGGCGCGGCGGATACGGACGAAGTTCGACGCGCCGCGGTCCAGGTCGGGGCTGACGTTCACGATGACGGCCGTGGGCGAGGCCGTCAGCGCGCCCATGCCCCGCAGCTCGTCCACCACGCGCGCGGCCACGGAGTCCACGTCGCCCTCGAGCGACATCACCAGGGGCACCACGCCCCACCAGAGCGCGAGCCGGCGCGCCACCTCCGGGCGATCGGTGGCCGCGTAGATCGGGGCGGTGGGCCGCCCGCTCGACAGCATGCGCGCGGTGCGTCCTTCGCGCGTCACGGCCACGATGGCGCCCGCGTGCGATCGGGCCGCCAACCCGATGGCGGCGTCGGCGAGTCCGGCGGCGTGGTCCCACGGGCCGTCGCCGCTGGCGCGCGGGACCGCGATCGGACGCCGCACGCCGTCCGACTCGGCGTCGCGGATGATGGCGTCGAGCGCCTCGATCGCCCTGACCGGGAACTTCCCCGCCGCGGTCTCGCCCGCGAGCATGATGGCGCCGGCGCCCATGTCCACGGCGCCAGCCGCGTCGCTCACCTCGGCGCGCGTCGGACGCGGCTCCTCGCGCATCGACTCGAGGACCTGCGTCGCGACGATGGCGGGAATCCCCCTCGCCGCGGCCGTCCTGAGCACGTCCTTCTGGACCCTGGGCACGCGCTCGAACGGCACCTCGAGCCCGAGGTCGCCGCGCGCGACCATCACGGCATCGGCGTGGTCGAGGATCTCGTCCAGCCGCGCGATGGCCTCGGGCCGCTCCAGCTTGGCGACGAGCGGCACGTCGGGCACGCCATGCTCGATGGCCAGCGCGCGGGCGCGCTCCACGTCCGCCGCGGACTGCACGAAGCTCAGCGCCACGAGGTCCACGCCCAGCGCGAGGCCGAACGCCAGGTCCTCCGCGTCCTTGGCCGTGATGGCCCCGGACGGCAGCACCACCTCCGGCGCGTTGATGCCCTTGTGCTCGGCCAGCAGGCCGCCATTGACCACGCGCGTCGTGATGGCCACGCCGTCGCTCGACTGCACGGCGAGCTCGATGCGGCCGTCGTCCAGCAGCAGGCGATCACCGCCGCGGACGGAGCGGGCGAGCTCGGCGTACGGCGTGGACACGCGGCCGGCGCCGCCGACGAAGTCGCCGGTCGCGATGACGAGCGTGTCGCCCTCGCGCAGCGCGATCGGCTGCCCGCCCTCGAGCAGCCCGGTCCGGATCTTCGGGCCGCTCAGGTCCTGCATGATGGCCACGTGCCGTCCGGCGCGGTCCGCGGCGGCCCGGGCGCGGGTGAAGGTGGCGCGGTGCGTGTCGTGCGTGCCGTGGGAGAAGTTGAGGCGCAGGACCTCGGCGCCAGCCGCGATGAGCGCGTCGAGCGTGGCGTCGTCCGAGGTGGCCGGCCCGAGGGTGGCGACGATCTTGGTATGCCTCACGTGCGTCAAGCCTACAGCGTACAATCGGCGGCGCGATGCGTCCCTTGACGCCTCCGGCGGTCGACGCCTACCTGGACGGCCTGTCGCGCCCGCCGCATCCGGTGCTGGCGCGCATCCGCGAGGAGGGCCGAACCGCCGGCATTCCCATCGTCGACCCGCTGACTGGCGCGCTGCTGCACGGGCTGGCCCGGACGGCCGGCGCCACGCGCGTCCTCGAGATCGGAACCGCGATCGGCTACTCCGCGGTATGGCTGGCCACGGCCCTGCCGCCGTCGGGCCTGCTCGTGTCGCTCGAGCGCGATCCCGCGCGTGCGACGACGGCCCGCGCCTACTTCGCCGACGCCGGACTCGACGACCGGATCAACGTGGTGGTCGGCGAGGCCAGCCGCTACCTGCACAAGCTGGCGGGGCCTTTCGATCTCATCTTCCAGGACGCCGACAAGACCGAGTACGGACCGATGCTCGATGCGCTCGCCCGCCTCCTGCGGCCGGGCGGCGTGCTCGTGACCGACAACGTCCTGTGGTACGGCGAAGTCGTGCCGGGGCTGGTGGACGCGCCGGCGAAACCACCCGACCAGACGGCGGCGATCGCGGAGTACAACCAGCGCCTGGCCGCCGATCCTCGCTTCACGACCAGCTGGCTGCCCGTGGGCGACGGCGTCGCGATTTCGGTGAAGCACCTGCAGGGACCGGAGACCGGGGACCCGGGACCAGGAACGGACGGGCGATGACGGCGATCGAGCGGTGGCTGGCGGCGGCGGAGGCGGATGCGGAGCGCCGGGGGCTGCCGGCGTTGAAGGAGCTGCTGCGCGGACTGGCGACGGCCACCGAGGCGCTGCGCCAGGCGGACTGGAACGAAAGGGCGGGCGCGTCGGGCGACCGCCGCGACGGCGCGCAGTCATGAGCGTCGGCGCCGGAAGCAGCATCGTGGAGGCGGCCGCGGCGCTCGCGCGCGGCCGCGTCACGTCCGAAGCCCTCACCGAGCAGTGCCTGGAGCGCATCGCCCGCCTGAATCCCAGGCTGAACGCGTTCATCCACGTCGCGTCCGCCCGGGCGATCGAGGCCGCGCGTGCCGCCGACCGCGCGCGGAGCGCGGGGCAGTCGGTCCCGGCGCTGCACGGCATTCCCCTGTCGCTCAAGGACCTCATCGACGAGGCCGGCATCGCCACGACCGCCGGGTCCCTCGTGCGCAGGGACGCCGTGGCCGCCAGCGACGCGCCGATCACCGCGCGGCTGCGCGCGGCCGGCGCCGTGCTGGTCGGCAAGACGAACCTCCACGAGTTCGCGTTCGGCACGACGAACGAGGACTCCGGCTTCGGCGCGGCGCGGAACCCGGTGGACGACACGCGGGTCCCGGGCGGATCGAGCGGAGGGTCGGCCGCCGCGGTCGCCGCGGGGCTGTCGCTGGCGTCGATCGGCACCGACACCGGAGGGTCGATCAGGATTCCGGCGGCCGCGTGCGGCGTGGTGGGCCTGAAGCCGACGTGGGGCGAGATCCCGGCCGACGGCGTCGTGCCGCTCAGCCGCCAGCTGGATCACGTCGGGCCGCTCGCCCGGACCGTGACCGACGCGTGGCTGGTCCACGAGACGCTCGCGGGCAGACCGCCCGGCGCCGGCGCGCGCCTGGCGCCTCGCCCGGTCGAGGGGCTGCGGCTCGGTCTCCTCCGCGGCTATTTCGCCGAGCGGCTGGATCCCGAGGTGGAGGCGGTGTTCGACGCCGCGGTCGAACGCCTGCGCCGCCAGGGCGCGTCGATCGAGCCCGTGGAGATCGCGCATGCGCGCGACATCGGCCCGATCTACCTCCACCTGGTCCTGGCGGATGCCGCGGCCTACCACGCGGCCGCGCTCGAGTCACGGCCGGAGGACTACACGCCGAACGTGCGCATCAGGCTGGAGATGGGCCGCTACGTCCTCGCCGAGGACTACGTGCGCGCGCTCGCGGGGCGCGAGGTCGTCGCGCGCGAGCTCGAGGCGGCGCTTGGCGGACGCGATGCCCTGCTGTGCCCCACCATGCCGGTGCCGGCGCCTCCGCTCGGGGCCGCGACGGTGCCGGTGGGCGCGACGAGCGAGCCCGTGCGCACCGCGATGCTTCGCCTGACGCAGCCCTTCAATCTCAGCCGGCAGCCCGCGCTGTCGCTGCCCTGCGGCTCGACCGCCAGCGCCGGGATGCCCGTGGGCCTGCAGCTCGCTGGCCATGTCGGCCGGACCGAGGCGCTGCTGGAGGTGGGGCTGGCGGTGGAGCGGACGCTGGCCGGCTGAGGAGCCGCCGCGTCTACAGGTAGCGGACCAGGCCCACCAGCGCGTTGTAGATCGCGTCCGCCAGCTCCTCGACCAGCGGACCGTATTCGCCGCGGTCCACCGCCTCGGCCACGGTGATGGGATCGGTCAGCGCGAGCCAGATCGTGGCGACGGCCACCAGGGCCGCCACGAGTCCGACCGCGCCCGCCAGGCTGATGCTGACGCGGCCGATACGGCTGGAGCGGGAGGTGGGGTCGGACATGGCACTGTCCAGGGGCGATGATACACCCCGGATTGAGGGAGAGACGCCGGGGACGACCCGTTTGTTTCGTCGGGCGCCGGTGTGTCGAGATCGTGACGGCCGCGCGCGTCAGGCGGTATCGGCGGTCCGCTCGGCCGCGAGGCCGCGGTCCAGGAGTCCCTGCGCCACGGCGTCCGGATCCCCGACGACGACGGCCGTGAGCGCGTCCGGACGGACGTGGCGGGCTGCCGCGGCCGCGACGTCCTCGAGCGTCACGGCAGTGAGACGCGGGACGAACTGCGCGAAGTGATCGGCGTCCAGGCCGTGCAGGGCCAGGGCCGCGACGGACCGGGCCACCTGCTGCGCGGTCTCGAAGCCGCGGGGATAGCCCAGGCCCACCGCGGCCTTCGCACGGGCCAGTTCGTCGGCCGTGACGGGCACGGTCGACATCAGCTCCGCCACCTCGCGGAGGATCTCACCGACCGCATCGCCCGTCACCCGGGTCTGCACGCTCGTGTGGATGCTGAACGGCCCGCGATCCCGACGGAAGTCGAACCCGGATCGCACGCCGTAGGTGTAGCCCCGCGCCTGGCGCAGGTTGAGGTTCAGGCGGCTGACGAACTGGCCTCCGAGCACCGTGTTCCAGAGCAGCAGCGCGTGGTAGTCCGGCGTGCTGCGGGCGGCCGAAATCTGCCCCACCCTGATCTCGGACTGCGGAGCCCCCTGGCGCGGCACGAGGAGCACCCGCTGCCGGGGCTCGGGTGTGGCGCCATGACGCGCGTCGGACGCCGTGGCAGCCGGGCCGCTCCAGTCGCCGAAGGCGCCGGCGACGAGCGCGTGCGCCGCGGCAGGGTCGACGTCACCGGCCACGACGATGGTGGTCGCCGCGGGCACGTACGCGCCGAGGTGGAAGGCCCGGACCTCGTCGGCCGAGACGGCCGTGACCCCGGCCTCGTCGCCGATGGCGAAGTGACCGTAGGGATGCGACTCGTAGATCGCGCGCATGAACGCGCGGTCCGCGACGGCCGCAGCCTGCGCGCGCATCTGGCGCAGCCGGTCGAGGCGCAGGCCGCGGACGCGCTCGACGTCGGCGGCCTGGAAGTGCGGCCGGCGCACGAGGTCCGCGAGCAGTTGGACGCCGCGGCCGGCGTGACGCGCCAGCGTCGTGATGGCGAGCACGGTGGCGTCCGGCCAGACCTGGATGTCGACGTCGGCGCCGATGCGCGCCAGGGCATCACCCAGGCCGGGGCCGTCGAGCGCGCCGGCGCCGTCGTCGAGCAGGTCGGCCGTGAAGGCCGCGAGGCCGAGCCGATCCGGCGGGTCCGCGGAGAGACCACCTCGCACGAGCGCCACCAGCGAGACGACGGGCGCGGCCGTGTGTGCCACCATGCGGACGTCGACACCGCTGGGCAGCCGCCGCTCCTCGATCGACGGGAAGAGGAAGGGCCGGGCCGCGCCGGGCGCGGGCAGGCGCGAGCGATCGACGGCGATCATTGCGGCGACACCCGCGTCGACCCCGGAAGCGCCCGATCGGGCGCGTCGGCCGGCACGACGCTCAGGGCGACACCGGGCGCCTCGCGGAGCCAGCGCCGTACGGCGGCCGCGACCGACGCGGGCGTGGCGCGCGCGTAGCGGGCGCGGTCCTTCTCCAGGAAGCCGGGCGTCCTCGTGTACACGTTGTAGGCGTTCAACTGGTCCGACTTGCCGCCGAAGCCGCCGATGGTCTGCAGGTGGTACACGAAGTGGGCCTCGGCCCGCGCCGTGGCGCGCTCGAACTCGTCGGCGGTCGGCCCCGACGTGGCCAGGTCGTCCAGTACGCGCGCAACCTCGCTCTCGATGGCCTGGAGCGGCTGGCCCGGCGCCGCCGTCGCCGCCACGTAGAACACGCTCGACATCTCGTGCGACGCCTGCAGCGCCGAGACGTCGGCCGCGAGCCGGCGCTCGTGGACGAGGGCGCGGTAGAGACGGGCGGTCTTGCCGTTGGCCAGGACGTCGGACGCGATGTCGAGGGCCGCGTCGTCGTCCTCGAACATCGCCGGCGTGTGCCAGGCCAGGGTCAGCCGGGGCAGTTCCACGCGGTCGCCCAGCCAGACGCGCACCGGCGCGTCGAGCACGGCCATCCGCTGCGGGTGTGTCACGCGCGGACCCGCCGGGATCTCCCCGAAGTACCGCTCGGCCAGATCGAGGGCCTCACCCGCGTCCACGTCGCCGGCGATGGCGAGCGACGCGTTGGCCGGGTGGTAATAGGCCTGGAAGAACGCGCGGACGTCGTCCACGGTGGCGGCGAGCAGGTCGGCCGGCATGCCGATCGTGGGCCACGCATAGGGATGGTCGGGCGGATAGAGCGCCGACGACAGCGCGAAGGTCGAGAGGCCGTAGGGACGGTTCTCGTAGTTCTGGCGCCGCTCGTTCAGCACGACGTCCCGTTCGGTGGCGAACTTCGCGTGATCCAGCGCCGGCAGCAGGTAGCCCATGCGGTCGGACTCCATCCACAGCGCGAGTTCCAGGGACGGCGAGGGCACGACCTCCCAGTAGTTGGTGCGATCGGCGTTGGTGGACCCGTTGACGAGACCGCCCGCGTCCTGCAGCGCCTCGAAATATCCGTGCGGGTGATGCGCCGAGCCCTTGAACATCAGGTGCTCGAACAGGTGGGCGAAGCCCGTACGGCCCAGTTGTTCGTGCCGCGAGCCGACGTGGTACCAGACGCTGACGGCCGCCATCGGCACGTGGCGGTCCACGTGGACGATCACGTCGAGGCCGTTGGCCAGCGTCCGGCTGGTGTACTGGATGTCCATGGAGCGTTGGGCCAAACCACGATCGTAGCGCGAACGCCGCCAGCCGATCATCTTTTGCGGCCGGGCTCTAGAGCCGAAACCCCGTCGCCGCCCGCGCATTCCCGTCGGGCCCTCCCGGCCGCGCGCCCCAAGCCCGGCATTGGAGTACGGTAGGGGACCGCATGCCCCTGCCCGTCGCACGCCCGTCCGATGACGCCGTGGACGGCAGTCCCGCCTGGCGGGCGCTGGCGGCGGTGGCTGCGGCCGAGTTGTTGGGCATGTCCTTGTGGTTCTCGGCCACCGCGGTGACGCCCTCGCTCGTGGACGCCTTCCGGCTCACCGCCGCGGAGACGTCGTGGCTCACGATGGCCGTCCAGGCGGGCTTCGTCGTGGGCACGCTCGTCACCGCGCTCGCCAACCTCGCCGACGTCGTCAATCCCCGGCGCCTGATGGGCGTCGGCTGCCTCGCGGGCGCGGCGTGCAACGCGGCCGCGCTCGTCATGACGGGCCCGCTGGCGCTCATCGCCACGCGGTTCCTCACGGGCGTCTCGCTGGCCTGGGTCTATCCGCCCGCGATGAAGATCGTCGCCGGGTGGTTCCGAACGCGCCGGGGGTTCGCGTTGGGCGTGCTCGTCGGCGGCCTCACGCTGGGCAAGGCCATGCCCCACCTGGTGACGGCGCTCTTCGGCGGTGCATGGCGGGTGTCCATGCTCTTCACGTCCGGACTGGCCCTGGCCGGCGCCGTGCTGGCGCTCGCGGTCGTCCGCGACGGCCCGCTGGCGCTCACGACGTCGCGGTTCGACTTCTCGGCCATCGGCCGCATTCTCGCCGTACGCGACGTGCGGCTCGTGACGCTCGGCTACCTCGGGCACATGTGGGAGCTGTACGCGATGTGGGCCTGGATGGCGGCCTTCGCCACCGCGAGCCTCGCGGCCAGCGGCGATCCCGGCGCCACGCGCCTGGCCGCACTCGTGGCGTTCGTGGCCATCGGCAGCGGCGCGCTGGGCTGCGTGTGGGCGGGGCGCCTGGCCGACCTGCTCGGCAAGGCCCGCATCGCCCGCGCCGCCATGGCCGTGTCGGGCTCTCGGCGCTCGCCACGGCCGTGGTCTACGGACGCCATCCGATCTGGCTCTTCGTGCTGGCCCTCGTCTGGGGTTTCAGCGTGGTGGCCGACTCGGCGCAGTTCTCGGCGCTGGTGAGCGAACGCGCCCCCGCCGACGCCGTCGGCACGGCGCTCACGCTCCAGACGTCGCTGGGCTTCCTTCTCACGATGGTGACGATCGACCTCACCCCGCGTATCGCCGACGCCGCCGGCTGGCAATGGGCCTGCTGGCTCCTCGCCCTCGGCCCCGCCGCGGGCTGGTGGGTGATGGGGAGAGTGGGGGGGGCGGGGCTCGGCGTTCGGGGCTCGGGGCCCGGGTAGGAGAGGGTTCGCCCCGGACGGCGCGGCCCGACCCGTCTCGGTTCACGGCGCGTGGAGCGAGCGCGTGACACCGGCAACCCGGGCCCCGGGCCCCGGCTCTCAGCGCACGGGGATGAGAGGAATCTTCCCCTTGTGCTTGATGGCGTTCTCGCGGGCGCGGAGGGCGCAGCGGATGGCGACCTGTTCGGCCAGGGAGAAGAACGCGCGGCCGGCCGGGGAGTTGGGCTCCGCGATCACGAGCGGCACGCCCCGATCGCCGCCCACGCGGATGGGCTGATAGACGGGCAGTCGGCCCAGGAACGGGACGTCCATCTCGCCGGCGAGCTGCTCGCCGCCGCCGTGGCCGAAGATGTCGCTCTCGACGTGGCAGTTCGGACACGCGTAGTAGCTCATGTTCTCCACCAGCCCGAGCGGCGGGATCGTGAGCTTCTCGTACATCTTCACGGCGCGCCGCGTGTCGGCGAGCGACACCACCTGCGGCGTCGTCACGACCACGGCGCCGGCGACCTTCACCGTCTGGCTGAGCGAGAGCGCGACGTCGCCCGTGCCCGGCGGCATGTCGATGATCAGGTAGTCCAGGTCGCGCCACGCCACCTCGGTGAAGAACTGGCGGATGGCGCTGTGCAGCATCGGGCCGCGCCAGATGAGGGCCTGATCGTCCTTGGCGAGGAAGGCCATCGAGACGATCTGGATGCCGAACTTCTCGGCGGGGGTGATCTTCTGTCCGTCGGTGCCGAGCTCGGCCGAGAGGCCGAACATGATCGGCACGTTGGGGCCGTAGACGTCGCCGTCCAGGATGCCCACCTTCGCGCCCATCTCGGCCAGGGCCAGGGCGAGGTTGACGGACACCGTGGTCTTGCCGACGCCGCCCTTGCCCGCGCCGACGGCGATGATGTTCTTCACCGTCGGGAGCGGCGGCTGACCGTGCTCCGGCCTGGTCACGGCCTTCACGTTCGCGGTCACGGCGACCTCGACGCCCTCGACGCCCGGCACCGCGGCCACCGCGGCCTCGGCGGCGTCGCGGAGCTGGCGCCGTGCGGGATGGGCCGGCGTCGGCAGTTCCAGGGTGAAGCGCACGCGCGCGCCGTCCACCTGGACGTCCTTGGGCATCCCCAGGGTCACGAGGTCGGCGCCGAACTCCGGGTCGATCACGCGGCCCAGCGCTTCCATCACCGCGGCCGGCTGCAGCCCCTCTGCCATCACCACCCCCCCTGCGACATCCGATCAAGCTTACCCCACGGTTCCGGGCCGAGCGGCGGGTCGGCGGACCGGACGGCGGCGCGCCGCCGCCGGCGTCTCACTGGAAGCTGGCAGCTCCGGAGGCCATTGTGTAGACTCCACCTCGGCCGGTCGCCCAGGCGCGGCCCGGAAAAAGGAGATACTCCGATGGCAGACGCCAGCACCCCTCCCCCGATTCCGAACGCCGGCGCGCCGTCGAGCAACCGGGGCGTGATGATCGTGCTCTCCTACCTGTGGCTCCTCGCCCTGGTGCCCCTGCTCGTCGAGAAGGAAGACAAAGAGGTTCAGTGGCACGCCAAGCACGGCATCGTGCTGATGGTCGCCGAGATCGTGTTCTGGATCGCGGTCACGATCGTCCAGATGGCCCTCGGGACGATCCTGGGCTGCGTCGTCGGACTCTTGAGCTTCGTCGTCTGGATCGGCATCGTCGTCCTGCACATCCTCGCGATCGTGAAGGGCGTGAACGGCGGCCGCCTGATCATCCCGGGCGTCTCGCAGTACGCGGACCGGCTCTGATTCGAGCCAGGTCCGGACCGATGGCGGACGGCGCCGGGCATCGAACCCCGCGGGCCCTCGGTCCGTCGCCGACGCCGTCGCCCGGATCGACCGGCCCATGATCCGCACCCTCAAGGTGCTCGCGGCGCTCGCCCTGGTGGCCCTCGCGGTGGACGTGTCACGGGCGCCGGAGGCCCAGGTCGGCGCGCGCGCCGCCGTGGCCGCCATCCACGTCTATCAGGCCACGCTGTCGCGGGTCTTCGCCGCCGGCGGCGTCGCCTGCCGCTTCGAGCCCACGTGCAGCCACTACGGCGAGGTCGTGATCGCGCGCTTCGGGCTGTACGGGCGGCTGGATGGCCGCGCGGCGCGTGCTCCGCTGCGGGCCGTGGACGCCGGCGGGGACGATCGATCCGCCGCCCACCGCGGGCTGACCCTACGTCGCGGCGGCGGGTGGCGGCGGCGTGGGCTCGAAGACGTGCCGGCCCTCGTTGTGGAGGAGCACCCAGCACGCGTAGGCGCCCAGGGCGGTGCCGAACGGCAGGAGCGGCAGGTTGCCGATGGCGAGGCCCAACGCCAGGAGCCGCGCGCGCGGGCCGTGCGCGGCGAGCGCGCGGCCGACCCACGTGTGCAGGGCCGCCCACAACAGGGCGATGCCGGCCAGCGCGCCCATCGCCACCGCCGTGACCCCGGCCGCGACGGTCGATCCGGTGGCGACCGGTCCCGACACCCGCGCGATGGCGGCCGCGCCGCCCGTCAGGGCCAGCGCCGCCGCGCCGACGATGGCGAACACGGCGCCCCAGACCCGATAGAGCTGTGCCAGGAAGTCGACGTGGCGGATCACAGCACCGCGACCCGCACTTCGACGTGAGCGCGGTGGCCGCGGGGGTGCGCCACGGAGAAGGCGAACCGGGCGCCGTCGGCCACGCCGGCCGGCACCGTGACGGTGAGGGGATAGCGCTCGGTCGCGACGCCCGTGCCATCGCAGGGCGAACACGCGTCGTCCCACGTCTCGCCGCGGCCGCCGCAGCCCGGGCAGGCGCGGGTCAGCGGCACGTCGATCGGCACGCGCACGCCGGTCCCGGCCTCGGCCGGCGAGAGCGCCAGGTGCGCGACGAGCGGCGGCGACTCGACGGTGTCGCCGAAACTGGCGCGCATGCGGCCGATCGGGCCCAGCATCGACGGGAAGTCGATGGCGACCTCGTCGGACAGGGTCCGCCCGATCTCCCGCTCGAACTCCGGCGAGGTCTCGGTGGCCGTCCAGCCGTCGGCGACGCTCCAATAGCGGGGCATGACGCGAAGCGCGCGCCCCCGGGGCGCGCGCTCCCGTACGATAGGAGTGGGGTGCGGCGTTGTCAAGACAACGCCGATACGACGGCAGACGTTCCGCGTCAGTGGACGCCGGGGGTTGCCGAAGCATGCAGAAGGAATGTCCGCAGTGCGGGGAGACGATGCGCCTCAACGTGCGCGAGGAGGTGCGCTACATCCCGGGCACCCCGGAAGTCTCGCGCCGGTCGATTCGCGAGTGGATCTGCCCCGACTGCGACTACTTCGAGGAAGTCGAGCCCGACGAGGAGATCGACGGCTGACGCCGCGCGCCCGTCGGCCGTTCGCGCCCGGCCGGTAGTACCGCTACACTCGGCTGCGTCGTGCGGGAGGTCGCTCATCCGGGCTGGCGGATCTGTATGACGCGGGACGAGGGCGCGGACGGCGCGCTCAGCTCGGCCCTCGCCAGCGCCGGGCTGCTGCCCTGCCCGTGCCCGCTCCTCACCGAAGCCCCGCCCGCCGATCCCACCCCCCTGGCCCGTGCGGCCGCCAGGCTCGGGGCCTACGACTGGATCGTCGTGGCGAGCGCCCGAAGCGTCGCGGCGCTGCGTATGGCCGCCGGCGCCTGGCCTCGTGGCGTCCGGACGGCCGCCGTCGGCGCGGCCACCGCCCGCGCGCTCGTGGACGCCGGTGCGGCGCCGCCGCCGGTGGTGGGCGACGGAGGCGCCGAGCCCCTGTGGCGCGTCCTCGCGAACGCCGCGGCGTGGCCCGGCCTCGACGTCCTGGTGCCGACCACGCCGGGCGGGCGGCCGTTCCTGGCCGAGGCCTTGCGCGGCGCGGGCGCCCGCGTGGATCTGGTCGAGGCCTACCGCATGGTGCCGCGCGCGCCCGAAGCCATCCGGGCGGACTGGCGCCAGGCGGCGCCCGACGCGGCGGTCGTGGCGAGCCCGCGGGCGGCGGCGGCGCTCGTCCACGCCGTCGGGCGCGAGCCTCTGACGGCCCTTCGCGCGGTGGTCGCCATCGGGTCCACCACGGCAGAGGCGCTGTCGTCCCTCGGCGTCCCCTGCCGCGTGCCGTCCGCCGCGGACTTCCCCGCCGTGGCGCGCCTGCTGCAGGATCTCAGTCGAGCGGAGCCCGTACGATGACGGTCCAGGTGCCAGGCGCCGACGCGGTGTTCGATCGCACGTTCGTCGAGTGCAGCATGCTCGGCTTCCAGTCGGTCCTGACGCTGCTGCTCGCCATCGCGTGCGCCGTGCTCTGGCGTCGTGGCCAGGGCGAGTTCTTCCTGACGTGGTCGGCCGCGTGGGCGGTCTACGTCGTCCGGCTGGCCTGCATGTCCGCGTTCCTCGTGCGCCGCGATCTGGTGTGGCTGTTCCTCCACCAGGCGGCGACGGGGGTGAGCGCGCTCCTGCTGCTGGCCGCGGCCCTGCAGTTCTCGCGCGGCTTCAGGCTCCGCCCCGCACACGCCCTGGGCGTCCCGCTGGCCATCGGCTGGGCGTGGCTGGTGATCTACGGCCTGGGCAGCATGGTGGCCGCCGGCATCAGCGCCACGATCCTGCTGGCGGGCGTCACGATCTGGACGGGCGTGGTGTTCTGGCGCGTCCGGAACGACGTGCCGAGCGGCGCGGCGCGCAGCCTCGGCATCGTCTTCGTGTTCTGGGGCCTGCATCACCTGGACTACCCGCTCGTGCGCGGATTCGGCGCGGCCGTGCTGTACGGCGTGTTCATCGACGTCCTGGTGCTCTTCGCGATCGGGCTCGGCCTGCTCTTCTTCGTCCTGGCCGGCGAGCGGCACCGCCTCGCCGCGCGCACGGTGGAACTCGAGCAGCTCACGCGGCTGATGCTCCGGGTGCAGGAGGACGAGCGCCGGCGGATCGCCCGCGAGCTGCACGACGAGGCGGGCCAGGTGCTGACCGCGGTCAAGATCGAGCTCGAGCTGGAAGGCAAGGCCGAAGCCGGGGCCATGGTGGGGCGCGCGCTGCACCAGGTGCGGCACCTGAGCGACCTGCTGCGGCCGTCCGCGCTCGACGACCTGGGCCTGGTGGCGGCGCTGCGCGCGCTCGTCGAGGACTTCTCGACGCGCACGCGGCTGGCGGTCACGCTCGACCTCGACGGCGGGAACCGGGCGCTGCCGCCGGACGTGGAGGTCGTCGTGTACCGCGTGGTGCAGGAGGCGTTGACCAACGTGGCGCGCCACGCGCGGGCATCGTCGGTCCACGTCGCGCTGGCCGGCGATTCCGGCCACGTGGGCATCGAGGTCGTCGACGACGGACAGGGCCTGGGCCAGGCCGAACCGCACCTCGGGTGGCTCGGCATGCGCGAGCGCGTCGCCGCCACCGGCGGGCGGCTCAGCATCGACCCCGGGCTCGGCGGCGGCGTGCAGCTCCGCGCGTGGATTCCGATAGGCGGCGCGTCGTGACCGACACACCGATCAGGGTCGTGCTCGCCGACGATCACACGCTCGTCCGGGCGGGCATCCGCCGCATTCTCGAAGGCCAGGCGGGCTTCGAGGTGATCGCGGAGGCGTCCACGGGCGCGGACGCCGTCGCGCTGGTGGGTCGCCACTCGCCCGACGTGCTGGTGCTGGACGTGAGCATGCCGGACGGCGACGGCATCGAGGTGCTCCGCAAGTTGAGACAGGCGCCCCCGGCGCACCCTCCACGGATCGTGGTCCTCACCATGTATGCCGGGCGCGAGTACGTCGCGCGCGCGATGCGCGAGGGCGCCGATGCGTACCTGCTGAAGGACTCGGCGGTGCAGGACCTGGTGACGGCGGTCAGGGCGGTGATGGCCGGGCGCCGCTACTTCAGCCCCGCCGTGCAGGACGTCATGGCCGACTGGGTCGGCGGGCGTTCGAACGCCGGGCCCCAGGGACTCACCGAGCGCGAACGGGAAGTCCTGGAATGGCTGGCCCGGGGATGCTCGAGCCGCGAGGTGGCCGGGCACCTCGCCATCAGCGTCCGGACGGTCGAGACCCACCGGGCGAACCTGATGCAGAAGCTGGACGTGAAATCCGTGGCAACCCTGATCCAGGTGGCCATCCGCGAGGGGCTCATCTCGCCCCCCGCCGCTCAGTAGTCCGGCACGCCTCCGTAGTAGTACGGAGGCGGATCGGTAGTCCCCCGAATTGTCCCGGTGGGCGGGGGACCCTACGCTGGGCTGGGCATCTCATGGCCAGCCACACGTCCAGCGGGCATGCGACAGCGGTGGAAGCGCCACCGGTGGCGGCCGCCTGGCCGGCCGGCGGCGAGAGCGGCCTCGAGACGCTCCGTGCCCTGACGCTGAACCACCGCACCGTCGGCCTGCATGCGCTGTCCGACGCCTCGGTCGGCGCCGATCACGCGGCCGCCCTGCACGAACGCCTGCACGAGGCCGGCGTGACCTCGGTGGTCCTGGCCACGTGCAACCGGACGGAGCTCTACTGGCAGGCGCGCACGCCGGACGACGATCGGATCGTCCTGGACGAGTTCGCGGCCACCGTGCGGGCCACCGTCGCGCCGCACTTCTTCCGCGGCGCCCTCGCCGCCGAGCACCTGTTCCGCGTGTGCTCCGGCCTCGAGTCGCTGGTCCTGGGCGAAGCCGAGATCCTCGGCCAGGTGCGCTCGGCCCTCGACGGCTGCGGCCACGCCGGGCCGTTCCTCACGGGCGTCGTCCGGGCGGCGCTGCGCACCGGCCGGGCCGCCCGCGCGGAGACGGCCATCGGCGTCGGCGCGACGTCGGTCGCCTCGGCCTCGGTGAAACTGCTGGCCACGCACCTGCGCCTCGCCGACAGCCGCGTGCTGGTGGTGGGCGCCGGCGCCACCGGGCTGAAGGTCGCGCGTCAACTGCGCGCGCTCGGCGTGAAGGAACTGGTGCTCGCCAACCGCACGCGTGAGCGCGCCGACGCGCAGGCGGGACTGGTCGGCGCGGACAGCGTCGGCCTCGACGACCTCGGGCGCGAGGTGGCCGCCGCCGACGCCATCGTGGGCGCCGCGGCCGCGCCTGACGTCCTGGTCACCGAGGCGATGCTCGCGGCGGCGGCGACGGCCCGCGGCGGCCGGGTGCTCGTCACCGTGGACCTCTCGATGCCGCCCGTCATCGCGGCGCCGGACCTGGCGGGCCTCGTCCGCCTCGATCTCACTGCCATCGAGCGCCACGTGGCCCGCGAGCAGGACAAGCGCGCCGGCGAGATTCCGCGCGTGGACGCCGTCGTGGCGCGGGACCTCACCTTCCTGCGCTCCTGGGCGCGCCAGCAGGCGCTTCGGCCGCTCTTCGCGAGCCTGCGGCGAACGGTCGAGGGTCTGCGGCCCTCGGAGCTGACCCACGTCCAGGAGGTGCTCGGCGTCGCCCGGGGCACGGATGCGGCGGCCCTCGATCGCCTCAGCCGGCGCCTGCTCGACCGTGTGACCGCCCCGCCCGAGCCCGGCGGCCAGGCGGGCGCCGAGGCGGAGGCCGAGTTCTTCCGGCGCCTGCTCGCATCGAGTCTACCTTCATGTCCCCGCTCCGTCTCGGCGCCCGGGGCAGTGCGCTCGCGCTGTGGCAGGCGCGCCACGTCGCCGCGCGTCTCACCGGGGACGGCGTCGCCGTGGAGCTCGTGGAGATCGTGTCCACCGGCGACCAGGTGGTGGACGTGCCGCTCGCCGACGTGGAGGGCACGGGCTTCTTCACCGCGACGCTCGAGCGCGCCCTCCTCGACGGCCGCGTCGACCTGGCCGTGCACAGCTGCAAGGACCTCCCCGTCGGGGAGACGCCAGGGCTGATGGTGGCGGCGATCCCGGAGCGTGGACCCGTCGAAGACGTGCTCGTGGCGCCCGCCGGCGTGACGCTGGCCTCGCTGCCCGCGGGCGCGAAGGTCGGCACCTGCAGCGTGCGGCGGACGGCGCAGCTCGTGGCGCGGCGCCCGGACCTGACGTTCGTGCCGCTGCGCGGCAACGTCCCGACGCGCGTCGGACGGGTGACGTCGGGCGAGCTCGACGCCATCGTGCTCGCGCGGGCGGGCCTGGAGCGCCTCGGCCTCGGCGCCCACATCGCCGAGGTCTTCCCGCTGGAGCACGTGTTGCCGGCGCCCGCCCAGGGCGCCCTGGCCATCCAGTGCCGGCAATCCGACGACGGCCTCGCGGTCCGGCTGGCCGCGCTCGACGACGCCGACGCCAGGCGCGCCGTGGAGGCCGAGCGCACCGTCCTGCACCTGCTGGGCGGCGGCTGTTCGGTGCCCGTCGGCGCCTTCGCACGGGTGGAGGGCTCGGGCCTCTCCCTCAGGGCGGCCGTGTTCGATCTCGCGGGCGGCCCGGCGCTGCGCGCGTCTGCGGAGGGGAACGACGCCGTCGCGGTCGGCGAACAGGTGGCGGACGCCCTGCTCCGCCAGGGCGCGGCGCGCCTGCTCGCCGTCGCCGACAAGGCGCCGAGGCACTGGCACGTGCGCTCCGAGGAGGTCTCATGACACCGCCGATGTTCCGGGGCCGCCGACTGCGCCGCACGCCGGCCCTCCGTGCGATGGCCCGTGAGCACGTCATCCGGCCGGAGCAGCTCGTGGCTCCGCTGTTCGTCGTGCCGGGCCGCGGCGTGCGCCAGCCCATCGCGTCGATGCCCGGGCACTCACGCCTTTCGGTGGACCTGGCCGTCGAGGAGGCCGCCGAGCTCGCCGCGCTCGGCGTGGGATCGGTCCTGCTCTTCGGTATCCCCGACGCCAAGGACGACATGGGATCCGGCGCCTGGGACCCGGCGGGCCCCGTCCCGACGGCCATCGCCGCGATCAAGGCCGCGGTCCCCGACCTGACGGTGTGGGCCGACGTCTGCCTCTGCGAGTACACCAGCCACGGCCATTGCGGCGTACTCGCGCCGAACGACGTGGACAACGATGCCTCGCTGCCCCTGCTGGCGCGCACGGCGGTGGCGTACGCCGACGCCGGCGCCGACGTGATCGCGCCGTCCGACATGATGGACGGCCGCGTCGGCGAGATCCGGCGGGTCCTCGACGCCAGCGGCCACGCGCAGGCCGTGATCGTGTCCTACGCCGCGAAGTACGCGTCGGCGTTCTACGGGCCGTTCCGCGACGCGGCAGGCTCCACGCCGCAGCACGGCGACCGCCGCGGCTACCAGATGGACCCGCCCAACGTCCGCGAGGCCGTCCGCGAGGCGCTGGCCGACGTCGCCGAAGGCGCGGACGTCGTCATGGTCAAGCCCGGCCTGCCCTACCTCGACGTGATCCGGGCGATTCGCGACCGCGTGGACGTGCCGGTGGCCGCCTATCAGGTGTCGGGGGAGTACGCGATGCTGCACGCGGCCGCCGAGCGGGGCTGGGTCGATCTCCCACGCGCCATGCACGAAGCGACCATCGCGCTGCGCCGCGCCGGCGCCGATCTGGTGATCACCTACTTCGCCCGGGAGCTCGCCTCGTCGGTGCGGCCGGCCGCGGTGGCCAGCGCCGTGGAGGCACCGGCGTGAGCGTGCCGGTCTCTCCGCCCGGCACCGCCTGGTTCGCCCGGGCCGCGCGCGTGACGCCGGGCGGCGTGCATTCGCCGGTACGGGCCTTCGCGTCGGTGAAGGCGGACCCGATTGCCGTCGTCTCGGGCCGCGGCGCCATCGTCACCGACGTCGAGGGCCGGACGTTCGTCGACTACATCGGGGCCTGGGGCCCGGCCCTGCTCGGCCACGGCCACCCCGCCATCGAGGCCGCCGTCGTGGCGGCGGCGGGCCGCGGGCTCGTGTTCGGGCTCGCGGGCCCGGCGGAGGTGGATCTCGCCGAGCGTCTGTCGGCCAGGGTGCCCGGGTGCGAGATGCTGCGCTTCACGGTCACGGGCACGGAGGCGACCATGAGCGCCGTTCGCGTCGCGCGGGCGGCGACCGGCCGGCGAGTCGTGGTCAAGTTCGCCGGCGGCTATCACGGGCACGCCGACACGTTCCTCGTGAGCGCCGGGTCGGGCGCCGCCACGCTCGGCGTACCCGACTCGCCCGGCGTGACCCAGGCCGCCGCCGGCGACACGGCGGTGGCCGAGTTCAACGACCTCGCGAGCGTCGACCGCGTGCTGGCCGCGCACGCGGGCCAGGTCGCCGCCGTGATCGTCGAGCCCGTCGTCGGCAACATGGGCTGCGTCCCGCCCGCGCCCGGCTTCCTCGAAGGGCTGCGGGAGCGGTGCACGCGGACGGGCAGCGTGCTCATCTTCGACGAGGTGATGTGCGGGCTGCGCGTGGCGCGGGGCGGCGCCGCCGAACGCTACGGCGTGACGCCCGACCTCGTGACGCTCGGGAAGGTGGCCGGCGGCGGCATGCCCCTGGCGGCCTTCGGCGGCGCGCGCGCCCTCATGTCGCTCGTGGCGCCGGCCGGTCCCGTCTACCAGGCCGGAACCTACGCCGCGCACCCGCTGTCGGTGGCGGCCGGCCTCGCGATGCTCGACGCGATCGACGCGCAGCCCGACCTCTACGACCGGCTCGAACGCGCGGGCGCCCGGCTGGTCGCGGGGCTCGCGCATGGAGCGGCCGAGGCCGGCGTGCCGATCTCGCTCCAGCGAGTGGGTTCGATGTGGACGGGGTTCTTCTCGCCGCGGCCGGTGCGCGGCTGGGCGGACGCCTCGGCGGTGGACCGCGACGCGTTCGCGCGCTTCTTCCGGGCGATGCTCGCCAGGAACGTGCTCCTGCCGCCCTCGCCGTTCGAGGCCGCGTTCCTGTCGGCCGCGCACGACGACGCGATCGTCGACAGCACGATCGAGGCGGCCCGGGCCGCCTTCGTGGAGGCCCGCGGATGACCGACCGATTCCTCAGGGCGTGCCGACGCGAGGCCGTGGACCGCACGCCGGTCTGGATCATGCGCCAGGCCGGGCGCTACCTGCCCGAATACCGCGCCCTGCGTCAGCGCGTGGACTTCCTCACGCTGTGCAAGACGCCGGAGCTCGCCGTGGAGGCGTCGCTCCAGCCGCTCCGGCGCTTTCCGCTGGACGCCTCGATCATCTTCTCGGACATCCTGCTGCCGCTCGAGGCGCTGGGCTGCGAGATGACGTTCAACCCGGGTCCGAAGCTGGCGGCGCCGGTGCGGACGCGAGAGGCGGTCGATCGGCTGACGCTCCGTCCCGTGGAGGAGACGGTGCCGTTCGTCGGCGAGGCCGTCGCGCTGCTGCGCCGGGAGCTGGACGGCCGGACGCCCGTCATCGGCTTCTGCGGGGCCCCCTTCACGCTCGCCGCGTACCTGGTGCAGGGCGAGGGCAAGGAAGGCTTCGGCGCGCTGAAGGCCTTGCTGTACCGCGAGCCGGCCACCGTCGAGGCCCTGCTCGAGAAGCTCGCCACGCTCATGACGGCCCACCTGCGGTTCCAGATCCGCTCGGGCGCGCAGGCCGTGCAGCTGTTCGATTCGTGGGCCGGGCTCCTGGATCCCGCCAGCTACGAGCGCTTCGCCCTCCGCTGGGTGCGGAACATCGTGCGGGACGTGGCCGACCTGGGCGTGCCCGTGATCTACTTCGTGAACGGCGCGCCGCACCTGGTCGAGGCGGCGGCCGCGTCCGGCGCCGGCGTGCTGGGCGTCTGCTGGCGGCTGCCGCTGGACCGGGTCGCCGCCGCGGCCGGCGACGGCGTCGCCCTGCAGGGCAACCTGGATCCGCACGCGCTCTTCGCGCCGCCCGACGTCGTGCGGCGCCTGACCGCCGACGTGCTCGCCCGCGTGGCGGGCCGCCGCGGCCACATCATGAACCTGGGCCACGGCATCCTGCCCGAGACGCCCATCGAGAGCGTCGAGGCCCTGATCGAGACGGTGCAGGCGCCCCGGCCGGCCGCGGAGGCGGTCCGCCCGTGAGCGCGCCCGACGCCGCGACCGTCGCCGGACTCCTCGCCCGCTACAACAAGCCGGGGCCGCGCTACACGTCGTACCCCACGGCGGTGGAGTTCAATGGTGGCGTGGGCGCCGGCGCCTACACGGCGAGCCTCGCCGCGGCCGACGCGCATCCCGACGACCCCCTGTCGATCTACGTCCACCTCCCGTTCTGCGAGGAGCGCTGCGCCTACTGCGGCTGCTTCGTCGTCATCACGAAGCACCGCGACGTGACCGGGCGCTACCTGGACTACCTCGAGCGCGAGGTGGACCTGCTGGCCGCGCACCTGCCCCGTCGCCGGCGCGTGTCCCAGCTGCACTGGGGCGGCGGCACGCCCACGTACTACACGGCGGACGAGCTCGCGCGGCTGTTCGGCCGCCTGGCCTCGCACTTCACGTTCACGCCGGACGCCGAGATCGGCGTCGAGATCGATCCCCGCGTCACGACGGTCGAGCAGCTCACGACGCTGCGGGGGCTCGGCTTCAACCGGCTCTCGATGGGCGTGCAGGACTTCACGCCCGAGGTGCAGGAGGCCGTCAACCGCATCCAGAGCTACGAGGACACGCGCGCGCTGGTCGAGCACGCGCGGGCCATCGGGTTCCGCTCGATCAACATCGACCTGATCTACGGGCTGCCGTACCAGACGACCGCGACCTTCTCGCGGACGCTCGACCAGGTGCTCACGCTGCGCCCCGAGCGGGTGGCCGCGTACTCGTTCGCCTTCGTGCCCTGGATGAAGGCGCACATGAAGCACCTGCCCGAGGACTCGCTCCCGGGCCCAGACGTCAAGATCGCGCTCCTGTCGCTGACGCGCGAGGCGTTCGTGGGGGCCGGCTACAGCGAGATCGGCATGGACCACTTCGCGACGCCGGAGGACGAGCTGTCGCGGGCGCTGGCCGGACGCACGCTCCACCGCAACTTCATGGGCTACACGGTGCAGTCGGCCCGCGACATGGTCGCGCTCGGCGTCTCGGCCATCGGCGACGTCCAGGGGACGTTCGTCCAGAACACCAAGAAGCTGAACGAGTACTACGACGCCATCGACGCCGGGCAGTTCCCGATCGAGCGCGGCTACGCGCTGGACGACGACGACCGCCTCCGGCGCCACGTCATCACCGAGCTGATGTGCAACGGGCACCTCGACGTCCGCGCGGTGGAGGCCCGTTTCGGCATCGTCTTCGCCGACTATTTCGCCGACGCGATCGGGGCGCTGACCGGGCCGGACTCGCCCGCCGGCGACGGCCTGGTCGAGGTGGGCCCCGACGCCATCGTCGTGACCGGCGTCGGGCGGATGTTCGTGCGCAACGTGTGCATGCCCTTCGATCGCTACCTCGGCGCGCGGACCGCCGGCGCCAAGCCGGTCTTCAGCAAGACCGTATGAGGGCGCCGCGGGTCGTCGTGGTCGGCGCCGGGGTGTCGGGACTGGCGTGCGCCGCCACGCTCCAGGCCGAGGCGGAGCGGCGGCGGATGCCGCTGGCGCTCACGGTGGTGGACGCGAGCGACGCTCCGGGCGGACATGCGCGCACGGTCGCGCGCGACGGCTTCCTCATCGAGCGCGGCCCGAACGGGTTCCTCGCCCGCGACCGCGAGACCCCGGCCCTCGTCGAGCTGGCGGGGCTCACGAGCCGACTCGTGGAGGCCAACCCGGCCTCGCGGAAGCGCTTCATCGTCCGCGATCGTCGCCTCTGTGCGGTGCCGGACTCGCCCGGTGCCTTCGTCACATCGCCCGCCCTGTCATGGAAGGGCAAGCTGCGGCTGCTGGCCGAGCCGTGGGCATCAGGGCCGCCGGCGTCAGAGGAGACCGTGTACCAGTTCGCCACGCGGCGCATCGGCGCGGAAGCCGCGGAGATGCTGGTGGACGCGGCCGTCTCCGGTATCTCCGCTGGCGACAGCCGGGCGCTGTCGGTCTCGGCGCAGTTCCCGATGATGACGGACATGGAGCGCGAACACGGCGGGCTCGTCCGCGCCATGATCGCGCGCCGCTCGCGGCGCCAGGGCCCCTCGCGCCTCCTGTCGTTCGACGGCGGCATGGGCCTGCTCACGGGCACGCTGGCGCGGCGTCTGGGAACGTCCCTGCGGCTGTTGTGCCCCGTGCGCGCCGTGACCCGGAGCGCGGACGAGTGGGTCCTGCAGCTCCCGGAAGGGGCGACGATCGTCGCCGATCACGTCGTGCTGGCGACGCCGGCGCGCGTGTCGGCGCTCCTGACCGGCGACCTCGACACCGCCCTGGCCGCGACCCTGCAGGACATCCCGTACTCGAGCCTCGCGGTGGTGGCACTGGCATACCCGACCGACGCGCTCCCGAGGCCGCTCGACGGCTACGGCTACCTCGTCACCCGGCCCGAGGGACTGGCGACACTCGGCGTGCTCTGGGAGTCGTCGATCTTCCCCGGCCGGGCGCCGGAGGGCGCCGCCCTGCTGCGCGTGTTCCTGGGCGGCGCACGCCGGCCCGAGGTGGCGCGCCTGGACGAGCCGACGCTCGTGACGATGGCTCGGGACGAACTGGCCGCGGTGCTGGGCCCCCTGCCCGAGCCGACCCAGTCGCTCACCGTCCGCTGGCCCGAGGCCATCGCGCAGTACACCCTGGGACATGCCGGCCGCGTGCTGCGGGCCGCCGAGCGCCTGCGGGCGATGCCGGGTCTCCACGTCTGTGGCGCGTCGTACCACGGCGTGTCGTTCAGCCAGGCGATTGCGAGCGGACGGGCGGTCGCGCGGCTGGTCGAGACCGGCCTCTGGGCCGGCCACCAGTCGCTGGCGTCCCTGGCGGTGTGAACGTGGAGGACGCCCGTCCGATGTCCCGCCGGCGCCACGTCGTCCTCGCCACCTACGGCGAGCCGCAGGCGCCCGCCTTCGTCGATCAGCTCACGTACTCGTGGCGCATCCTGCTGGGCCTCACGCGGAAGGTGGACGCCATCCCCCGCCCGCTGCTGCCCGTCATCGCCGTGGCGCGGGCGGTGGGCCGCCGTCGGACGTGGCGCGAGGAGTCGTACGAATCCCCGCTCGAGCCCATCACCGAGCGGAAGGCGCGGGCGCTCGCCGAGCGCCTCCGCGCCAGAGCGGGCGACGTGGACTGGCAGGTGCGGGTGGCCTACGAATACCGCCGGCCGCTGGTCGGCGAGGTGGTGGGCCTCCTCCCGCCCGGCGAGCCCACCGTGGTGGTGCCGCTGTATGCGGCCGATTCGGCGTTCACGCACCAGCTGTCCCGCGACGCGGTCGCCGGGCGGCCCGGCAAGGTCGCGGTGCTCGATCCGCTGGCGCCGTCGGTGCTCGGCGCGATCTCGGCCGACCACGTCACGGCGCTGACGGCCGACCCGGCGTGGCACGGACCCGGCGTCGCGCTCGTTCTCGCCGCGCACGGCACGGTGCTCGATCCGCCCAAGCCGATCGACACGGGCCGCGAGGCGACCGAGGCGCTCTGCGCGGAGATCGCCGCGCGCCTCGCGCCGCGCTTCGGTCTGGTCGTGAACGGCTGGCTGAACCACACGAGGGGCGGCCGGTGGACCGAGCCGCCGGTCGACCAGGCGCTCGCCGAGGTCGTGCGTGCCGGCTTCACGCGCGTCGTCTACTTTCCGTATGGCTTCCTGGGAGACAACGCCGAAAGCCAGCTCGAGGGTCGCGTGGCCCTCAGGCAGACGCCGCTCGAGGCGCTGCACCTGCCCTGCCTGAACGACGCGCCGACGCTCATCGACGTGCTGGCGCGCCAGGTGCTCGACGGCATCGCGCAGGCGTAGCCCGGCGCGGGCGGCGGGCCGACGGCGCGAACGGGAGGTCCGCGCGTACGCAACGCGCGGGACACCTGACGGGGGGCTGTGTGCGGAGCGGCGGCCCTAGCGGGCGCCGACGGTGAGCATCACTTCGCGGCGGAGCGCGTCGTCGGCCTCGTCGAAGTTCAACGCGGTCTCGCACTCGTCGCAGAGCACCTCGAAGACGGCAGGGCGGCTCTCGTCGGTGACCTCGACTCTCGAGTCGTCGAGCTTCACCACGTGCATCTGCAGCGTCTTGACCTGGAAATTCTGGTCATTGCCGCAATTGGGACACGTCAACGCCACGCCACTGCTCCTCTCGCCCGTCCACGTCCGGTCGTGCTGTCGATAGTCTAGTGAAAAGCTTCCAGGGCACACAAGAAAGAAAACTCATACATCGATCCGGATGACCTGCCCGGCGACCTGCGCCGCCGGCACCAGGCGTCGCACCCCCTCGACGTACGCGGCCAGCTGGCGCTCGTCCGAGGCGCGCGCGGCCCCGGTCTTGAACTCCACCACCGTGAGGCGCCCGTCGCCGTGGCGGACCACCGCGTCCAGCACGGCCCGCACGGTCCGCCCGGCGTCATCCGTCCAGGACACGGGCACCTCATGACGGACATCCGTCTGGCTCATGAGTTCCCGGACGTCCTCCCGGATGACCGCGTGGTCGAGGGCGGCGCTGGCGGCCGCGATCAGATCCGGGCCGGCCGCTCCGCCCAGCCGCTCCACGAGGCCGAGGCGGACCTCCGGAGCCGCCGCGAGCGCCCCGCCCGCGACGGCCGCGTGCACGAGCTCACCCAGCGCGCGGGCCCGATCGCGATCGCGCGCCGGGCCTGACGCGGCGGACGGCCCGGTCTCCACGCGGGCGACCTCGCTCGCGGCCAGCGGCGGCGGCGCGCCGATCGTCAGCGGCCCGAAGTCGTCACCGGCGCCGACCGGCGCGGGTCCGGGCCTCGCGATCGCGGGCGCCTCCTCGAGCGCCACGACGCGGCACACGTGCGTCCGTCCGGAGGCGGCCACCCAGTCCACCCACGGCCCGCCGGCGGCCGCGAGCGGGAAGACCATGCCGAGCGTCGCCGGCAGCACGTGGCCGAGGGCCGTGCCGGCGGGCGTGAAGGCGCCCTGCCGCGAGAGCGTGGTGGACAGGTACAGCCGGTCGCGTGCGCGCGTCAGCGCCACGTACACCAGACGCTTGGTCTCCTCGCGTTCGCGCGCCTCGATCTCCTGGCGCGCCTCGGCGACGAGCGCGTCGATCGAGACGAGCTCCTCGTCGCCGCCGTCGGCGGCGGCTCTCGCGACGACGTCCACCGCGTCGCCGCGCCCGCCGGCGCCGCGCGCCAGGTTCACCACGAACACCACCGGGAACTCCAGGCCCTTGGCGGCGTGCACGGTCATCAGGTTCACGGCGTCGGCGGCGTCCACGATCGCGTTGGACTCGTCGCCCGCCATCAGCTGCGAGAGCCGGCCGGCGATGCGCCCGAGCGTCGCGTAGCCGCGGTTCTGCAGCCGCCGCACCAACCCGCGGAGCTTCTTCAGGTTCTCGCGCGCCTGCGCGTGTCCCGCGCCGCGCAGTTCCGCCGCGTACGCGCTGTCGTGCAGCACCGCGTCCACCAGGTCCGCCGGCGGCCAGCGGTCCGCGCGCGACACCCAGGTGCGTGCCGACCGCCGGGCCAGGGTGACCACCCGCCGGTCTTCGGGATCGAGCGCGTCGAGTACGACGGGCGGCTCGTCGGCGGTGAGCGCCGCGGCGAGGCCCGGCGCCAGCGTCGCCAGCGCCGCGTCGGACACCCGCACGAAGCGCGAGCGCAGGAAGGCCGCCGCGTGACGATCGGAGGCGGGCTCGGCCAGGAACCCGATGAGCGCGAGGACGTCCTTCACCTCGTCGGCGTCGAAGAACCCGAGGCCCTTGTAGACGTAGTACGGCACGCCGACCGCCTCGAGCTCGCGTTCGTACTCGCGGTGGCTGTCGCGCGAGCGGAACAGGATCGCGATGTCGCCGGGCGCCACCTGACGCGGGACGCCCGTGTCGCGATCGCGCACGGTCTCGCCGGCCGCGAGCATCCGCTGGATCTCCCGGGCCGTGGTCCTCGCGCACGACGCCGTGTCGGGACCGACGATGAGGCCGACGGGCCGCTGTCGCGGATCGGCGTCGGCCACGGGGAAGCGGTCGATGTCGGAGTAGCGGAAGGCATCGGTCCGATCGGCACGCTTCTCGACCTCGTCGCAGACGTCGTTCACGAACTGCTGCAGCGCGGGGACCGCGCGGAAGCTCTGCACGATGGCCCGCCGGGCCTCCCGTCCGGGCCGCAGCCGTCCGATGAGGCGGGCGGCCTCGTCGAGCACGCCGACCTCGGCGTCCCGGAAGCCGTAGATGGACTGCTTCCGATCGCCCACCACGAACAGCGATGGCGGCACCGGGCCCTCGTGCGAGACGCCCGCGCCGGCGCCCCACGCGCGCACGAGCAGTTCGACCAGCGCCCACTGTGCGCGGCTCGTGTCCTGGAGTTCGTCGACGAGCACGTGCTGGTAGCGCGCCTCGAGGCGATACCGGCTCTGGGAGAACTCCTCCATCTGTTCGAGGAGCGCCAGCGCCCGCGCCAGCGCGTCGGTGAAGTCCACCATGGCGTGGTCGTCCAGCGTGCGCCGGTACTGCTCGATGGCCAGGGCCGCCAGCCAGCGGAGGCCGCGCGCGAGCACGACGTTGGCCTCGCGCCGGTGGGCGTCGACCAGGCCGGGAACCGCGCTGCCGAACTCGGCGACGAGCGGGCCGTGAGCCTGGTAGGCCGCCGGCGACGGGAAGGCGGCCTTCACGTGCGCCAGGCGCTTGCGGGGCGTGCCGCCCTTCGTGCAGCAGTAGGCCTGCAGGCGATCGAGCGCGTCGGCCACCAGGCCGGCGTCGGGCGCGGCCGCCGGGTCCAGGACACCCGCCAGCGTATCGGCCAAGAGCCGGAAGTCGCCGGCGTCGGGGCCGGTCGCGATGAAGCGCGAGAGGCGGCCGCCGCCCAGCAGATCGCCGAGCCGCGCCACGGTGCGGGCCACGACGTCGGCCGACGTCAGGTGGTGCGGCGCCCGCTGGAGGAAGCGGTCGAGCACGCCGAGGGCGACGAGGCGGCGGTCGAGGAGGCGCACGAGGGCGCCGCGCAGGCGTCCCTCGCCGAGGCGCGCGAAGAGCCACGCCACGTCGGGATCGCGCGCGCTCTGGGCGCGGCCGATGCGGAGCGCGCGGTCGAGGGCCTCGTCCATCAGCCGGGGCGTCTCGGTCTCGTCGGCCACGCCGAACCCGGGGTCGACGTCCGCTTCGAGCGGGAACTCTCCGAGCAGCGACAGGCAGAAGGCGTCGATCGTGGAGATGGCGATCTCGCCCAGCCGGCCGCGCAGGTGCGTCCAGACCTCTGGCGGCATGGTCCCGGCCTCGGCCATCCGCGTGAGTTCGGTCAGCACGCGCGCGCGCATCTCGGCGGCCGCCTTCCTGGTGAACGTGATCGCCAGGATGTGCCGGGGCTCGACGCCGGCCCGCAGCAGGTTGACGTAGCGATCGACGAGCACGCGGGTCTTGCCGGTACCGGCCGAGGCTTCGAGGGCGACGTGCTCGGCCGGGTTCACGGCATGCTCGCGCGCGTCGCGGTCGCGCGCCAGCGCGCCGTCCGGCGGCGGCGCGGCCTGGTCGTCGAACCCGAAGTCCAGCTGGTCAGGCATCGCCGGCCTCCCCAGGCGCGTCGGGCTCCGGCGCGGGTGGCGCGGGCTCGCCGACGTAGTCCTTCCGGCACACGGCGGCGAACGCGCAGTAGCCGCACAGCGAGCGTTCGACGGGCCGCGGCGGGAAGTGGCCGGCGCCGATGTCGTCGAGCACGTCGAGCAGCCGGCCCTGGGCCTCGACGAGCCGGGCCGGCAGCTCCGAGGGCTTCTTCGTGAGCGGCACGACGGCCTCGGGCCCCTCGTAGGACAGGTAGCGGGCGTCGCCGGGCTGCCATCCGCGGCCGGCATGGCCCTGCAGCCGGGCTGCGACGCACACGGAGTAGATCGGGAGCTGGAGCGCGCGCTTCGGATCGGGCACGCCGCGCGTCTTGTAGTCGATGAGGTGGAAGGTGCCGTCGCCGAGGAGGTCGATCCGATCCACCTTGCCGCGCAAGGTCAGCGTGCGCGCGCGGCCGTCGGCGGCCTCGAACGTGAAGGCGCCCTCGATGGCGTACTCGAGCAGCCGATCCACGACCGCGCCGCCGCGCTCCACGTCCATCGTCAGCACGCGCCGCGCGATGCCTGGCGCGCCCGGCGTCCCGAACAGACGAAGACGCTCGATGGCGGCTTCGCCCTCGGGCAGCGTGTCCAGCGCGCGGCCGGCCACCTCGCCGAACAGGCGCCGGGCGTCGTCCAGCGTCTCCACCGTGATGGCGCCGTGCCCGGCGGCCTTCCACGCCGCGAAGAAGCGCTCGAAGAGCTCGTGCAGGAACAGCCCGCGCTCGAGCGGGGTCGGGCCGTCCTCGTCGGCCGGAGGTTCGGCGAGCCCCAGGACCTGCGACGCGTAGAACTTGAACGGGCAGTCGAGGTACCGCTCGAGCCGGCTGACCGAGATCCGCGGGAGCAGCCACGGGCCGGACTCACCGTGGAAGCGCGGGTCGGCCGCCGGCGTCCTCGAAAGACGCAGGGCCGCCCACTCGCGCGCCTCGCCCTCGAACGCCTCGGGGACGGGGGGCTCAAGGGCCAGCGCCTCCCAGGGGAAGATGCGCACCGGCCCGCCGTCCGCCGCGACCTGCCGGGGCGGCGCGAGGGCGCGCACTTCGTGGAGGAACGCCGAGGGCTCGACGACCGCGTCGTCCTCCAGCCTGATGGTGGACAGGGCGAAGCGGTCGCGCGCCAGCGCCAGGAGATCCAGGAAGGCCGCCCGCGCGCCTTCGAGCCGCTGCCGCTCGTCGGGCCAGCCGAGCGCGTGGAGGAGGAACGGCGGATAGAAGATGCTGCGGCGTTCGCGCTCCGGCCAGTCGCCGTCCACGAGCCCCACGATCTGCACCTCGTCGTAGAGCCCGTAAGGCGCCGTCGCGGCGTCCACCAGGTGCACGCCGCCATCGCCGGTCGCTGGCGCGAAGGTCTGCGACCCCAGCCACCGGCGGACGGAGGCCGCGACCGTCGCCATGTCCAGCCGGGCTTCTGGGTCGAAGGCGGCGTAGGCCGCCGCCAGCGCACGGCAGGCCCCGATGACGGCGGCCCGCACGCGGTCCTCCCGCTCGTGCAGCGGATCGTCGGTGTCCAGTCCCTGGAGGTGCGCGGCCAGGAAGTCGTCCAGGGTGGCGATGTGCGCCGCCACGGGGCGCTCGTCCGCCAGGGGCTTCAGCGCGACGGCGGCCGCGGCGGCCGCCCGCGCCGCGGGCAGGGCGCGCCGGGCGTGCTCGTGACGCCGGCGATCGGGCAGCGCGGACCACGCCTCCACCAGTCCGGCCAGCCGATCCGCGTCGCCCAGAAACCGCGCGTCGCCCAGCGCGCGATCGAGCGCGTCCACGTCGGCGCCCGCCACCGGACGGCCGTCCGCCTCGAAGTGGAAGTGCGGCGACCTCAGCAGCGCGACCGTCGACGCCCGCGCGAAGCCGGTGGCCACCCACTCGAACACCAGGTCGAGCGCCGCGGCGAACGGCTCGGCCGCGAGCGGCAGCGTGTCGCGCGTCTCGTACGGGATCCCGGCGCGGCCCAGCACGTCGCGCGCGAGGTAGAGATACGGCAGCGGCCGCCGCACCACGACGGCGATCCGGGCGGTGGGCTGCAGGCGGCCGGCCCGGCGTTCCGCCTTCAGGCGTCGGGCCAGCGCCGCCAGCTCCTCTTCGCGGTCGCGGCTCACGAACACCCACTCGTCGGCCGACGGCACGAGGCAGGTCGGACGCCCGATCTCGATGGAGGGCACCACGCGCTCGTCGATGCCCGGCAGCTCCCGGTGGATGCGCTCGAGCCATCCCGCCCCGAGCACGCCCTCGGTGGCGACCAGGTCGAGATGGGTCACACCGGGCACGCGCGTCAGGAGGTCGAGGTCCGATGGCCACAGGCCCGCGGGATCGGAGACGCGGTCGGTCACCGTGACGATCACGCGGCGCACGGGACGGGGCGCCTCGTCGCTGAGCAACCGCTCCCGCAGCGCGTGCTCGTCCAGGCGGCCGCTCGCGGCGGCGCCCGCCTCGTAGCCGCGAAACGCCTCGGCCAGGAACCGCGTCTCGGCCAGCATCCTGATGGCCCCGCGGTCGTCGGACCCGGCCAGTTCATCCCCCAGGAACTCCTCGAAGCGAGCGACCGTGCGGAGCTGGCGGCGGAGCGTGTCGTAGAGCGCCAGCATCTCGGCCACGAGGCCGGGCCGGAGCGCGAACGGCGGCGGCGTGCCGCCAGCCGCGGCGGCGCGGCCCGCGCGGGCCAGCAGCACTTCTCGGTCGAACGGGCTCAGACGGTCGGGCGGGTGCGACAGGCGGCCGGCCAGCGCGTCGAGGAGATCGGCGCGGGTGCCGATGTCGGGCAGGCACAGGGCCGGCACGCCGTCGCGCCAGGCCAGCTGCTCGAGCGTGCGGCGAAGTTCGGCGGCCGCCGCCCGCGTCGGCACGACGACGACCATGTCGCGCGCGGCGAAGGGCTGCGCCTCCGCGACGAGGCCGGCCACGGCGCGGCGGAAGCTTTCCAGGTCCGCTGCGCGGTGCAGGCACGACCGGCGCGGCGTCACGGCAGCGTCGGCTCTTTCACCGCGAGCGCGATGTCGTCCCGGGCCCTGGCGGCGAGCATCAGGGCCCCGGCGGCCGCGGCCGACGCCTCGGCGGCCCGCGTGCCGTCCACCTCCTCCACCGCCCGCAGGCGCAGGCGCACCGCGTTGTCGGCCATCTCCCACGCGCTTTGCAGCACGGCGTGCGCGGCGGCGAGCTGCGGCGGCGGGTTGGTGGCGGCCACCGCGTGGCGCGCGCGCGCGAAGCGCGCGAGCAGGCGATTGAGGACGGCCGGGCGGGGACCCGCCTGCGCGCGGATGTCCTCGAGCGGGGTCTCGGCGTCCGTGAGGGCGCGAAGCGCCGGGGCGACGGCGCGCTGGTAGCTCCGGTACGCGGGCGCCAGCAGGCGCCACTGGTCGCGTTCGAGGCGAAGGCGGCGCGCGGTCTCGGTCGCGGCGTCGAGCGTGGAGAGGAGGGCCGCGAGCTGTGCGGGCCGGCGGCCCCCCAGCCGGTCGTCGCTCCTGATCGTCTCGGCGCGCAGCCGTTCGAGGGCGCGCACGTCCGCGGCCTTCGTCCGCGCGGTGGCCCGATCCAGGACCGACGTGCTCAGCTTGGCGTAGGCCGCGTCCACCGTGCGCTCCGATCCGATCGTGGCGGTGGCGAGCGTCCGGATGCTTGCGGCCCAGGCGTCCGGCAAGACGCCCGCGGCGCGATCGATGAAGCCCACGAGCCGCTCCAGGAGCGTGACGCGCTCGACGGGCGAGCTGGCGAGCGACGACGCGGCCAGGAGCTCCTCGGCCAGCTGGGCCGGCGTGGGCGGCGGCAGGAGCGGCTCGTTCGGCACCTCGGTGGCAGCCACGAGATCGACGGCGAAGGAGTCCTTGCCTGCCGCCGTGCGCAGATCCGACACCACCTCGTCGAGCAGACCCAGCATCTGGCGCACTTCGGCCGCGCGATATCCGTAGTGCTGGCTGGGCCACTGGGCCAGCGCGGCGCGCGCGGACTCGGCGATGGTCAGACGGCGGCCGCGGTCGGGCTCGCGCGCGACGCCGGTCAGGACGGCGGCCACCTGGTTGGAGAACCGGGCGTAGTCGTCCTCGGCACGGGTCGCCGCGTAGTGAACGGCGCGGGCCGAGTGCGCGTAGCGCTCCGTCTTCACCCAGTCCACGCGGTCGGCCGGGAGCGTGATGAGCTGCAGGTCGGGCGCCGGACCGGCGTCGAGCGGCAGCGAGAAGACCACCGCGCTGTCCAGGCGGGCCCATTCCCCGTAGCTCGTGAACGACGAGCCGTCCATGAGGAAGACCCGCAACAGCGGCGCCTCCACCGCCTGCGCCACCGCCACCGGCGCGGAGGCGAGGATCGAGAGCAGGCCGGCCAGGGCCGCGAGCGACCAATGCGCCACGGCGAGAGCGTACGTGTCGGCAATTCGTGCGGTCAAGGCGCCTCTTCGGCAAGACGCCGGAGACCGCCGGATGGCCGCCTGTGGAAAACCTGTGGACGAACGGTGCAAAGACTGTGGAGAAGGAGCGGATGAAATTAATTTCTGCGAGCAGTTGCGCCTCGACTGCGTGCCCGATTGCCGCGACGGCGCATCTTCGTACCGACCTTCGCTTGTTTCGTCGCGCGAGCGTCGTAGAATCGTCGCCCTGTCGTCACCCAACGCCTTTCGGACCTTCCACATCGCGCCCGTGAACGTCCACCGCTACGAAGAAGAGATCGCCGGCCGCACGTACCACATCGAGGTACACGCCGTGTCGAGCGAGCAATGGCGTGCAAGGCTCGCGCGCCGGCCCGGCATGCCCACCGCGCTCATGCCGTTCTACGGCAGCACACCCGAGCTGGCGGCCCGCGAGCTCGCCAACTGGCTGTCGCTCGTCGCGAGCCGGACGCGCGGATCCGCGGCGGGCGGCGAGTCCTGAGAGCGGCGGTCCCGCCCGGCGTCCCAGATCGGCCAGAATAGGCCATGCGCTTCCGCGTCTTCCCGGCTCTCGTCCTGTGTCTGCTCGTGTCGCGTCCCGCGGCGGCGCAGACGGCCCTGCCGCACGTCCACCTGGTGGCCACGGGCGGCACGATCTCGAACAAGGACGGCGGCCGGCTGACGGCCGAGGAGCTGGCGGAGTCGATGCCGGGCCTCGACCGCGTGGCGCGGCTCACCTACGAACAGTTCGCCAACGTCGCCAGCAGCCAGCTGACGCTCGACCAGTGGCTGCGCCTCTCGCGCCACGTGAACGAGCTCTTCGCGGGCGATGCGGCACTGGCCGGCGTCGTCGTGACGAGCGGCACCGACACGCTGGAGGAGACGGCGTTCTTCCTGCACCTGACGGTCCACGACCCGCGGCCCGTGGTGGTCGTTGGCTCCATGCGCAACCCGAGTACGCTCGGCTACGAAGGCGCCGCCAACCTGCTCGAGGCGGTGCGCGTGGCGGCCGAGCCGTCGGCGCGCGGCAAGGGCGCGCTCGTGGTGCTGAACGACGAGATCAACTCGGCGCGCGACGTCACGAAGACCGACGCGCTGCGGCTCCAGACGTTCCGCAGTCCCACGCACGGCGTGCTGGGCATCGTGGACCGCGACCGCGTGACGTTCTTCCGCGAGCTCCTGCAGCGGCACACGGCGAAGAGCGAGTTCGACCTGGCGGGCGTGACGGCGCTGCCGCGCGTGGACGTCGTGATGGTGTACCAGGGCGCCACGGGCGACGTCATCAAGGCGCTGGTGGACCTGGGGGCCAAGGGCCTCGTCGTGGCGGGCGCCGGGGCCGGAGCCACGAGCGGCGACCAGAACGAAGGGCTCGACTACGCCGCCTCGAAGGGCGTGTTCATCGTGACCGCCACGCGCACGGGCGCGGGACGCATCGCGCCGCAGCGGGGCCAGGGCAACCCGTCACTGACCCCCGCCCAGCAGCGCCGCCGCGCGTTCACCGTCTCGGCCGAGGACCACACCCCGATCAAGGCCCGGATTCTCCTGATGCTGGCGCTCACCAAGACCAGCGATCGCGACGAGATCCAGCGGATCTTCAGCGAGTACTGACGTCGGGCGGACGGTCAGCCGGCACGGCCCGGGCGCGCGGCCCCGGGCGCGGCCCGCGATCGCCGGCGGGCACGTGCAGGCCGTGAGAGCCCGCCGCGAGCCCCCGCGACGGGGCCAGCGGCAGACCGGTCCCGGACGGAGCCAGCTGGAGGGAATCTGCTATGATGAGGGTCTCTCCGACGCGTGGGCCTGTGGCGCAGCTGGGAGCGCGCCTGAATGGCATTCAGGAGGTCACCGGTTCGATCCCGGTCAGGTCCACCAACACTCCCAAGTCATTTTCCATCAACAACTTGAGATACTGAGCCGCGCCGTACCGGTCAACGCCGTGGCTTCGGTTGTGGCTTGTCCTTGAAGGGGTTGTGGATCGCGAGACCGGCAATGGACTGTCGGTCGTTCAGGTCCTCAGACACAACACGAGCCGCTCCGGCCCGAGAGGCGACGGCGATGATCAAGGCGTCCCAGAATCCGATGCGCGCCTGATCCTCGATCTTGAAGGCAGACGTGAGATCGTTCGTGGTGATGCCGTCAACGCACCAGGGCGCGTACGTGTCGACAACACTCCTTGCCTCGGGCTTCGTCAGCGGCTTCCGGATCTTGCGCGTGGCATTGACGTAGAACTCCTGCAGCACCTGGGTGCTGAGCATCCCAGCGCGCTCAACCCACAGCGTACGAAGCAGCTCCTTCGCAATCTCGTGCTTGCGCGCAGCGTCGACGTCATGCGCGTAGATCAGAACGTTCGTATCAACGAACGTTCTATCGCTCGTGCCACTCGTCACGCGTCGCCTCGATTCGCCCACCCAGATGGAATCCGCTGTCCAGGAGCGCGAGTGCTCGACGCTGCGCTTGCTCGTAGACGTCGTCCTCTCCTACCAGCGTTTCGATGTGCTGGGCCAGGAGTCCACTGATCGACGTATTCCGCTTGGCGGCAAGCACCTTCGCCCGCCGCAGGAGGCGACGATCCAGCCGGATCGTGATGTTCTGGGTCGTGGACTCGGTTGCAGACACGGCTGGCGACCTCCTGCACGTATTATACGTGCAGCACGTGTAGCGCGTGGCCCGGGCGGGAGAAGTACCCTCGGGGATGCATGCGACTGCTCAGGCGGCATCTTGGAGGCGAGCCGCGACAGTGGCGTGGTCTGTGGGAGTCCCGGTTCGGTGCCGGTGGGCAGCCGAGCGAAGAACCTCAGCACCGCGAGCGCATCACGGGCCGGGGCCGCAGCCGGCCAGGACGCTGCTCCGATCCTTGGTGCGCCCTGTTTGATGCCGCTGCGCAGGTGACGGCATGCACCATTTGTACGCGAGCCCAGTTCAACTGATATTCCAGCCCCAACTCCCGTTCCGGCGCCCACGTTCTTCCCACAAGATCTCCATGATCTGTGGCCGATGTCCCTGCGCCAGCGCTCTCGGGTCCGGATATGATGCCCCCGCCCCGGGGTGACCGCAGGAGGTGTTCGTGGGCACAGACACCGAACGCGCAGCGGACGTCTTCGTCTCGTACTCACGGGAAGACCTCGACTTCGCGCGGCGTGTTCAGCGCGAGTGCCAGGCCGCCGGCGTCCAACCGTGGGTGGATATCGACGGACTCTTCGCCGGGGAGCGGTTTTGGCCTGAGATCTGTCGGGCCATTGATTCAGCCGCAGCGTTCGTCTTCGTCATCACCCCCGAGAGTCTCCAATCCGAGTTCTGCCGGCGCGAGCTCGATTGGGCCGTCATGCGCCAGAAGCGAATCGTCCCGGTGTGCCGCCGGCACGTCGACGATGCGGCCGTTCCGCCTCCGCTTGCCGAACGCCAATGGGTGTTCTTCCGCCCGCAGGACGACGCGTCGCATGCCCAGGCGCAGCTCCTGCAAGCCGTGCGCGCCGACTGGGCGTGGCTCCGAGAACACGCGAGACTGACGGTGCGGATTGAGGAGTGGGAGGCCAAGAGCCGCGACACTTCGCTCTTGCTCCGCGGACGGGAACTTCGGCGCGCAGAGGAATTTCTCGCGGGCCCACCGCCTCCGAATAGCCGTGTTGCCTCCGGACAACGGGAGTTCGTACGCCTCAGCCGAATGGCCGCCAGGAAGCGGAGGCTGATACTGGCAGGCTCGTCGGCGCTTGCGGTGATGCTGATTGGTGCGGCATCGTGGACCGCGTTCGTGCGCCAGCTCGATCTCAACAACGCCGACGCTCGGACCAATGCCAGTGAGGAACGAATTGCAGCCCTCGCCCGCGCCGAGCGCATCTGTGCCTGGCTGCCCGTCTCGCTCAAGGCCTGCGACGAAGTGACAATCAACCTCGGGGTCGCGGATCTCGGTGGTCTGCGGTACGAAGAGGGGCTGCAGCGCCTGTCGTCCTTCATCGATGGCAGCGCGGGGCCAGCACTGGACGACGACGACCTGCGACTGGTGGCAGTCGCGCATCAGAGCCGGGCGTACAGCCTGATCATGCAGGCGGCGGCCGAGGCGGAGCCATCAGTGCGACGGCGACAGTACGAACAGGCACAAGCGGATGTTGACGACGCGACGCGCCTCTATGATCGTGTGGCACCGAGTCCGGACGATCCGCCATTGACGATCACGCAAGCACGAATCGATATCGGCCGCGGCGAATGGCTCAAGGCCCTCGACGACCTTGACCGCGCGGCGATGCGAAGCCTGGACGTCACGATTCCGCTGCTACGGTCGCTGGCTGCGCACTGCCTGAGCAAGCGGCCCCAGCAAGAGCACTATCGTGACGACAGCCGCCGCTGGCTCCAGGAGTACATGAATCACCTGCCCGACGGCGTGAAGGATCCGCACTGGATCGAAAACCGCGAGTACTACGCAAGGATGGGTGCCCAATGCTGAAGCTGCTGCAGATCTCGGCGATATCCTTGATGGCCGTGGCGGCGGTCCCGTCTGCACTTCACGCGCAGATGCTTGCCGCGGAAGTCGACTGGGTGCTGGGCACGGTCAGAAGACCGTCGAACCTCAGGGCCGGCGAGTCGATTGCCGTGAGTTCCGAGGTGCAGGCCGGGGACGACGGCCTGATCATGCTCAGCCAGTCCTGGAGGGTCGGCGGCGAGACCTGTGTGTCGGCGACGGTCGTCGCTTATGGAGCGTCCTATACGGTCCGCGACGACTCGACGCCAGGGCGGTGTGTCGCGACAACCCCGCGGATTCCGACTCCGGGCAGACCCTCGATTGGGACGTTGCGAGTCCTACGGGCCAAAGCGGATGAGGTCTCGGACTCGGACTTCGATCGATGGACCGAGACGAACCGGCAACGGGCCCCCAGGCCGATGCGACCGGACCACATGGAGGCGGTCGTTCACGGGCTGGCGTTTCGAGGCGGCGACTATGACAGCGCGCCAACTCGGACGGCAGCGGAGTGCTCGGCGCGCTGCAGCGCCGATTCCGTGTGCGTGGCGGCGACGTTCATCTACAGCCAGAACCTGTGCTGGCTGAAGAACACCGTGCCACCGTCGGTGCCGCATTCCGACATGGCGTCCGTCGTCAAGCGCAGATAGTGCGACGCCGGAGCGATCGGCGCGATGCCATGGCGAATCCCGGAGTCCGGGCGTCGCACGTGAGGGCACATGGCGGCTTGAATGGCCGTTGCGCGCCCAAATCGGCGGACGGTGGAACATCGTTCGCCGTCCAGGGTCCAAGCGTACATGCCGCGTCGTCTCCTGTTGTCCGTGTTCGCCGCCGCGGCGTGCCCGCCCGGGACGCGGCCGCGTGCTTCTGCGGCGGGCTCACGAATCCGTGCGCAACGCGGTGGTCCGAGGACCGGGCGCCCGTGCCCTTCGAGCGCACGGTCGAGTCGATCGAGACCCGCGTGATCGACGAGGTGCTGGAGACGGGCGGCATCGCGCGGGTGCCGCCGCGCGAGATGCGGGAAGTGCGCTTCCGCGACGCTGACCTTCAACGCCGGCGTCCGCTACTTCGTCTACGCGATCGGGTCGCTCAGCGGCGGCACGTTCGACTTCTCGTCCAGGCGGTCCAGTAGCGGCGAGGCGCGGCTATGACGCGCGCAGTGCTTCCGCCGGATCGACGGCGGCGGCGCTGCGCGCCGGCAGCCAGGTGGCGATGACGGCGAGCGCCACGACGCCGAGTGACACTCCCGCCAGCGTCGCCGGGTCGCCGGGCGCGACGCCGAAGAGCAGCGATGCCAGCAGGCCGCCCGACGCCACGCTGAGCGCCGCGCCCAGCAGGGCACCCGCGACCGCCAGTCGCGTGCCGCCGCCGACGAGTGACCCCACCACGCCCGTGGCGGTGGCGCCGAGCGCCAGGCGGATGGCGATGTCGCGCTGACGGCGGCGCACCTGGCGGTGCACGATCGCGACCAGTCCCACGAGGGCGAGCAGCACGCCGGCACCGCCGACCCCGGCGAGCACGCGCGCCAGCAGCGTCTCGCGCGCGAACGCACCGGCGATGCGGACCTCGAGCGGCAGCACGGCGCCGAGCGGCAGTGACGCGTCCACGCCGGTGACGACCTGCCGGATCCCCGGCGCGACGGCCGCCGCGGGCAGGGTGGCCCGCACGGCGAGCTGCAACTCGTGGCTGATCCAGAAGAACACCTCGCCGGGTGTCTGGGTGATGGGCAGCCAGACCTCCGGTATCGCAGCCCCCCGGGGACCCTGGTCGCGCGAGTCGCCGGCGACGCCGACCACGTGCCAGACGCGGGTGCCGTCGGGGCCGTTGAACACGGGCGCGCCGAAGACCACGTCGCGGCCGACCGGCGACGCCCCCGGCGTGAGCAGGGCGGCGAGCGCCTCGTTCACGATCACGACCGGCCGGCCGTCGGCGGTGTCGCCACGCGCGATGTCGCGTCCGTCGACGAGTCGGACCCCCATCGTGCCCGCGTAGCCCGGGCTCACCAGGCGCACCCTGGACTGGCGGTCCACGCCGGGAAGCACCGGCACGCCGGCCAGCATCACGTCCGAGCCGGCACTGCCGCCGGCATAGGGCACGCGCGAGGCCACGGCCGCGGCGGTGACGCCGGGCAGCGCGCCGACGCCGGCGACGACACGATCGATCGCCTGCGCGATCGCGGCCGGGTCGCGGTAGCTGGCCGCGGGCAGCGCCAGGCTGGCCGTCATCACGCCGCGGGCGTCGTAGCCGCGCGGCGCCGCGTCGAGGGCGATGGCGGTCCGGGTCATCAGGGTGCCCGCGCACGCGAGCGCGACGGCCAGGGCCACCTGGGCGGCCACGAAGAGCCGTCCGAGCCGTTCGCCTGCGGCCGTCACGCCGCCGCCCGCCGCCACGCGGAGCGTCGACATCAGATCCACGCGCGCCGCCCGCAGCGCCGGCAGCAGGCCCGTGGCCAGCGTGACGAGCACCACCGACGCGGCCCCCGCCGCCGCCGTGGCCAGATCGACGCGGATGTCCTCGAGCCGCGGCAGATCCGCCGGCAGCCACGCCCGCGACGCATCGACCAGCCACCACGAGAGCAGCAGTCCACCGGCCGTCGAGATCACCGCCAGCACCGCTGCTTCCGTGATCATCTGGCGGGCGATGCGCCAGCCGCTGGCACCGAGCGACGCGCGCAGCGCGAGCTCGGCCTGCCGATCCTGCGCACGCGTCAGGAGCAGCGAGGCGACGTTCACGCAGGCGATGAGCACCAGCAGCACGACGCCGCCGAGCAGCAGCAGCACGCCGGCGCGGTAGCGACGGACGAGGGCGTCGTCGAGCGGCGTCACCCGGACCCCGAGGCGCGACCCGTCGTTGGCCCGCAGATCGAGCCGCTCGCCGATGGCCGCCATCTCGCGTTCCGCCATCGACGCCGTCGCGGCGTCGGCCAGCCGGCCGATGGCCTCGAGGTAGCGCGGGCCCGTGTTCTCCCGATCGGAGGGCGCGAGGGCCAGCGGTGCCCACCAGGCGGCATCGGGCACGAGCGTGGACGCCACGGGAGGCAGCACGCCGACGATCGTCGCCGGCCGCCCGTCGACGACCAGCGCGCGGCCGATGACGTCGTCGGCCGCGCCGTAGCGGGTCTGCCAGGTGTCGTACGAGACGAGGAGCACGCGCGGCGCGCCGGGGACGTCGTCGGACGGCGCGATCGCCCGGCCGCGGACGACGGGGACGCCCAGCACGTCGTGCATGGACGCGCTCACCAGGGCGCCGGGCAGGTGCTCGGCGCCGTCGCCATCCGACACCGCTGCCGTGACGGGCCGCACGGCCGCGAGCGCCGCCACGGTGCGCGCGTCGGCCTGCCATGTGAGCAGGGCTCCGGGGGAAACGCGCCCCACGTCGGCGCCGGACACCGACTCGACCCACACGAGGCGGGACGGCTCGGGGACGTCCAACGGTCGCCACACGACGCTCCAGGCCAGGGTGAAGACGGCCAGCGCCACGCCAAGTCCGCCCGCCAGCGTGAGCACCACGGCGGCCGGCATCACGGGGCGTCGCATCCAGTGGCGCAGGGCGTGGTGGAGATCGTGTCGCAGGACGTCCATGTCGTCACAGAACAGCAAGGGGTGTACCCATCATCGGGCGCCGACGGCATCCGTCGGGACATGCCAGGAATCGCGCCGTTTCCGCGCGCCCGTGCACGCGCCCTCGGCGCGCCGGGCGCCGCGGGCGCTCTGGCGCGACGCCAGGCGCTGTTCCCGCGCGGACGTGCCGTCCCGAAAACGGACGGTTGCTCGCCGCCATGCCGGGGCGATCTCGGCCGACGCCGGTCGCACGCGCCGCACCCGCGCGGCGTGTCGGGTGTCGCGGGGCGCCGCGCGTGGCAGGCCCGTCAGGGTGACGAGAGGCGGGGACGAGGCCGCCGTGTGCGGCGTCTCACTGTCGTGGTCCGGACCGTGTCGCCACTCTGGCTCGTGCTGGCCGCCCACGCCGGCGTCACGTGGGCCATGACGGGCCTCATCTGGTTCGTACAGGTCGTGCACTACCCGTTGTTTGCGGCCGTAGGTCCGTCCGCGTTTCCGGCCTATCACGCCGCCCACACCAGGCTCACGACGCTGGTCGTGGCTCCGCTGATGCTCGCGGAAGCGGCACTGGCGTTGGGGCTGGTCGTCGCGCGTGTCGAGCCAGCGTGGGCCGTGTGGACGGGCGTGACGTTGCTGGGGGCGGTGTGGCTGGCGACGTTCGGGCTGTCGGTGCCGCGCCACGCTCGCCTGGACCCGCGCGGGCACTGCTGGCCGCGTGGCTTCTGAAGGACGCCATCCGCGGATGACGTCGTTCCTCCGCGCGATCCGCGCGCACGCGCCCGACCCCGGCAGGCCGCCGCGGCGGTGGGTGCTGGTGCTCTACGACCAGCTGCGGCCGGCGCATCCGCTGCTCGCGGGGCCGCCCGAAGACACCGGCGTCCTCTACATCGAGACCACGGCCAAGCCCTCCCGCCGGCCGTATCACGCGAAGAAACTCGTGCGGCTCCTGAGCGCGATGCGGCCCGCCGAACGGAGCGCCGACGACTTCCTGGTCCATCGCGGTCGGCTTATCCGATCCCGCACCAAGAAGCTCATGGCCTTGAGCGTGGCCACTACCTGGCCGTCCCGGCCGATTCGCACCGGACTCTCGTTCAGGATGTCGAATTGGCAGGTGACGACGGCGCCCTGCGTACGGGCGGAAGATATTGCCAGCCGCTGGCCATCAAGATCGGCCAGGGTCGCAACCGGCCGTGGGCCGGGTCACTCCGGGGGGCGATTGCCCCCCGGCGGTCTTGGCGTCGTCAGAGGCGCGGGAATCGGCACCTGCGGGCCGGGAATGTACTCGACGAACGAGAAATCGTCGAAATAGTACGAGGCGTCGGGACGCCAGTCCGGACCAGACACGATGAGTTGCACCCCGTCGAAGGTGTAGTCGCCAGCCACGGTCCCGACGACCACGTTGTCCACGAGCGCTTCGTATCCCGTCGGGATGATGCGAAGTACGAACTGATGCCAGCCGAGGCTGCGCGCGACCGATGACTGCGTCTGGCCAAGGCCTGGGCCATACCACACGTAGTTCGACCCGCTCCAATCGGCGACGCCCACCTGAAACGCTTCGGACGTCGCGGTGTTGTAGGCCGTGATGCTCGAATAGAGCGTCTGCTGTCCAGGAGCCGTGTCGTAGAACCAGACGGACATCGTGCCCCTGGTCCCCTGTGGGAACACGTGAGTCAGATAGATGTATCGCTGCCCGCCCGGGGTCGATGACAACTTGAGGGACTGAAGGCCTGAATGGCTTTCGTCCGACGACAGCCGCGCGGTGCCGTTCTGTTCTGTCGGCACCCAGAACTCGAAGTCGTCATAGGCACTCTGCGCGGAGACGGCCACTGCGCCAGCGAGCACGAGCAGACATACGGCAACGGTCGTTGACATCTTCCGCATGGCGTCCTCCTGTGGTTCGACGACGGTTGTATGTCCCGCATGCCACCCTGTCAAGGACAGTCTGACGGCAGGTCCGCGGAGACGACGAGCCAATCAGGCGGTGCTTACGACCGCGCCGCCGTGCGGCACTCCTCGAGGGCCTTTCGTACCTTGTCGATGCCTGCCCGGTCGTCGGGAAGGCTCTTCTCCCAGATCTCCACGGCCCGCTGGAGCGTGGTCTCGGCCTCGGCGAACTTCTTCCGCTGCACGAGCAGTTGTCCCAGTCCCATGAGGGCCCGCGCGACATCCGGGTGATCGGGACGCAACGCCTCGCGGTTGATCGCCACGGCCTTCCGGAACTGTTCTTCGGCCTCGGCGAGCTTGCCTTCCCGCGCCAGCACCGAGCCCAGGCCGGCCATGTTGAGCGCGGCGGACGGATGGCGCGGGCCCTCGGTCTCGATCTTCATGGCCAGGGAACGCCGGAGGGTGTCCTCTGCTTCCTTCAGGCGGCCGAGGCTCGCCAGCTGCACGCCCAGGTTGTTCATGGCGATGGCCACGTGGGGATGCGTCTCGCCGTAGATCTTGATGCGCAACTCGAGGGCCTGGCGCGTCATGGCCACCGCGCCTTCGTGATCGCCCTTCTGCTGCAGGAGCTGCCCCAGATTGGCCAGGCTCGTGGCGAACTCGGGGTGATCCTCGCCCACCGTCTTGCGATTGAGCTCCATGCTCTCCCGGTACAGGGTCTCCGCCCGGGCGAGGTCGCCGCGGCGTGCGACCACCGAGGCCAGGTTGTTGAGATCGAGGGCGATGAAGGGATGCACCTCCCCCACGGCCCGCTTGTCCAGCTCCAGCACCTTCCGGAATCCTTCTTCGGCGGCGGCGTAGTCGCCCAGGCGCTGTACGAGGGACGCCAGGTTGTAGAGGCTGGTCGAGGTCTCCTCGTGATCGGGCCCCAGGAGCCGGGTGCGTTGATCCAGTGCCTTCTCGAACAGGGGGCGCGCCTCCTCGTAGCGTCCCAGGTCCTGGAGCACGAAAGCGAGGTTGTTGAGGCTCTCGGCCACCTTCACGTGCTCCTCGCCGTAGATCTGGCGGCGCAGGGCCAGGGCTTCCGCGAGCTGGGTCTCGGCGTCCTTGAAGAGTCCCAGGCTCTGGTACACGCGCCCGATGGCATCCAGCAGGGTGGCCCGCGCCTCTGGTTCGTTCTGCAGGTCGCTCTTGATCCGGGCGGCGCCACGGTCGAGGACCTCCCGGGCCGTGACGGTGTTACCCCGGGCCTCCGATGGATCGGCGACCTCGAAGATGCTCACCATGAAATCCGACACCCGCCGGGACGTCGCCGCTTCCTTGGTGGCGGTCTCTTCCGCGGCCACGGCGCGGTCCCGCTCCCGGGCCACCCGTGCCGACTGGACCGCGGTCGAGATCCCGAAGCTGACCACCACGGCCAGGATCAGCGCCGCGACGCCCACCGCGACCCGATTCCGCCGGACGAACTTCCCCGTGCGATAGGTCCAGGTGTCGCCCCGGGCCCGGACGGGGAGCCCCTTCCGGTAGCGCTCGATGTCCTCGGCCAGGGCATCCACCGACGGGTAGCGCCGGTCCGGCTCCTTCTGCATGGCCATGAGTACGATGTTGTCGAGGTCGCCCGACAGCTCACGGCGGAGACGGGCGGTGGTGCTCCGCCGCGCCTGGCTCACGGCCTCCGGCGTCACGGGCTCGTCATCCGCCGGTCGATCGGCCTCCATGGGAAGCCGGGTCACCACGGTGCTCGGCTTCGCCGGGTCGACCTCGGTGAGGACACGCAGGATCTCCATCGTGGAGAGCCCGTCGAGCCGGAAGGGCCGGTGGCCCGTGAGCAGTTCGTAGAGAATGACGCCCAGGGAGTAGACGTCCGTGCGGGTGTCCACGGGCAGGCCGGTCAATCCCGCCTGTTCCGGGCTCATGAAGTCGGGCGTGCCCACCAGCTGTCCCGCCCGGGTCATCATGGATCCCGCGTCGTTCTCCTCCACGGCCTTGGCGATCCCGAAGTCGATGATCTTCACGCGGGGCCGGCCGTCCACCGTGGCCACGAGGATGTTGGACGGCTTGAGATCGCGATGCATGATCCCGCGCTGGTGGGCGTGCTGGACCGCGCCGCAGATCTCCAGGAAGAGATCCAGGCGCTCGGCGTTGGACAGGCGCTCGCTGTCGGCGAACGCGGTGAGGTTGGTGCCGGCCACCAGCTCCATCACGAAGTAGGGGCGCCCGCGGTCGTCGGCCCCCGCGTCCAGCACCTTCGCGATGTGCGGGTGGTCCATGAGGGCCAGGGTCTGGCGCTCGGCCTCGAACCGCGCGACCACCCGGTCGGTGTCCATGCCCCGCTTGATCAGCTTGACGGCCACGTCGCGCCGGATCGGCACGGTCTGCTCGGCCTGATAGACGATCCCCATTCCCCCTTTGCCCAGCACGCGTACGACGCGGTATGGGCCGATCGCCGACGGGTGCGAGTCCTCCGCCAGATCGTCCAGACCCGCGCCGGCCACTTCCTCCTGAAGCCGTCCCGTCGCCAGGATGTTGGGGGTGGCGCTGTCGTGGGCCAGCAGCGACTCCACGTCGGCGCGCAGGCCGGGATCACCCGCGCACTCCCGATCGAGGAGCGTGCGCCGCTCGGCCGGGCCCAGATCGCGGCATTCGAGCACCAGCGCCTTGATGCGGTCGAATCGACTCGTGCTCACCGTGCGCCTCCGGTGTCAGGGACGGCGCTGACGGCGCCTCATCCGCGACTCAGCCGAGCGTGAAGCTCCTGACGACGTAGGCGACGCCGAAGCCCAGGTACGTCCCCATCGCATAGCCGACCAGCCCCATGACGATGCCGGGCAGCACCAGTCCCGGCCACTCGCGGGCCGCGGCGATGGCCAGCGCGCTCGACGGCCCGCCCACCGACGCCTGGGACGCCACCGAGAGCGTCCCCACGTCGAACTTCAGGAGGCGCCCGCCTCCGTACACCACCAGGAAGTGAACGCCCACGACGACCAGCGTGTAGACGAACACCATCACGCCCGCCGTGGCGATTTCCGACACGCGCGACCAGATGCCGATCACGACGAAGAACAGGTGCAGCACCATCGTGCCCAGCTGCAGCGCGCCCTCGCTCCTGCCGAACCACGGACTGTGGCCGAGGAGCAGCGCGTAGGTCGTCAGCCACAGCACGGCCGGCACCTGCGGCACGAGGCGCGCGGTGAGGTCGGACGCCGTCAGGAGCAGCAGTCCCACGGCGAGCAGCACGGACAGGTCCAGCGCGGAGAGCGCCGCGGGGGCGAAGAACGGGTGCTGGCTGGCGTCGCCGGCCGACGGCTCGCGCAGCGCCGTGATCTCCTCGGGGACCGGCGGATAGAAGCGGCCGATCCAGAGCGGCAGCGCGAGCGTGGCCGCCATGGCGATGCCGGACGTGAGCGCATCGGCCGCCGTGACGCCCGCCCAGAGCGAATCCGGCAGGCCCAGGCCGCGTCCCACGGCCACGAAGTTCACCGAGCCGCCGGTGTAGGTGGCCGTGTACACGCCCGCGAGGACCCAGGCGTCGTCGCCGAGGGCCCCACCGAACAGCACGGCCCCAACCACCGCGCCCAGCGCGATGCCGGACACCGCGAGCCCGAACGCGGCCGTCATCCGGGGGCCGGCCTTCTTCACGTCGGCGAGGTTCACCGACAGCAACAGCCAGGCGATGGCCAGGTTCGTCACCGGTCCGGCGATGGTGTCGTACACGGGTGAGGTCGCCGGCACCAGTCCCGCATTCGAGACCAGCGCCCCCAGAATCAACGTGAGCAGGGACGCGCCCAGCCGCGCGCAGGCGGCCACGTGCCGGTTCAGGAGGAACGCCAGCGCGGCCAGTGCGGCGATGAGCGCGGCAAGCGAGAGCGGCGCGGCAATCACGGCACCAGGCTCCGGGGAGCACGGACGCCCGCGCCGTCCCGGCGGGACGACAGGGCGAGGACGGACAGGGACCCCGGCATGGTGGTCGGCATCATGCCATCACCCGCGCGGCCAGGGAACGCTTTCAGCGCGGCGACACAGGACTGGGGCCCTGTGGACCGGGCGGGCCGACCGGCGCGCCAGTGGGGCGGGGGCGTAGAATCTCGCCACGTGGACGCCCGTTCCCTCTCACCTCGACGCCGCGTTCGCACGCGCGTCCTCGGACTGGTGACGATGGCAGCGGCCGCCACCGCGCTCGTCCGGGCGGGCGCCCCCCAGGGGCCGGCACCCGGCGCGGCGCGCGGAGCCGACGCACCGCTCAGCTTCACGGTGCCGTCCCGGGTCCTTGGCGAGGCCCGTCTCGTCAACGTGCAGATTCCGGCCGCCTGTGCGGGCCGGTCGCCCTGCCCCGTGCTCTACATGCCGGACGGCGGCATGCACGAGGACTTCCCCCACGTGGCCGCGGCGGTAACGGCGCTGATGACCGACCATCGCATCCGGCCCACGATCCTCGTCGGCGTCCCGAACACCGCGCGCCGTCGCGATCTCACCGGACCGACCACCGTCGACAGCGACCGCGCGATCGCGCCGGTGGTCGGTGGCTCGGCGGCCTTCCGCCGCTTCCTGCGCGACGAGCTCATCCCCGAAGTGACGCGCCGCTTCCATCCCGCCGACGAGCGGGCCATCGTGGGCGAGTCGCTGGCCGGCCTGTTCGTGATCGAGACCTTCCTTGTGGAGCCCGCGCTCTTCACCCACTACGTGGCGCTGGATCCCAGCCTGTGGTGGAACGGCGGCGCGCTCGTGGCATCGGCCGGCGACCAGCTCGGCGCCCTGCACGCCACGCCGCGGTCGATCTTCTTCGCCAGCGCCGACACCCCGGAGATGGTCGCGGCCTGCGAACGCCTGGCCGCCACCCTCCGAACGCGCGCGCCCGGCAGCCTGCGCTGGCACTACCAGCCGCGTCCCGACCTCACACACGCCACGATCTTCCGCGGGATCGAGGCCACGGCGCTGGCGTTCGCGCTGCGCTGACGGATCGCCGCGACGCCCTCACGACGCGAGTGTCCGCGCCGCGGCGGCCGTGTCAGTCGTTGTCGGCGATGGTGACCGTCGCCGTGCCCGACGCGCCCACCACGACGGTGGCGCTCGGGTTGATGGTGAGCACCACGGTCTCGGGGCCCTCGACGACGGCGTCGTCGACGGGCGTGATCGTCAGCACGGCCGATGCCTGGCCCGCCGGAATGGTGAGGCTCGACGGGATGACCACGAAGTCGGAGCTGGAGGTCGCGGTGCCCGACCGCGTGAAGCTCACGGTCAGCGCCTGGGCCAGATTGCCGCCCCGCCGGGTGACCGTGAACGCTCCCGGGTCGGGGCCTGTTTCGGACGCGTCGGGATCGGTCGCCACGATCTCCACCACCGGCGGGTCGTCGGCGATCGTGACGGTGCCGCGGTCGGCGGCGCCGATCACGTAGCCGGTGCTGGCCGCGAGCGTGAGGATGGCGGTCTCGGGCGGCTCCACGAGATTGTCGGCGACCGGAACCACCGACACGGTGACCGTGGTCTGGCCCGCGGGGATCACGACGAGGGACAGGGCGCCGCCGAGGCTGACGTAGTCGCTCCCGTTGGTCGCCGTGCCGGACTTCTGGAAGAACACGTTGAGCGCGGATGCCGTGTCCCCGCCCGACCGCCGGAACTGCACCACGCCCGGATCGAGCCCCGCTTCGGAGGCGTCGGGATCCACCACCAGGACGTCGACGATCGGGGGATCGTCCGCGATCGTGACGGTGCCGGACGCCGGCGTCCCCACCACGTAGGTCGAACCGACGGACGGGTTGAGCGTCATCGTGACGGTATCGTCGCCCTCGACGAGGTTGTCCGCCAGCGGCACGACCGGTACCGTGACGGCCGCCTGGCCCGCCGCAAACGTCACGACGCCGCTCAGCACGACGTAGTCCCGGTTCGCTACCCCCGTGCCGCCGATCGCGACCGACACGGACTGGGACGCGGCCAGGTTGCCCCCCGTCCGGGTCAGCAGGAACGCCCCCGGCACGAGTCCGGCCTCGGCCGCGTCCGGCGCCGACGCCGTCAGCGTGACCACCATCGGGTCGTCGGCGATCGTCACCGTGGCGGACGACGGGGCGCCCACGACGTAGGTCACCCGCGGGAGCACCGTCACGACGAGCTGCTCGGGGCCTTCGACGACGTTGTCCGCGCGCGGGACGACGGGCACGGCCAGCGCCGCGGCGCCCGCCGGGATCGTCACGATCACGCCAATCGGCTCGTAGTCGGTGTTGGTGACGGTGCCGCCCAGGCCCAGGAACACGTCGAGCGGCGCCGACACGTCGCCGGTGCGCCGCAGGGTGAGCTGTCCGGGATCCAGCCCGGCTTCGCTCGCGTCGGGATCGGTGGCGTCGATGGTCACGGCGCCGAGGTCGTCGTCGGTGATGGTCAGCGCGGCGATCCCGGGGACGACGACGGCGTAGTCGGAGCCTGGCGCGATCGCCACAGTGACGATCTCGGCGCCTTCGACCAGGCTGTCGTCGATGGGGACCACCGCAAGCTGCGCGCTCGAGGCGCCGGCCGGAATCGTGAGGCTCGTGCCGAGACTCTGGTAGTCCACGCCCTCGGTGGCCGCGCCGCCCACGCTCAGCGCGACCACGAGCGGCGAGGTCGTCGGACCTGTCCGGGTGACCTCGAACGATCCGGGGTCCGGCCCCGCCTCGCCGGCCGTGCCGTCGCTCACCGTGATGGTGACCGAGGGCCGCTCGTCGTCGAGGATGGTGACGCCGCCCTGGTCGGGCACGCCCACTTGGTAGCCGGGCCCAGGCAGGAGGCGGAGCGTCACCGTCTCGGGCCCTTCGAGCAGCGCGTCGTCCACCGGCGTCACGATCACGACGGCGTCGGTCGCCCCCGGGGCGAAGGTCACGGAGCCCGGGAGCGCCACGTAGTCGGCGGCGGACGTCGCGCTGCCGGAGACGGTGTACGCCACGGTGAGGGCGGGGACGGTGTCGCCCGCCCGCGAGAACGTGAGGGCGGCGGTGTCGGAACCGTTCTCCGAGGCGGTGAGGTCGCTCGCCACGACCGACACGAGGGTGTCGTCGTCGGTAATGGTCACGTTGGCCACCGAGGGCGTGCCGACGAGGTAGGCGCCACCCGGCAACAGGCGGAGCGTGACGCCCTCGCTGGCCTCGAAGACGGCATCGTCCACCGGGACGACGTCGATGACGGCTGTCGCCGCTCCCGCCGCGATGGTCGCGGTGGCCGGGAGCGGCAGGTAGTCGACGCCGGGCGTGGCGGTGCCGAGGACCTCCAGATTCACCACGAGCGCGCTCGTGATCGGACCGGACCGCGTCACCGTGAACTGGCCGGGGTCGCCCGCCTCGGACGCGTCCGGATCGTTCGCCGCCAGCGTCACGACGGGCACGGTGCCGTCCGCGATGGTCACGAGGGCGGAGGACGGCGCGCCGACGTCGTAGCCGAGGCCGGCGACGAGGTCGAGCGTCACGGTCTCGGCGCCTTCCACGTCCGCGTCCGCGATCGGCACGATGGCCACCGTCGCCTGCGCGTCGCCCGCCGCGAACGTCACCGAGCTGCCGACGGCCTCGTAGTCGATGCCGTTCCCTGCGGTGCCGCGAATCGCAATGTCGACGACCAGGGGCATTCCCACCGGACCCGTCCGGGACAGCGTGAACGCGCCCGGATCGAGCCCCTGCTCCGAGGCCTGCGGGTCGGAGGCGTCCACGGTCACGAGGGGCGCCGTGGCCGTGATGACAACCAGGTCCGGCTGACTGGCCTGCACGCCGTCGTCCACGACGAGCTGCGCCGTGTACTGGCCGGGCAGGTCCGCCACGAACGTCGGAGCGACGGCGGCCGGGTCCGACAGCGCCGCGGTGCTGCCGGCGGGCGCCGTCAGGAGCGTCCATGTGACCGTCAGCGGCGCCCCTTCGGGATCGCTCGAGCCGCCGCCATCCAGCTGCACGGTGGCGCCGGCGGGCACGGTCTGGTCCGGACCGGCGTCGGCCGTGGGTGGCAGGTTGAGGGTCGAGAGGCTGACGGTGTCGGGGGCGCTGTCCACGAAGCCGTCGTTCACGACGAGTTGAGCCACGTAGGTCCCCGGCACATCGGCCACGAACGACGGACCGGGTGTGTCGGCGTCGGTGAGCGCGGCCGCGCTGCCCGCCGGCCGGCTGACGAGGGACCAGGCGTAGCCGAGCGGCTGGCCGTCCGGATCCGACGACCCAGACCCGTCCAGCACCACGAGCGCACCGGGGAGGACGTCGGTGCGATCCGGTCCCGCGTCCGCGATGGGCGCCGAGTTCACGGTGGAGACGACGAGCGCGTCGGGCACGCTGTCCAGCTGTCCGTCGTTCACCACGAGCTGGAGCGCGTAGTCTCCGGGCTGGTCCGCGACGAACGTCGTCACGGCCGCCGACGGGTCCTGGAGGACGGCCACGCTGCCCGCCGGCGCCGAGACGATCGTCCAGTGGAAGCTCAAGGGATCGCCGTCGGCGTCGCCCGAGCCGCTGCCGTCGACGGTCACGATCTGGCCGGCCGTGACCGTCTGATCGGGTCCGGCCACGGCGACGGGGCGCGTGTTCGACGTGGACACCATGACGGTGTCGGGATCGCTGTCTGCGAGCCCGTCGTTCACCACGAGCTGCGCCACGTAGGCACCGGGCAGGTCGGCGGTGAAGCGCGGAGCGACGGACGTCGGCGCCGTCAGGGCGGCGGCGCTGCCGGGCGGCACCGACACGAGGGCCCAGGCGTAGGTGAGCGGGTTGCCGTCCACGTCGGTGGAGCCGCTGCCGTCGAGCGTCACCGTCTGTCCCACGGCCACGCGCTGGTCGGGCCCGGCATCGGCGATCGGCCGCGTGTTGTCGGTGGTGAGTTCGACCGTGTCGGGGGCGCTCGCCACCTGGCCATCCGAGACGACCAGGCTGGCGACGTAGGTGCCGGCGGCGTCGGCCACGAACGTCGGGCGGACGGCGCGCGGATCGTCGAGGACGGCGAGACTCCCCGCCGGCCGCTGGACGATCTGCCAGAGGAACGTCAGCGGATCGCCGTCCGGATCGGTGGACCCGCTGCCGTCGAGCTGCGCCACGGCGCCCAGTACGAGGCGCTGGTCGGGTCCGGCATCGGCGATCGGCGCGCCGTTCGCCGTCGATACTTCCACGACGTCGGGCGCGCTGTCCTGCCGCCCGTCGTTCACGACGAGGGCCACCACGTAGCGCCCCGGGGCGTCCACCACGAACTCCGGGCGCACGCTGCCGGCGTCGGCGAGGACGGCGGCACTTCCCGGCGGCGTGGACACGAACGCCCAGCGGTAGGTCAGCGGATCGCCGTCGGGGTCGGTGGACGCGGACCCGTCGAGCACCACGCGGTCGAACAGCGCGGCGGTCTGGTCCGGACCCGCGGCGGCCTGGGGCGCTCGGTTCCCCGTGGCGACGTCGATGACCCAGCGGAAATCCCGGATGACATCGAGCCAGCGCCCGTGGCGCCGGATGGCCGCGGTGTCCGTGCTCCACGCGGTGCCGAACCGGCCCACCGGTCCGAACGTCAGCGTGCCGTCCAGCACCGTGGCCGCCGGCGAGGCGCCGGTCAGCGTGGCGGTCGCTCCGGGAACGGGCGCCCCGATGTTGAAGAGCCGCGCCCGGAAGACGTAGTCGGTGCCGTCGGCCGTGGCCGTCTGGGACACCAACGCGTACTGGATCAGGTACAGGTCGCGCGAGTGGGCGTCGAGGCGGGGGGCGCCGAGCAGGACGAGCACCGACAACGCCCAGGCGAGGCCGGAGCGATGGAGCGGGCGCGGGCGCGGAGGCGGAATCGGGGGAGCGGTGGCCATGCGACGTCTCCTCAGTGGGCTCTGAGAGATATACGCGTCAGCCCCCCCCAAAACCGGACATGGGCGCCGAAAACGGCGGGATCCGGGTTCACCGGACGGACCGTGACCACCCGGGTCCGGGCCGTACGTCGGAACGCCCGGGGCCATCGGGCCACCGGGCGTCCATTCGCCGGGCGTCGCCGCCGGCTAGTCGCGGTGCGGCGCGCAGAGCATGCCGTTGTTGTAGTCGTCCATGGTCTTGTGCCAGGGCGACGCCAGGCGCCAGGCCGTGCTCGACGCCTTCACCTTTTTCATCGGGTCGTAGAGGCTGCCGGCAGCTTCCATCCACAGGTCGGCATTCATGATCTCGTCACTGACGCAGTTGGTGTTGCCGACGATCACGTTGAGCTTGGCCGACGTCAGCGAGTCGAAGAGCGTCATGCGCTTGTCCGAGCCGGTGTTGCTCAGGAGCGCCACCGCCTCCTGCACGGAGTACGGGTGTCCACCGATCGTGATCTCGGTGACCGGCCACGCCTCCGGGTGGGTCTTCCAGTAGCCGGGCGTCGCCGTGCCCGGGTCGGTCACGACGGCGGCCTCGAACATCCCGAAGTCGAAGTCCAGGGGCGGCGTGTCACCGTCGATGGTGAACGTCACGACGCTGGCCGACACGCCGTCGTAGACGCCGTCGCTGTCCAGGGCGTCGTCCCCTATGTCGGGCGGTGACGTGGTCCACCCCGCGGGCACGGCGACCGAGAGCTGGTAGGTGCCCTGCTCGAGTTGGAGGAAGAACTCCCCGGTGTCGCCCGTCCACGTGTCGAACGACCCGCCGGCCCACGTGAACTGCACGAACTGGTTGGCCAGCGGGCTCTCGCCCGGATCCTGCACGCCGTTCATGTTGGCGTCGTTCCACACGTAGCCGGATACGGGCACGCCGGCCGACGCCACTCCCTGGGCGTGCGCGGGCGCCGCCGCCACCGAGGCGAGCGGCACGAGCGCCGCGGCGAGCGCCGCCGTCTTGATGTGCTTCAGGGGCCCCTGCAGCAGCTGCTCGGTACGTGGGTGGGCGGTGTGCGCGTCCTGGAACATCCGAATCCTCCTAGCGCTCGCGGGCCGCCCGCGAGCCGTTGTTGACGGGTGATGGACCGACTTGTACGCTCGGCCCGTGCGTGTGCTGCTCGCGAACAATCACTGCATCAGCGACCCGACGGCGGGCGTGACGCAGAGCCTGCGCACCATCGTCGAGTGGCTGCACGCGGCCGGGCACGAGTGCCGCGTGCTCACGACCGCGAGATTCGAAGCGCGGGTCGCCTTCACGCTCGACGAGCACCTCCGCTCGGTTGGCGCCGCCTCGCCGGCCGGCGCGCTCTCGCGGCGGGACCGAGGCGGCAGGCTCGCCAGCGTCGAGTACTCCGTCGGGGGCGTGCCGGTGACCCTGCTCGTGACGCGCCACAACGACGAGGCGCGACCCGACCGCGCGGAGTCGCGCGGGTACGCGCAGGCGTTCGCGCAGCTGCTGGACGAGTTCCGGCCAGATCAGCTCATCGCCTGCAACGCCCATCCGATGGTCGTCGAGGCCATGGCCGCGGCCCGCCGGCGCGGGGTGACGACGGCCTACGCCGTCCGCGGTTTCGGCTACGACTCGCCGGCCTTCTTCGAACACGTGGATCACGTCTTCACGTGCAGCCAGTTCCTCACCGATCACCTGCGCGCCCGCGCGGGCATCGAGAGCACGCCGCTCGAGCCGCCCATCGACTGGTCCACCGTCGTCGCGCCCGAGGACGCCCGGGCGTTCGTCACCTTCGTGCACCCGGCCCCGCACAAGGGCCTGTATCTGTTCGCACGCCTCGCGGACATGCTCGGGTCGCGGCGTCCGGACATCCCGGTGCTCGTGGTCCAGTCGGGCCACACCGCCGGCGCGCTCAACGCGATTCCAGGCCTCGACTTCGGCCGCTATCCGCAGATCATGGCCGCCCCGGCGGTGCCCACGCCGGCGGAATACTTCGCGCTCACGCGCGTGCTGCTCGTGCCGTCCGTCTGGGAAGAGCCTTTCGGCCGCGTGGCCGCCGAGGCCATGATCAACGGCGTGCCGGCCATCGTCGGCGATCGCGGGTCGCTGCCGCACGTCGTCGGCGGCGACGAGGCCGCGGGCGGCGGCGGACTCGTGCGTCCCATTCCCGCGTGGATGCGCTACGACACGACGGCCCTGCCCGACGCACCGGAGGTGGCGCCCTGGTTCGACGCGGTGTGCGCGCTCTGGGACGATGCCGCCCGGTACGCGGCGGTCGCCGCCCGCGCCCGGGCGCTCGCCGACGCGCGGTACGGCGAGGCGGTGTCCCGCCAGCGGCATCTCGACTACTTCACCGCGCTCGAGCCGCGGCCCGGCTCCCTCGAAAGGCGCTGAACGCACGTCGCCGACGACAAGGCACGTTGGGTGCCAGACTCCGCTGGCACGCCGCTGCCCACGGGGGAACGCGAACGGCGGCGCGCGCGCCGCCGCCTGATTGCAGATGCGTCACCGCACCCGACGAAAGTGGAGGCGCGCCCTCGTGCGCGCCGCCCGCCTCGTCGCCCGCGCCGCTCGCGGCGGAGCTTGCGCGGGCCGGACACCCGCGTCATCCTGTCGCGACGGCCGAGACGGCGGCCGCCTCCGGACCAGATCAGCCGCCTTCCAGGAGCACACCGCGATGGCCCTGTACGCGTTCGACGGCACCGGCAACGAGGACCGCGAGAACGACTCGAACGTCCTCAAGTTCTTCCACGGATTCGAGGGGGGGCCGAAGAACGACAACCCCGAGATCCCGACCGGCTCGCTCTACCTGGCCGGCGTGGGCACGGGCACCCATACCGAGGCCGAGAAGGTGCTGGGCCTCGCCTTCGGACATGGCGGCCACGACCGCATCGAGATCGCCCTCCGGCGCCTGGCCAGCAACGTCGAGGCCGGTGACGACACGGTGGACGTCATCGGCTTCAGCCGCGGGGCGGCCCTGGCCCTCGGGTTCGCGAACGAGATCGCGAGGCGCCGGCCGGGACAGCAGGTCCGCTTCATCGGCCTCTGGGACGTGGTGGCCCAGTTCGGCCTGCCCGGACGGTTCGTGAACGCGGGCATCGACATCGACGCCCCGGCGAACGCCTCGCACATCTATCACGCCATGGCGCTCGACGAGTCGCGGGCGCTCTTCCCGCTCAGCCGCGTCACGAAGCGGCACGCGCCGGACGTCCGGATCATCGAGGCGTGGTTCCGGGGCGTGCACTCGGACGTCGGCGGCGGCAACGGCAACACCGGCCTGAACTGGATCGCCCTCCACTGGATGTACCTGAACGCGCGGCGCCACGGCCTCACGATCGGCGACGGGGCCATCGCCGAGAACCGGGCCTTCCGCGTCGAGCACCCGTCCATCAGCGCGCACAAGGTGGACGCCCGGATCGTGCGGTCGATCCGGACGGGAGACTTCGTGCACGAGAGCGTCGACCTGCAGGACGCGAGCTCGGGCCACGAGCTGAACAACCCGCACGTCGCCGTCGGCCGGATCACCGACGACGGCAATCTGTTCCTGTAAGGGCGACGGCGCCCCTCGGCGCTAGAACCGCGCTTCCTGCACGCGCTTCCAGTAGTAGCGGCCGAGCGGGGTCAGGCAGGCGCCGCGCCCGAGCGCCGCGCTGTACTCGTGCTCGTGGCCGACCGGCTTGATGAGACCGGCCTCGCGCAGGGCCTGGACGTCGGCGGCGGCCTCGTCGGGTGTGTCACCGGGCGCCGGCGGCTCCATCCCCAACGGCAGTTCGTCGTCCGGCCGCTCGAAGTAGGACGTCAGCCGAAGCACGGTCTCCCGCGGCACCACGGGCTCGGTCAGGCGGACCACGCACCACCTCGCGACGTTCGCCTTGAAGGTGGGACTCTGCTCCCCGCCGCCGAGCGCGGCGTCGATGTACCCGTGGACGTTGGCGACCGACACGGCGCCCGTGACCGGGTCGGCGGCGGCGCCATCCAGGGCGGCCGCGAGGAGCGTCGTGAAGACGCCGCCGGCCTCGGCCTCGATGGCCTCTTCCTCGTCGCGGGTGGCCGCGAGGACCACCACGCCGTCTGCCAGCGAGACGAGGCCGCCGGTGGCGAACGAGTTGTCCACGGCGTCGGCGTGGCAGCAGTCGAGGACGATGACCCGGTGGCGGGCCTTGGCGCGGTTCGCGTAGCCGATGAGGCGCTCCATCCCGATGCCGTAGTCGTCCTTCACGCCGTCCTGCGCCACCAGGTAGCCGGCCTTCTCGAACTCGTCGTAGGCGCCGTGCCCGGCGAAGTACAGCAGCAGGACGTCGGCGGGCGTCGCGAAGAACTGCCTCAGTGCCTGGGTGAGCCGGGCCTCGGTGAGGACCTCGCCCCCGGACTCCAGCGTCTCGACGACGAAGTTCGGGCGGCCGTCGGCGTGGCGCTCGAGCAGCGGCCGCAGCCGCTGCACGTCGCTGACACAGGCGTCCAGCTTCGGGAAGGTCGCGTAGTCGTCGATGCCGATGAGCAGGGCCCGGCGGACCTCGCTCGAGGCGGCGGCGCGCGTGTCGTCTGGTTCGGCCATGGCTGGAGGTTCGGTCCGGGCGCCCGCCACGGGGCGGACGGGTGCGGCACGGCATCGTAGCAGTCGTGCGCGGCGTGAGCCGGAGTATCGTCGTCCCGTCGGGAGGCGAGATGCGGCGGCACGCCCGGCCCCTGGAGCGGCCCGGGCGAGACGTCGTGGGCGCCGCACCCGTAACCCGAGGACGCACATGAGCACCGTCGACGGCCGCCACGACCGCGTGTCATTCCACCAGCAGTGCGCTCGGAAGAACGACGGGACGATGATGAACCGGCGGGAGTTCTCCCGCCGGGCGGCCGCGGCGGCCGCGTGGCCCGTGCTGTCCGGACGACTCGACGCGGCGCCGGTGGGCGGCGTGCACCTGGGCGTGCAGACCTTCAGCTTCAGGGAGATCGCGCGGCCGGGCTCACGCGACGCCATCGAGGTCGTCCTCCAGGCGATGAAGACGTGCGGCCTGGACGAGTGCGAGTTGTGGTCTCCCCAGATCGAACTGGCGGCGCCGGCGCCGCGAGGGGCCGACCCGAATGCCGCGCGGGACGCGATGCGGCGCTGGCGGGCCGCCACGGGGGCGGCGTATTACGAGGGGGTGCGGCGCCGGTGCACGGCCGCGGGCGTGACCGTCTACGCCTACAACTACAGCTTCGCCGAGCACTTCACCGACGACGAGATCACTCACGGCTTCATGGCGGCCCGGGCGCTTGGCGCGGAGGTGATCACGGCCTCGACCACGGTGCGCATGGCCAAGCGGCTCGTGCCGTTCGTCGAGGCGCACCGGATCCCGGTGGCCGTGCACAACCACTCGCAGGTGCACGACCCGAATGAGTTCGCGACGCCCGAGAGCTTCTCGGCGGCCCTGGCGCTCACGCCGCTCTTCCGGATCAACCTCGACATCGGCCATTTCACGGCCGCCGGCTACGACGCCCTCGCCTACCTGACGGCGCACCACGATCGGATCACGAACCTGCACCTCAAGGACCGCAAGGCCCGGCAGGGCGGCAACGTGCCGTGGGGGAGCGGCGACACACCCATCGTGCCGGTGCTGCACTGGCTGAAGCAGCAGAAGTCGCCGGTGCGCGCGTACGTCGAATACGAGTACGCCGGCACGAAGGGCGCGGTCGCCGAGGTCTCGGCGTGCGTGGGCTACGCGACCAGCGCGCTCGGCGCGTGAGCCGGCACCGGGCGCGCGGGCCGTGGTCGAGTCGGCGCGGGGCCGGCCGCCTCGGCTACATCAGCTCGCGGATGCGGATGTTGCGGAACGCCAGCGCCCCGGCGTGATCGCCCTGGATGCCGAGGTGGCCCCGCGTGGCACGCCCGAAGTGCGGCCACTTGCCGAACTTGCTGGCGGCCACCTTCGCTTCCCAGTCCGGGCTCCAGAGCTCGTACTCGAGCAGCTTCACGCCGTTCAGCCAGTGCTCCACGTGCGCGCCCCGGGCGACGATCCGCGTGGTGTTCCACTGGCCGACGGGTTTCAGGTGGCCCGCGGGTGACGGGTAGATCGCGTACGCCGCGCCCGCGCAGGTGAGGCGAGTCTTGTTGTCCTCGCCCTTCACGTCGTCGAGGAGCTGGTACTCGGGCCCGCTCCAGTAGACGTGGTCGTACTCCTCGGTTGCGCGGTAGAAGATGCCGGCGTTGCCGGCCTCGGCAATCCGCCATTCGAGCTCGAGCTCGAAGTCGCCGAACTCGTCGCGCGTGAGCAGGTCGCCCGTCGGCGCGTCCTTGGCCAGCGTGCCCTGCTCGATGCGCCAGCCGCCCGGCACCGTGTCGCTCTTGTAGCCGCGGAAGGCCGCCATCGACGAGCCGTCGAAGAGCACCTTCCAGTTTCCTTGCGCCTGCATCCGGACCGAACTCGCCGCCGCGGCTGCAAGGACTCCGAGCACGAGCCAGGCCGAGATGCGCATGACCGACCCTTGTATGCGAGAACGGTCGCTGGCGCAACCGGCGGCGCCTGGGGCCTAGCGCCCGCGGAACGTCTCTGCCGCGCCGGGCGCCGTGAAGTTCAACGGCCGCTCCCCGGCGGTGCCGGACACCGTGTAGCGCCCGCGCAACTGGAAGAAGTCGAGCCCGTTGGCGCGCGGCCCGCCCGTCATCGGCGTGGTGACGCCGCTCTCGACCGCGATGTCGAGCGTCAGGTCGAGCGACGGGCTCGTGCCCATCACGACGATTCGGGAGGGCCGGCCGGCCGCGTCGTCGTTCGTCTCGTCGATGGTCACGCGCGTGGCCTGGCCAAGCGGCCCGTCGGGACCGAGCACCATCAGGAAGCCCGGCATGCGGCTGGCGTCGGCGGCATCGGCGGGCGGGAAGACGCGTCCGTACAGGATCGACAAGCCGTCGTGCTGCACCTGGCCCCACTGCCAGGAGACGCCTTCCCAGAAACCCCAGTTGTGATCGTGGTAGCCGGAGCCGCCGGACAGCGGCAGCGCCTGGCCGTCCACCCGGATGACACCGTCGAGCGCGCCGGACATCACCGGCACCACGTAGCCCGACACCCATCCGCCGGCCCCCGTCATCGCGATGGGCGGCAGCGTCTGCCCCCGGCGGGCCGCGAGCACGATGTCGCCGGTGGCGCGCGCCTCGCGGCGGCCCGGCGACCGCCCGGCCCCGAGGTCGAACGCGATGACGTAGCGTCCGCCCTCGAGGCGCACGGTGTTCGCGCCGATCGTCAGCTCGGGCGCCGTGGCCAGCACCTCGTCCCCATCGACCTCGGCCGCGTCTCCATAGCTGGTCACCACGCCCCCGCGATCGAGCTGCAGGCGGACGCCGGCCGCGCGGCGCCCGTTCTCCAGCCGCGGACCGACGAGGAAGGTCAGGTAGAACCGGGTCGTCCCCGATTGCCCGTTGAAGTACAGCCACTCCGTCCACGAGCCGGCGCGCGCGGGCACGTCGGGGATCGCGTGGAACCGGTCGAGCCCGCGCAGCACGTCGTCGGGATCGGGCGCCGTCCACGCGGCGTCGGCGGGCGCGTCCTGCCACACGGGGCTACCGGCGGTCTCGGGATCGCCGAGCGCGCGCTCCAGGCTCGGGATGCCGCCGCGGGCCCGCAGCCGTGTCGTCGCGCCGTCCTGCACGAGGTACAGCGTGTCGCGGCGCGTCGGCGCGGCCACGGCGATGCGGTTGGCGAAGGCCGGCGCCCCGAGCGCCCCCCACAGCAGATACCGCGCGCTCGTCACCGGCCCCGCCGCGCCCGTCAGCACCACGTCCCCGCCGCCCGCCAGCGACGGCGACTGCGACTGCTCCAGGACGACGGCGGCCACGCCGAGCAGGTTCGCCATCACGGCCACGCCGAGGCCGAAGCCGCCGGCGAGCACGGCCGTGCGCACGGGGTGCATCACGAGGGAGCGGAGGGTCAGGCGGCCGATCACGCTGGGCTCCCGGCATCGATCCGGCCGTCGCGCAGGCGCAGAACGCGCTCGGCGCGCGCGGCGATGGACGGGTCGTGCGTGACCACGACCACGGCCGTGCCGTCGGCGTGGAGGCGGTCGAAAATCCTGGCGATGCCCTCGCCCGTCGCCTGATCGAGTTCGCCCGTCGGCTCGTCGGCGAGCACCAGTCGAGGGGCGTTGGCCAGCGCGCGCGCGATGGCCACCCGCTGCATCTCGCCGCCCGAGAGCTGCGAGGGCCGGTGGTCGGCGCGAGACGCGAGGCCCACGTAGTCCAGCAGCATCCGCGCCCGATCGCGCCGCGCCGCCTTCGGCGCGCCGGCCTCCGCCTGCGGCAGCTCCACGTTCTCGAGCGCGGTCAGCATCGGCAGGAGGAAGAAGCGCTGGAACACGAAGCCGATCTTCGTGAGCCGGAGGCGGCTGCGCGCGGCATCCGAGAGCCGGCGGACGTCCTCGCCGTCGAGCAGGAGGTCGCCCCCGGTGGGCGTGTCCACGCAGCCGAGCACGTGCAGCAGCGTGGACTTGCCGCATCCCGACGGCCCGACCACGGCCACGTACTCGCCGGCGCCGATGGCGAGCGTCACGTCCGCCAGCGCCGTCACGGGCCCCGCGGGCATCGGGAAGACGCGCGTCAGGCCCCGCGCCTCGACGAGCGGCCGGCCCGTCGCCGTCACGATACGAACTCCCGGCGGAGGGTGGTGGCAATCGGCAGCCGGCTCACGAGCCATGCCGGGTAGATGGAAGCCGCCAGGCCGACGGCCGCGAGCAGCGCGCCGTGCAGCCACAACGCCCGCGGCTCGAACACGAAGAAGTGGAGTGACAGAGGCACGCCTGGGAGGGACCGCAGGATGCGGTCCAGCCACACCGACAGCGCCATTCCCAGCGGGACCGACACGAGGCCGCCCAGGCTCACCAGGAGCAGCGCTTCCCACAGCACGTCGGTCACGGCCCGCCAGCGGGTGAAGCCGATCGCGCGCAGCGCCGCGATCTCGCCCAGCCGCTGGTTGACCGACACCGTCAACAGCACCGCGATCAGGACGACGCCGAACGACATGGTCACGGCGGAGAGCGCGGCCGAGATCTGTCGGAAGTACGAGAACCCCACCTGGTCGAAGCGCTCGATCACCTGGTCGTTCGTGAAGGCGTAGAGATCGGGTCGCGCGCGGCGGATCGCGTCGACGGCGGCATCCGGGCCCGCATCGGGATTCGACGCGACCATCAGCAGGTCGGCCGCGTCGGAGGCGCGGCCGCACAGCCGGTCGAGGACGCCGAAGCGCGAGGCCGCCGTGAGCTGGCCCTCCGAATCGAACGGAAACGAGACCACGCCCGCCACGCGCACGGTGACGGGCGGGAGGATCGACGGCCCGTTGCCGCAGCGGCCGCGCAGCGAGACCGACGCCCCGGGAGCGACGGCCAGCCGCCGGGCGAGCCGTTCGTTCACGACCATGGCGGGATCGCCGGCATCGTCGTTCTCCGGCAGATCGCCGCCGCTCACGGCGGTCCAGATCCGCCGCGGGCTCGCGCTTGCGCCCACACCGAGCAGGCTGAAACCGATGGGCCGGGGGTCGGCGGCCGCGGTCTCGGCGTCACCGCCGCGAAACGGCACCACGGCCGCCACCTCGGGGAGCCGTGCCAGGAGGCTGGCGGTCTCGAAGGGCCGCTCCAGCGGCTGCCGCGACTGCGGCAGACCCTCGGTGGCCATCACGCGCACGTCGAAGCCGAACGAGTCGAGGAGGTCCCGTACCGACAGCAGCAGCCCGCGCGACAGGAGCAGCATGTCGAACGTGAGCGCGCCCGCGGCGGCGATCCCGAGGATGCCCAGCGCCGACTGGGCGCGGCGCCGCGCGATCGATCGCCAGGCGAAGGCCAGGGCCCTCATCGCCGCACCAGCCCCAGGGTGTCGCTCCTGACGAGGGCCCACGACGCGACGAGGTTGGCGGCGATCCCGAGCGGGAGCGCCATGGCCACCGACTGCCAGGCGATCTCGGGCGTGACGCGCACGAACACGAGGGCCGTGTCGTACTTCCACTGGAAGTAGCCGTTGAACGCGCCTTGCGTGACGGCCGCCAGGAGCACGCCGAACGCGGCGCCGGCACCCGCGATGGCGGCGCCCTCGAGCAGCACCTGGGCCAGCACCCGGGCCCGCGTGAATCCCATGAGCCGGAGCGCCCCGATCACCTCGCGGCGCTCGTCGGCCAGGAGCACCATCAGCGCCAGCAGGAAGACGGCGCTGGTCGTCACGGTGAGTATCGCGATCGCCAGGTGGAACCGCCCGAGCACCACGAACGGATTGCCCCCGCCGGTGTTGCGGCTGGATCTCGCCGCGATCGTCGGCACGCGCGCAGCCACGTCGCGCGCGAACGCCGCGGCCTCGGCGGGGTCCACGAGGCCGACGTTGATGGCCGAGACGGCGTCCGCCCGGAGGTCGCCCGCGCCGTCCGCGGTCAGGTCCAGGAGATCCGGCAGGTGCAGGCGGACCTCGTAGCGCTCGCTGTTCAGGCGGATCGGATCGGCCATCGGCTCGTAGACGCCGATGATCCGGAACTCCCGCGGCGACGCGCCCGAGGGGTCGGTCGAGAGCGACACGACATCGCCCACGGCGAGGTGCCGCGCGGCCAGCAGTTGCCGTGAGGCCAGGACTGTCGGGAGCTCAACCGGCGGAGCCGGATCGGCCTGGGCCGCGAGCAGCCGCCCCAGCGCCAGCAGCAGGCCCGACAGCAGCAGCCCGCCCGCGGTCCGGGCGGACCGGGTGCGCGACGGGACGATGGAGCCGGGGATCCATGGCACTTGTACCGTTGAAGGATATGGCAGGTGGCCACTCGGTGCCCCGGCGCCGGCGCCCCCTGCCTGAGGCGGTGGCGCTCAGCCTGACGTCCTGGCCGCGTCGCGGCGGATGGCCGCCAGGCCTTCGAGCGTCTTCTCGACATCCGGCGCACCCGCGGGCGGGGTCCAGTCCACGGGCGACCCGGCCGCGATGAGCACGCGCGCGGCGTCGACGTGCCCCTGGCCATCCGGCGCGTGACTGCGGCCCTCCACCGCCCAGACGAGGGGCGTCGCCGCGAACATCCCGTCGAGGGCGTCGATCGGCGCGCCATGGGCGAGCAGGACGTGCACGGCCTCGGCGTGGCCGCCCATCGCCGCGCGATGCAGCGGCGTCACGCCGTCCTTGTCACCCGGTGCCGGATCGAAACCTCGCGCCAGCATGGTCTCGAGCACGGCGGCGTCGCCGCGCTCGGCGGGGCGATCGAGCAGCCGGTGGTGCCGCGGCCCCAGGGCGCGGGCCAGAGCCGGATCGTCGAGCAGCAGGAGGTCCGCCGCATGGCCGTCCCCACGGGCGCAGGCGGTCACGAAGCACTCCAGCGGCGAGCGATCGTCGATGGCGCCATTGGCCAGCAGCCAGTCGGCCACCGCGGTGTTGCCGTGCAGGGCGGCCAGCGTGTGCGGCGTCGCGCCGTCGGCGCGGCGGGCGCGGACGTCGGCGCCCCTGGCCGCGAGTGCCTCCGCCATCGCCACGTCCCAGCGCTGGGCCGCCAGGTGCATGGGCGTATCGGACAGCTCGCCCCACGGCAGGTTGGGGTCGGCGCCGTGGTCGAGGAGCCAGCGGGCGCCGTCGGGGTTGTCGCTCCACGTCATCAGGTACGCCAGCGGCGGCACGCCGCCGGCCATGCCGTCCACGCGCAGCCCGTGCGCCAGGAGCAGGTCCAGGGCCGCCAGGTCGCCGCCGCCGCCTGCGATGTGGGCCGTGACACCGTCGGTGGGATCGGCCCCCGCCTCGAGCAGCACTTCGGCCAGCGGCAGGTGGCCCACCGCGCACACCGCGCCCCAGAGCGCCGTGCGCGGGAGTTCCGGGTGCCAGTTCCAGTGGTACTCGGCGTCGGGATCGGCGCCGGCGGCCAGCAGGTCGCGGGCGATGGCGACGAGACCGGCCGCGCGGTCCGGCGCGTCGCGGTGCAGGCAGGTATGGCACACGTAGAGCAGGGGCGCCCAGTCGCGCGGTCCTCCGGCGCGCGTGGCGAGCGACGGGTCGGCGTCGAGATGGCGGCGCGCGGCGGGCGCATCCCCCACCACGAGCGCCGCGTGCCACGACACCGCGGCGAGATCGGGATGGCGCTCGAGCAGTCGCCGCGCCCGTTCCAGACCGCCGTCGGTCGCGGACTGGACGAACGCCTCGGCTGCGGCCTCGGGGCTCAGCCCGCCGGTCTCGACCTCGTCGCGCAGCGCCTTCCAGGACGGGACGCCATGCTCGCGGGCCACGACCGACTGCGCGTCGTGCAGCGCCAGCTCGCGCGTCTGCAGGGCGGCCGGCGACAGGCCGGCGAACGCCGGAAGGACGGTGAAGCGCCGAAGCGCGGTGGTGTCGCCGATGAGCGCGTCGGCGAGCAGGCGCTTGGCGTCTTTCTTCAGGTGTTCGAGGTTGGGGCGATCGGAACGCGGCGTCGGCGACATACGACCTCCATGCTGAGGCCTGTGGTTCGCAAACAGGCAGCACGGGGTGTACGTGCCTCGACGGTGTCGATCTGGCCGCAGTGGGCAGAGCCCTTCGCGCGAACCCGCGGGCGCCTGGCGCGCCTCCACGAGACGCTAGCCGCGCGCCCGCGCCGTTGTCAACCGCGCGCGGCGGTGGTCACGCGAAAAGGTCGTGCCGGGCGCCGCGGCAGATGGCGGCGATGGCTGGATGCGCGATGCGGCGCTGCGCCGAGACGGCGTAGAAGCGCTGGCGGAGCCCCGGGATGGTGCCGACCACGCGCAGGTCGTACAGGCGGCGCGCGTCGGCGGCCATGACGGCCGGCCCGGCGAGCACGCCGTGGCCGTTCGCGGCCAGGATCTGGGCCAGGCTGCTGTCGTCGGCTTCGGCCACCACGCGGGGGCGGACGCCGGTGTCGTCGAACCACTGCTCGATGCCCCGCCTCAGCGCCGCGCCCACGCCCGGCACGATGAACGGCTGTCCGGTGAGCGACCGCGGGAAGCCGCGCCGCAGCCGGGCGGCGGTCTCGCGCCGCCCGAAGACGGCGGTGCCGCAGCCGCCCAGCAGGTGGCTGAAGAGCGTCGACGGCGCCTCCACGCCGGCGGGCGCGTCCGTGAGGACGAGGTCGATCGCGTGCGTGGCGAGCTCGCCGAGGAAATCCGAGAGCGTGTGGTCTTCGCGGCACACCACGCGCACGGCCTCCGGTCCGCGCAGGGCGGGCTCGAGCAGCCGGTGCACGATCGGCTTGGGCAGGACGTCGCTCACGCCGACCACCAGCCGCTGCCCCGCCGGCGTCACGCCGCGCTGGACGACGTCCACGAACTCGCGGCCGAGACCGAAGATCTCGGACGCGTACCGGTGGGCCGTGCGGCCGACCTCCGTCAGGACCAGTCCGCGGCCCGAGCGCTCGAAGAGCGGCGCGCCCAGCGCGTCTTCGAGCAGGTGGAGCTGGGCGCTGATGGTGGGATGCGTGAGCCTGAGCTCGCGGCTGGCCTTCGCCACGCTGCCCGTACGGGCCACGACGAAGAAGTAGTAGAGGTGGCGGTAGTTGAGCCAGTCCATGCGTCGATGACGAGCCGCGCCCGCGCACGCGCCCGCAGCGGCGTGCGCGATCGGTCGGCTCACTCTACGCGTTGAGACGAGATTATCGACTGGATCGATCCCGCCCCGGCCGTCATCATCGAGGTTCGCCACAATCCGGGACACGCCGGCGGCCACGTCGAACAGGCCGCCGGCGCGACGGCGCCGCACCGCTGAGGCGGCGCGCGTCCCGGCACCACATCGACGCGCACGGCGCCATTCGCGGCGCCACCCCCTGAGCGTCGGACGTCCGCGCGCCCCGGTCAGCCGACCGGGACGGCGCACGAACAGGCAACCCGCCCGCAGGGCATCTCCGGCAAGGCGTCCGGATCAGAAGGAGGCGATCGTGACCAATCTCGTGGACTCCGTGAAGAACGGCATCATCGGCGCGGTGAAGGGTACCGGCGAGGTGATCAACGCCGTCACCGACACGGTGAGCGGCGTCGTCGGCAACACGCTGCAGAACACCGGCAAGGTCGGGGCCGCCGCCACGGGCGCGGTGTCCGACGTGGCGCGCGGCGTCATCCAGGGCACGGCGGCGGTGGGCGGCGACCTCGGCGAGGCGGCCCGCGGCATGGTCGTGGGGACGCTGCGCGGCACCAAGGACGTCGGCACCCAGGCGCTCGACACCGTCAGCACGAGCGTCAACGCCCTCGTCACGCAGACGGCCTCGGTCGGCGGCAACGTGGCGGGCGTGGCGAAACAGGCCGTCGAGGGCTCGCTGCAGGCGGCCGCCGACGTCGGCGTCAGCGCCACCGATGCCGTGACCGCCTCGGTCTCGGGCGCGATGCGGGCCGCCGGCGAGGTGGGCGCGTCGGCCACGGACGTCGCCTCCGGCGTGGCCAGCGGCGTCATCCGGGGCAGCACGCGGCTCGGCACCGAGCTCGGCGGCGCGGCGAAGGGCACCCTCATCGGCGTCCTGCGCGGCACGAAGGACGTGAGCGCCAACGCGTTCACGACCGTGACCGACACGGCCGACGTGGTCGTGAAGGAGACGGCCGAAGTCGGCGGCAACCTGGCGCTCGCGGCCAAGAACTCGGTCATCGGCGCGATCGAGGGCGCGAAGGAGCTGGGACTCGACGCGGCGGAGGCCGCGGCGGCGGCGGCCACCGGTGCGATTCGGGCGGCCGGCTCGATTTCGGCCGCGGCCACCACGGAGGTCACGCAGGCCGTCACCGGCGTGATCGCGGGCGTGAAGGTCGTCGCCAAGGCGCCCCTGAAGGCGTGATGCCCCATCGCCCGACGGCGGGCCGGACCGAGCCCCTCGAGATGTCGGCGACCGCCGACGCGCGGGAGCGGTCCGGCCTGCCGGGCTGGCGCGCGATCGAGATCCTGAAGGACGCCGCCGGCCACTGGTCCTCGCGAGGCGCGCCCCAGCACGCGGGCGCGCTGGCCTTCTACACGCTGTTCTCGCTCGCCCCGCTGATGATCATCCTCATCACGATCATCGGCGCCGTCTTCGGCGAGGAGGCGGCGCGCGGAGAGATCGCCGCCCGGATGTCGGGCCTCGTCGGTCCGCGGGCCGCGGCGCTCGTGCAGGACGCGGTGCGCCGTTCCCGGATCGACGAGTCCGGGCTGCTGCCGACGCTCATGGGCGTCGGCGCGCTGCTGGCGGGCGCCACCACCGTGTTCGCCCAGCTCCAGTCGTCCCTGAACCAGTTCTGGGGCGTCACATCGCGGCCCTCGCGAAGCGGCGTCATCGTGTTCCTCTCGACCCGCCTCGAGTCGCTCGGCCTGGTCCTGGTGATCGGGCTCCTGCTGCTCACGTCGCTCGTCATCAGCACGGGCATCGCGGCCACGCTCCAGTTCGCCAGCGGGTGGATTCCGGTCCCGGCGCCCGTCGTCACCGGCCTCGACGTCCTCGTCTCCCTCGGCGGCGCCACGCTGCTGTTCGCCATGATCTTCAAGATCCTGCCGGACGTGATCCTGCAGTGGCGGGACACCTGGCTCGGCGCGCTCGTCACGGCGATCCTCTTCGTCATCGGCCGGATCGGCATCTCCCTCTATCTCACGCGCACGGCGCCCGACTCCAGCTACGGCGCGGCCGGGGCCCTCGTCATCCTGCTGCTCTGGGTCTACTACTCGTCGCTCATCCTGTTCTTCGGCGCCGCGATCACGCGCGCGGTCATCCGCCAGCGCGGCGATCGCATCGTGCCCAAGCCGACGGCCGTCCGGGTCCGCCGCGAGGTCGTCGAGGAGGACGACGACACATGAGCGGACGCGCGGGCTGATGGCGGCGACGTGGCGGTGGCCGGCGGCCGCGACCCGCCGGCGGGTCCTCCTGGGCCTGGCCGTGGGCGTGCCCCTGCTGGTGCTCGCGGCCCTGCACCTGCCGCCCGTCCGGGCCCGGGTGCTCGCCGTGGCCGTGGACCGGCTGCGGCAGGCCGGCATCGAGGCGGCGGTGGACGGCCTCGACTACAACCTCGTCTCCCTGCGGGTGTCGCTCGGTCCGACCACGCTCACCGCCGCGGGCGCCGACACGCCGTTCCTGACCTTCGATCGGGCCGTCGTGAACCTGCCGTGGTCGGTCGTCACGGGGCGGCTGGCCATCCAGTCCCTGGAGGTCGCGCGGCCGATGGTGACGATCCGCGTGGACGAGGCCGGCGGCTCGAACCTGCCGGCGTCGGCCAGCGAGAGCGCGCCCGAGGCGGAGTCCGCGCCGCTGGACGCGATCGATCTGGGCGCGCTGTCGATCCGCGACCTCGGCGTGCGCTACACGGATGCTGCCGGCACCGCGGTCACGGGACGCAGACTGTCCCTCGTCCTCACTGGCGCCGACCCTGGCGTGGTGCGGGGACGGCTGTGGATGGAGGGGGGCCTCGACGTCCAGGTCCCGGGGACGCGGACCGCGCTCTCCCGGCTCGATGCCGGCCTGGCGTTCGACGGCACGGAGGTGACCGTGGACGGCCTCGTCGCGGAAGCGCCGGAAGCCCGCCTGCGGGTCGACGGCCGGGTCGCGCCGTTCGGGACGGCGCCGAGCGCGGACCTCCGCTACGAGGGACGGCTGCACGTGGCGCGGCTGGCGGCGCTGGCCGGCGCGGACGCGGGCGTCTCTGGCCCGATCGACGTGTCCGGGACGGTCGAGGGTGCGCTCGCGGATCCCACGATCGCGGTGACGGCCCTGGCCGACACGCTCACCTGGCGTGATCGGCACGCGCTGTCGCTGGCGCTCGACGCCCGCGTCACGACCGAGGTGGCGGCGGTCGAGCGCCTGCGGCTGGGCGTCGACCGCGGCCTGCTCGAGGCGCGCGGGCGGGTCGGGCTGGCGGACCAGATGCCGTCGCACGTCGAGGGTGAGTGGACGGCGCTCGACCTGGGCGATCTCGCCGCCACGGCGTCACCGGACGGACCGCGCGTGGCGGCCCTCGCCAGCGGCCGGCTGACGGGGGACTGGACCGGCCCGGATCCCTCGTCGGGGAGCGCGGCGCTCGAGGCCACGCTCACGGCCCCTCCGGTGCGCGGCGCGCTGCCGATTCGCGGACACGCATCCGCCCGGCTCGATGCAGGCACCTGGTCGGCGGCGCTCGACGGGCTGCGCGTGGGGGAGGCGCGTCTCGACGGCAGGCTCGGAGGTCGGTGGCCGGCGGCGGATCCGGCGGCGTCCAGCCTCGACGGACGCGTGGCCGCCCGGATCGCCGACCTGCCGGCCTTCGTCGCGGAGCTGGCCGACGCCGGCGTGCCGGTGGAGGCCTCCGCGCTGTCGAGCGGACACGCGAGCGCCGACGTGACCCTGTCCGGTTCGATCGCGGCGCCGGCGGGCGCGGCGACGATCGATGCCGCCGATGTCGAACTCGGCGGCGTCGGACCGGGCACGCTGCGACTCCGCGCCAGCGCCGATCCGGCGCGCCTGGCGGTGACGACCGCGGAGGCGAGGCTCGGGGGGAATCGGCTGGACGCGCGCCTGGACGTCGTACGAGAGACCGGCGCGCTGACGGGGGCCGTCTCGGCCAGCCTCGACGATCTCGCGGCGGTGACGTCCCTGCTGCCGGCGCCCTCGCGTCCAGCCGGCACCGTGACGCTGGACGCCGCGCTGGCGGGCACCCTCGACGCGCCGGAGGCCCGCGTGACGGGACGCGCCACGGGTCTCGCGGCCGCGGGCCAGCACGTGGACGCGCTCGCGCTCTCGGCTCGCCTGGCGCGCCAGGTGCTGACCGTCGATCGGCTGGAGGTCACGCAGGGCGAGGGACGCGCATCGGGCACGGCCACCTACGCGCTCGACACCGGGCGCTACGCCTTCGAGCTCACGGGGCAGGGACTCACCGTGGCGCCGATCCCGGGGGACCAGCCGCTGCCGGTGGCCGCCCGCGTCGATCTGGAGGCGCGGGGTGACGGGACGCCGGAGGCGCCGCACGGCACGGGATCGATCGCCGTGCGCGATCTCACGTGGGGCGACTACGCGATCGGCGAGGTCCAGGTGCACGCGACGGCCGATGGCGCCACGGTGGCCGTCACAGGCGTCGCGCCGGCGCTCGACGCGCGCCTGGACGCCGAGGCTGCGTTGGAGGCGCCTCACCGGTTCACGGCCACGGCAGCCATCGATGCGGCCGCGCTCGACACCCTGATCGCGGAGGGCGGGCCCGCGGCACCCGTGCCGGCGACCTCCGGGGCCGAGGCGCGGCCCATCACGGGCGCCGTGACCGCCACGCTCACGGCCGAGGGCGCGTTGGACAGGCCGGCCGACGCCACCGCCGATCTGGACCTCCGCCTGCTCGACGTCACCGCCGCGGGGGCCCCGCTCGCGCTCGACGGACCGGCGCGCCTTCGCTACCACGCCGGCGCGATCACGGCCGACCGCATCGTCCTCCGCACGGGCGCCACGACGCTGACGGCCGACGGCCGCTTCGGCGGCGACGGGGACGGCGACGAGGACGGCACGTTGACCGTGACGCTCGCGGGCCAGGCCGCCGACCTCGTGCCCGTCGCCCGGCTGGCCGCCGGCGTCGATGGCCTCGACGCGTCGGGCACCTTCGACCTGCGCGTCGAGGCCGGCGGGCGCCTGGAGGCGCCTCGTCTCCACGCCACGGCCGCCGCCGACGGCCTCACCGTTTCGGTGCCGGACCTGCCGCCCGTGAGCGGCGGCACGCTGCGCGCGTCGTTCGATCGCGGTCTCCTGACGCTGACGTCGCTCGGCGCCACCTGGCAGGGCGCGACCATCGAGGCGTCGGCGGTCGTTCCGGTGACGCTCGCCGGCGACGCCCTGCCCGAGGGCTACCTGCGCACCTTGCCGGCGCTGCCCGGGCGGGCGACGGCGCGCGCACGGCTCGACGGCATCACGGCGCAGGTGGCCGCGCCCTTCGTGGACGACGCCACGCTCGAGCAGCTCGAGATCGGCGCGGCCGCGACGATCACGCTCGACGCCGCCTCCACGGCGCCGGAGGACGTCACGGCCGTGGTCACCTTCGACGATGCGTCGCTCGTCGCGGCGGGCCAGCGTCTGGCCCAGGATCGGCCCACGACGCTGCGGCTCGCCGACGGCCGGCTGACCGTCGACACGTGGAGCTGGAGCGGCGGCGCCAACGCGCTCGACGTCACTGGCGGCGCGACGCTCGTGGGCGACGCCCCCGCCCTCGACGCCACGTTGACCGGCAGCCTCGACCTGCGGATGCTGCGCGCGGCCGTGCCCGATGCCTCGGCCGCGGGCCGCGCGCGCTTCGACGTGCACGCCGGCGGGCCGCTGGACGCGCCCACGGTCGAGGGCGAGATCGCCGTCTCGGACGGCGAGGTGGCGCTGCGCGATCCGCGGGTCGCGCTCACCGGGCTCGAGGGCCGGATCGCCCTCGACGGCGACCGCGTCCGCCTCGTGGACGTCACCGCGACCGCCAACGGCGGGTCACTGACGATGCGGGGGGACGTGGCCCTCGACGGCGTGCAGCCCGTGGACGGGTCGGTCACGCTGCAGGGGCGCGGGCTCGCCCTCGAGCTGCCCGAGGATCTGCGCAGCGAGCTCGACCTCGATCTCACGCTGGCGCTCCAGCGGGAGGGCGGGGAACTGGGCGGCACGGTGACCATCCTTCGCGGCTCGTACCGGACGCCCGTGAGCCTGGCCGAACAGCTGCTGGCGGGGGTCAGGGACGTGCCCGGTGAACCGCCGGCGCCGGGATTCCTCGATCGGCTCCGGCTGTCCGTGGACGTGGTGTCGCAGGACGGCATCGTGGTGGACAACAACTACGGCCGCCTCGACCTCGGCGCCGATCTCACCGTGATCGGCACGGCCGCGAACCCGGCGCTCGCCGGGCGGATGACGATCGCCGAGGGCGGCTCGGTCTTCCTCGGCGGCCAGACGTGGACGCTCGAGCGAGGCACGGTGGACTTCACCAACGCCGCGACGATCGAGCCCACGCTGGATCTCTCGCTCACGACGCGCGTCCAGCAATACGACGTGCGGCTCTCGGTGGCCGGCACGCCGGAGACGCTGGAAGCCAACCTGTCCTCGCCCGACGGCATCAGCCAGGCGGACGCGATCTCGCTGCTGCTCACCGGGTCGCTCGCCGACGAGCGCGCGGTCGCCCAGACCGAGGTCGCCCGCGGCCAGCTGCTGCTCCTCCTCTCGGGCGAGCTCCTGGGCTTCGCTGGGCGTGCCGTCGGCCTCGACTCGGCCCAGGTCGGGCGCGGCCTCGGCGGCGCGGGGTCGTCGTTCGATCTGCTCGCCACCGACAGCGATCCGGCCGCCCGGCTGACCGTGTCGAAGCGGCTGCGGCGCGACGTCGAAATCGTGTTCTCGCGCAGCCTCCGGGATGCGAACGACATCACGTGGATCGCCATCTACCGGCCCATCCGCGCGATCGAGCTCCGGACGACGACGCTCGACGACAACGCCCGGAGCTACGAGTTCCGCCACGAGCTCACCTTCGGCGGCCCGCCCCAGCGGCCGGCGGCCGCCCGGACGCCGCCGCCGCGCGTGGCCCGGGTGGACATCACCGGGGCGGGCGACGAGGAGGCGCTCGCCGGCCGGCTGCGATTGACGACGGGCGATCGCTTCGACTTCTACCGCTGGCAGCAGGACAAGGACCGCCTGGCCGCCGACCTCCACGAACGCGGCTACCTGGAGGCGGACGTGCGTGCCACGCGCACGCCCCTCGGGGACACGGCGGACGGACCGGCGGTCGCGCTGGAATACGCGATCGATCGTGGGCCCGAGACGTCGCTCGTGGTGGAGGGCGCGTCGCTGCCGGGCGGCGTGGTCGACCAGATGCGCGAGGCGTGGTCGGAGGCCGTGTACGACGGTTTCCTGCTGGACGACCTCGAGGCGCTGGCCGAACGGGCGCTGGCGGAGGACGGCTACCTCGCGGCGGCCGCCGACGCGGAGGTCGTCGAGGACCGCGCGGCCGGGCGGAAGCGGATCGTGGTACGCCTGACGCCCGGCGTCCGCTACACCGACCGGCGCCTGCGCTTCGAGGGCCAGGAGGCGATCTCGGCCGACGATCTGTCCGACGTCGTGAACGCACGCGGCCTGACCCTGACCGCCTGGCGGCAGCCGGCGGACGTCGAGGCGGCGCTCGCCGCGCACTATCGCTCGCTGGGGTTCCTGCGGGCCGAGGTGTCGATCGGGACGCCAATCTTCTCGGGGACCTCGGCGACGCTCCCGGTGCGGATCGCGGAGGGCCCGCGCTTCCTGGTCGGCGCCGTGGACGTCCGGGGCGTGGAGGCGCGGCCGCTCGACGAGGTGCGGAAGAGCTTCGAGATCGAATCCGGCGCGCCCTACCTGCCCAGGACGGTGGAGGCCGCCCGCCGCGACGTGGAGATCGCGTACGCCCGCGACGGCTTCAACGACGTCCGCGCCACCGTCACGAGCCGCCCGGACGAGGACACGGGGCGCGTGGCCGTCACGCTCGACGTCGACGAGGGCCCGCAGCAGGTGCTCGACGACGTCGTGGTCCACGGAGGCACGAGGACGTCGCCGGCCACCGTTCAGAGCGCGCTGGACCTCGACCGCGGCGCCCCGGCGGATCGGGGAGACGTCTACCGCGCCCAGAAGCGCCTGTACGACACGGGCGTCTTCCGCCGCGCCGACGTCGAGCTGACACCGGCGGGCCCCGTGGCCGCCGACGGCACGCAGCCCGTCCGCGCGGAGGTGACGCTGGAAGAGCTGCCGCCCTACCGGCTGCGCTACGGCCTGCGCGTCACCGACGACACCGGCCCCCTCGACGCCGACCGCACGCTGCGCCCCGGGGCCGTCGTGGACCTGCTGCGCCGGAACCTCTTCGGCCGCGCGCTGTCGGCGGGTGTCGCGGGCCAGCTCGAGGCGGATCGGCGCCTCGCGCGCGCCGTCGTCTCCGCGCCCCGGCTGTTCGGGCTGCCGGTGACGACGAACCTGTTCCTGACGCGGTCGCGCCAGGACTTCACCATGCCCGGCATCACGCCGTTCGTGCGCGACGGCGCCGAGATCGTGGCCGAACAGCGCGTGGCGCCGCGACCCGACATGACCGTGTCGTACACCTACCGCTTCCTCCGGACGCACGCCTTCGAGCTCGACCAGCCGGCGGGGAGCGCCTTCGACCTGCGGGTGGACGTCGCCCGCCTGACCGGGACGTTCGCCTGGGACACCCGCGACGACCAGCTCCTGCCGCACCGCGGCTGGTTCCACTCGTCCGGCATCGAGTTCGCCGTCCCGTCACTCGGCTCGGACCTGCGCTTCCTGAAGTTCGTCCTGCAGCAGTACCGCTTCACGCCGGTCGGCCCCGTGGTGCTCGCCTCCGCGTTCAGGCTCGGCACGGCCTGGGGCTTCGACCCGCCGCTGCTCTTCAGCGAGCGCTACTTCGCCGGCGGCGGCACGAGCGTCCGGGGCTTCGCGGAGGACGCGCTCGGCGGCGTGGACTTCCTGGGCGATCCGGTGGGCGGACCGAACTCGCTCATCCTCAACCAGGAGGTGCGCTTCCCGATCTACAAGTGGGCGGGCGGCGTCGCGTTCGTGGACGCCGGCAACGTGTTCGACCGCGTGCGCGACATCTCGTTCGGCGACCTCGCCTACGGCGCGGGCCTCGGACTGCGGCTGAACACCCCGTTCGGGCTGGCGCGCATCGACTTCGGCGTGCCGCTCACCGACCGCCGGGGTCAGCCCGCCGGCCGGTGGTACTTCTCACTCGGCCACGCGTTCTGAGGCGCGCGCCGTGGGCGTCGCGCCGTCCGGGGACGCGGCGGCGACGTCGGCCGGGACGAGCGTCATCGGCCGGTCGTGGTCGAGGAACTCCGCGCAGATGCCGTGGAATTCGGCGGCCGTCCTGGCCCGCTGGATGCGCGTGAGGAACGGCGCCTCGACGCCTTCGCCGAGATAGTTCAGGAACTTCTTCATGCGCGCGCACTGGGCCTGTTCCGGCTTGTCGAACGACGCCTGGGAGTCCCACAGCGCGCGGATGTAGCGCCACACGTCGCGGCCGGTCGGATAGCGGACCGGCTCGCCGCGCCAGTGCTGCCGGATCTGCTGGAAGAGCCAGGGACTGCGGATGGCGCCCCGCCCGATCATCAGCCCCCGCGCACCGGTGTGGGCCAGGAGCGTCGCCGCCTGATCCGCGGCGTATACGTGGCCGTTGGCGATGACCGGGCAGGGCATCACCTCGACGGCCCGCCGGAGGAGGTCGTAGTGGACGGGCAGGCGGTACTGCTGCGCCACGGTCCGCGCGTGCACGGTGAGCGCGTCCAGCGAGTGGCGGGCGAAGAGCGCCAGCAGGCCCTCGAACTCGTCGACCGAGGCGAAGCCGACGCGGGTCTTCACCGTGAACGGGATCGAGACGGCGTCCCTCAGGGCGCCGAGGATGGCGTCGAGCCGCGCGTGTTCGCGCAGCAGGCCGCCGCCCGCGCACTTGCGGTACACGATGGGCGCCGGGCATCCCAGGTTCAGGTCGATGGCCGCGACGGCGTGCCGCTGCAGGACCTTCGCCGTGCGCACGAGCCCGGCCACGTCGTTGCCGATCATCTGCGCCACTACCGGCCGTCCGGTGGCGTTGCCGTCGATCGCGTCGAGGATCCAGCGCTCCGGCGTGGAGGCCGCCTGCACGCGGAAGTACTCGGTCCAGTACACGTCGGCGCCGCCGTAGTGGTGGACGAGCGCCCAGAACGCGCCGTCGGTCACCTCCTGCATCGGGGCCAGGGCGAGCACCGGCGCCCGTCCGGCCAGGAGCGCCCCGAGCGCGTCGTGAGGCGCGCAGGCGGTGGCCGCCGGGCCGGCTGCGGAGTCAGGCACGCCGGCTCAGCCCTCGATCCACTCGGGCGGCGGGGTGATCGCCGGCTGCGGCGGTCCCCCGGGGTCGGGCCGCCCGGAGCCCTCGAGGCGGCTCGTCGCGCGCACGGTCATGTCGTGATCGCACAGGATCTGGCACGACAGGCGGACGCCCGTCAGCTGCCGGGCCGCCAGACGGTCGCGTTCCGCCACGGTCATCCGTCCCGGCTCGCCCTCGACGAACTCCACGCGGCAGGTCGTGCACCGGGCGTTGCCGCCGCAGGCGTGCAGGATGTCGACGCCGGCGTCCTGTTCGATCGCCAGCACCAGCCGCTTGTCCCCCGGCACCTCGAAGGTGCCATACCCCTCCACCGTCAGCTTGGGCATCCGGATATTCTAGCGGCGGCCCGCGGCCGCCGGGCCCGGCACGCCGAGGCCCGCGCGGGGGCCGTGCCGGCGCCTCGGGAATCGGGTACGATCGGGGGCACCTGATCGGGGGACCCATGACAGGCGGCGTGAAGCGGCTGCTCTGGACACTCGCCGGCATCCTGGCCGTGCTCGGCGTCACGATCACGGGGGCGTACGCCCAGCGCATCTGGTACGGCTTCTACGGCCGCACGCCTCCCAAATTCCCGACGGCGACGACCTTCGACGGCAACTTCCACTTCTGCCGTGTGATGTTCGCCAGCGATCGCCGCGAGAAGCAGGGCTGGGGCACCGACTATCCCGGCGCCGACATCAACTTCAGCGTCCGGCTGGCCGAGCTCACCAAGGTGCGGGTCACGATGACGCACGACGGCGAGCAGTCCGTGCCCGACGCCGTGGTCGTCCGCCTCACCGACGACGCCCTCTTCCAGTGTCCGTTCGCGCTCATGGAGGACGCCGGAACGCTGCACCTGAGCGACGTCGAGGTGGAGCGCCTGCGGCAGTACCTGCTGAAAGGCGGCTTCCTGTTCGTGTCCGACTACCACGGCACGTGGGCCCGGCAGCAGTTCGACGAAGAGATGGACCGCGTGCTGCCCAGGAACCGCTATCCCATCGTGGACCTGACGCCGCCGGACCACCCGCTCTGGAAGACGTTCTTCCCCGTGACGAAGCTGCCGCAGATGGCGTCCATCCAGACGTGGCGGAGGAGCGGCGGCGGCACCATCGAACGCTGGAACGACACGGGCGGCGAGCCTGACGCGCGGGGCATCGCCGACGAGCGCGGCCGTCTCATGGTCGTGATGGTGCACAACTCCGACATCCCCGACGGCTGGGAGCGCGAGGGCGAGGACCCCGAGTACTTCTTCACCTTCTCCCCCGACGCGTACGCCGTGGGCATCGACATCCTGATGTACGCGATGACACACTGATCGCCATGATCGACGTGTCCGTCCTGCCGCTCACCGCGGCGCTCCTGTCAACGGTGTGTGGAGGGATCCTCGTGGCCAGTGAGCCGGCGCGCGCGACGGGAACGTTCGAGGTGACGATCGGGCCGCAGCCGGCCGACAGCCATGCCGATGGCGCCACGCTGGGCCGCATGACCCTCGACAAGACCTACCATGGCGACCTCGAAGGCACCGCCGTCGGGCAGATGCTCACCGGCATGAGCCCCACCGAGAAGACGTCGGGCGCCTACGTCGCGGTCGAGCGCGTCACGGGCACGCTGGGCGGCCGGAAAGGGTCCTTCCTCCTCTACCACGTCGGCGTGATGGACCGGGGCGCCCAGCACCTGCAGGTGACGGTCGTGCCGGACTCGGGCACGGGGCAGTTGACGGGCCTCACCGGGACGCTGACGATCGACATCCGCGGCAAGGAGCACGCCTACACGCTGGAGTACGCGCTCCCCGAGCCGTAGCCCCGGCCCGTCACCGCGCGGGCGCGAGCCGGGCGCGCGCCGTGCGTTCGAGGTCCTCCAGGCCCGCGCTCCTCGCCACCTTCACCGCCAGCTCGTAGTTCATGCGCGCCTCGTCGGGATGCCCCGAGGCGTCGAGCGCGTCGGCGAAGTTCAGCACGACCTTGGCCACCGTGGCGGGGTCGTTCGCGGCCGGGCCGCCGGTGGCCGCGACGTGTTCCAGGTAGGCGCGGTAGTGGACGGCGGCCTCGACCGCCTCGCCCCGGCCCTGGAGCAGCTCGGCGAGGTAGAGGCGGACCTGGACGTCGCCCGGCGCCAGCGCCACCGCGTCGCGCCAGTGACGGGCCGCGTCGTCGAGACGGCCCTGCCGCTGGGCGAGCACGCCGGCATTGACGCGCGCGGCGGCCGCCCGCGGCGCCCGTCGGATCGCGTCGTCGAGCGCTGCGCGCGCGTGATCGAGATCGCCCCGCTCCACGAGCGCCTGGACGAGCCGCCCCTGCACCGCCTCGTCGTAGGGATTGAGACGGGCGGCCGCCTGCAGGGCCGAGGGGTCCGACTCCCGGAGCGACAGCCAGTAGCGCGACTGGTCCAGGCCCGCCAGCGACACGAGTGCCACCGCCGCGCCGACGATCGCCACGCGCGGCCACGGCGCCGGACCCGCCAGCGTGGATGCGCCGTTGGCGGACGGATCCGTGGCGGTCAGCGTCCGCGCGACGCGGGGATCGCGGAGCTTCCAGACGACGCCGTCCACCATGAAATGGTGCAGGTTCACGACGGACGCGACGATGAGGGCGCTCGTCGTGAAGTCCACGCCGGCGCCGAGGCTGGCGATCCACGGCACGGGCAGGAAGAGCGCCATCCCGCCCAGGAGCACCACCGTCCAGTAGCGCGTGCCCGACCACGCGGGCCCCTGCTCGCGGCGGGCGAAGTACTGCGTGATCCAGAGGTACTGCGCCGCGTGCATGACGGCGAGGACGCCGGCGCTGTAGCGGGCCTGGGGCGTCGGCGCGCTGGTCAGCCACGCGATGGCGATCGGCACGACGAACCAGAACGCCTGCGTCGTATACAGCACGAGCGGCGCGGTCAGGGCGCCGGCGGGCGCGCGCCGCCTCAGGGCCCAGAGGGCGCGCACGCCGCCGGCCAGGAAGACGGCACCGGCCACGCCGGCCACGCCGCGGGTGATCCACGCCGGCAGACCCAGGGAGAGCACCAGCGGATCGGGCGACGCACCTTCCTGGAACGTGGCCAGGAGCATCACGTAGGAGGCGACGAACGCGGCCCTGAGCGCCCGGCGCTCGCGGGGGCCGACGTCGGCGCCCCCGCGCCGCAGGAACATCATGAGGAGCCCGTAGTTCTGGCCGGTGTAGTGCCAGGGGCTCCACGTGACGTACGCCGTGAACAGCAGCGGCACCAGCCGGCGGTCCACGTGGGCCGCGACGCCGGCTGCGACGAGCGCCGCCGTCAGGTAGACCGTGTACAGGCGATGCGCGCTCCGGTCCCTGGCGCCGTAGGCCCGGTACACCGTCGCCATGTAGTGGGGATAGTTGGCGACGAGGGCGATCGAGTAGAAGGCGCCCGTCCAGAGCTGCACGCTCTGCCGCGTCAGCAGGTACGCCACCGCCAGGAGCGGCAGCGACCAGCCGCCGCAGCCGACGACCAGGTCGATCCAGGGCCGCGTGATCCAGCGGCCCGCGCCCGGTGAGGTCCGATCGGGAGCCGTCAGTCTTCCTTCCAGGGATTGGTCGCGAAGATCGCGAGCTCCGTCCAGAGCACCCGCTGCGGCAGCATGATCCCGGCCAGGATCGTGGCCGCGATGTCCGCCGCGTACAGCTTGTTCGGGTTGTTCCGGCCCCCGCGCCCGCCGAAGTTCGTCTGCACCTCCGACGGGCAGATGCAGGTCACCCGCACGTTGTAGGGCCGCAGCTCCGCCTGCCAGCACTGCGAGATGCCGCGGACCGCCCACTTGCTCCCGCTGTAGGCCGTGCCCGCCGGGGCGCCCTTCATGCCCGACGTGGAGGCGAGGTTCACGACGTCGCCAAACGCCTGGGCCTTGAGGTGCGGCGCGACGCGGTTGGTGATGTCGACCAGGCCGAAGACGTTGGTCTCGAACATCGCGCGCATCGCGGCCACGTCCAGCGCGCCGATCTCGGCCCGGTACGCGTAGCCGGCGTTGTTCACCAGCACGTCGATGCCGCCCATGTGGGCGAGGGCCTCGTCCACCGCGCGCTGGTTGTCGGCGGCGGTCGTGACGTCGGCCACCACGCCGTGCGCGCCCGTCCTGGCCGCCACCGCCTCCACGCGCGCGCGGTCGCGCCCGGTGAACGTCACCTTGTGCCCGGCGGCACGGGCCTGCTCCACCAGCGCTTCGCCGATCCCCTGGCTTCCCCCCGTCACCAGCAGCCGTCTCGTCGTCATGCGGGCATGATACCCCCCGGCCGTCAGCGGCGGGCGAGGCACGGCGACCCCTCGTGTATCCTTCGCTGGTCGCCGGCCGCTCCGGCGTCGTCACCCGGCGAGGAGGCGATCGATGGAATCTGTCCGCAAGGGGACGCGCGCCGCCTCGGGCATCGCGTGGACGGTGTGCGCGCTGGCCGCCAGCGGCTGCGGCGGCGCTCCGCCGGCGCCCCAGGCGCGCCGACCGCCCAACGTCGTGATGGTCCTGGTGGACGACATGCGCTGGGACGAGATGCACTCGGCCGGCCACCCGTTCATCGAGACTCCGAACATGGACCGCGTGGCGCGCGAGGGCGCGCGCTTCACCAACGCCTTCGCGACCACGCCCCTCTGCTCGCCCAGCCGGGCGAGCTTCCTCACCGGGCAGTACGCGCACACCAACGGCATCGTGGACAACACGGCGCGGCCGAGCCACGCCCTGCCCACCTTCCCGAAGGACCTCCACGACGCGGGCTACCGGACGGGGTTCTTCGGCAAGTGGCACATGGGCAACGACGCCAGCCCGCGGCCGGGATTCGATCGGTGGGTGGCGATGCCGGGCCAGGGCGAGGCCATCGACCCGCACCTGAACGTGGACGGCACCGACCTCCAGAAGACGGGCTACGTCACCGACGTGCTCACCGACTACGTGGAGCAGTTCATCGGCGAGACCACGGACCAGCCCTTCCTCGTGTACCTCGCCCACAAGGCGATCCATCCGAACATCGTCCAGCGCGACGACGGCAGCCTGGGTGCGGTGCCGGGCCAGCCCGGGGGCTTCGTGGCGGCCGAGCGGCACCGCGGGCGCTATGCCGGCCGCGAGATGCCGCGCCGCGCCAACGCCTTCCATGCGCCCACCGACAAGCCCGCGCTGATGCGCGCGATCGACGGCCTCCCGCCGCTCGGCAAGGCCACGGCGACGAGCGACGAGGAGATCCGGGGCCGTGTCGAGATGCTGCTGGCCGTGGACGACAGCCTGGGCCGCATCCTGGCGGCGCTCGAACGGCGGGGCGAGCTGGACGACACGGTCGTCGTGTTCACGAGCGACCACGGCTACTTCTACGGCGAGCACGGCCTGAACGAGGAGCGGCGCCTGGCCTACGAGGAGACCATCCGGATCCCGATGCTCGTGCGGTATCCGTCGGCGGTCATCGCCGGCAGCACGCCGGGCCAGATGGTGCTCAGCATCGACCTGGCGCCGACCTTCCTGCAGCTGGCGGGCCTGGCGGTCCCGGCGCGCATGCAGGGCCGCTCGCTCGTGCCCATCTTCACCGGCAGCGCCGGCGCCTGGCGCGATGCGTTCCTCGTGGAGTACTACACGGACACGGTCTTCCCGCGCGTCCTGAACATGGGCTATTCGGCGGTCAGGACCGATCGCTACAAGTACATCCAGTACCGCGATCTCAACGGGATGGACGAGCTCTACGATCTCGAGGCGGATCCGTTCGAAGAGCACAACCGGGCCGCCGATCCGGCGGCGGCAGGCGTGCTCGAGACCATGCGGCAACGGCTGGCGGGCCTGCTGGCGGAGACCGGCGACACGCCGCGCGCCGCACACTGACGCCGGGACGCCGCGGCGGCGTGGGCCGCGTCGGCCCCACGCGGCCATCGGCGAGCGCGGCCGTCCACCAGCGGCCGTGCCGAGGACACGATGACACGGCACCAGCAGCTCGCCGCTCACAAGGAGTGGATGTTCTTCGCGGCCCTGCCGAACGCCGGCCGCGGCCTCACCGCCGTGTGGTGGGCCGTGGTGGTCGTCCGCGGACTCCTGCCGGCGGCGTTCGCGGTCGCGATCGGGTGGTTGCTGGCGGCCGTCGCCGCCGGCGCGCCCCTCGCCGGCCCGCTCACGCTCGTCGCCGTCGTGTTCGTCCTGCTCCAGGTGCTGGCGCCGGTGCAGACCTCGGTCAGCCACACGCTGGGCGACCGGATGTCGGACTGGCTCTACGGCCGCCTCGCCGAGGCCTGCCTCGCGCCCGAGGGGCTCGCGCACCTCGAGGACCCGTCGCTCGTCACCGACCTCACCGTGGCCCGCGACTTCGATCTCGGGATGACGGGGCCCCCGCTGTCCTACTCGATGGACTTCATCGCCGGCGGCCTGGTGGGCATGATCGGCGGCCTGGCCTCGGCGGCCGTGCTGGCCGGCTTCAGCTGGTGGGCGCCCCTCGTCCTGAGCGCGGCCTGGCTCGCCACGCACTGGCTGCTCCGGGAGAGCGCGGTCTGGTTCGATCGCAATACCGAGGTCGTGCGCAACGCCCAGCGCGACGCCGACTACGTGTATCGCCTGGCGGTCGATCCCCCGGCGAGCAAGGAAGTCCGGCTCTTCGGCCTGGCCGACTGGGCCATCGATCTCTTCGTCTCGCGGCGCATCCGCCTGCACCAGCTCCAGTACGACGCGACCCGCCTGCGCGAACGGCCGCTGGCCCTCAGCCTCGCGCTCGTGACGGGGGCCAACGTCCTGGTGCTGTGGGCCATCGCCGCGGCGGCGGCCGACGGACGGCTCGGTCTGGGCGAGCTGGTCGTCTACGCCCAGTGCGTGGTGGGGACGTCGCTCATCGCCTTCGGCGGCATGAACTGGGCGCTCGACGGAGCCGCGGCGCCGGTGGCCGCCGTGGCACGTCTCCGCGGCGCCATGCACGCCAGGGGCGGGCTGTCGTCGGGCACGACGGCGGTCGACGGCCGTCCGGCCCGCGAGATTCGCTTTCGCGGCGTCACCTTCGCGTATCCCGGCGGTGCCCCGGTGCTCGACGGGTTCGACCTCACGATTCCCGCGGGCAGCTCGCTCGCCATCGTCGGCCAGAACGGCGCCGGCAAGACCACGCTCGCGAAGCTCCTCTGCCGTTTCTACGATCCGCAAGCCGGTGCGGTCGAGATCGACGGCGTGGACCTGCGCGAGATGGCGCCCGCGGCGTGGCGATCACGCGTCACCGCCGTGTTCCAGGACTTCCTCCGCCTCGAGCGGCCGCTCCGCGACAACGTCGCGCCGGCTGGCGCGCCGGACGCCGTCATCGAGGCCGCGCTCGCCGAGGCGGGCGCCCAGGGCCTGGCGTCGCTCGACACCGTGCTCGCCCGCGGCTACGAGGGCGGCACCGAGCTCTCCGGCGGCCAGTGGCAGCGCATCGCCCTGGCGCGGGCCGTCTGCGCCACGAAGCTGGGCGCCGGCCTGGTCCTGCTCGACGAGCCGACCGCCCACCTCGACGTCCGCGGCGAGGCCGAGATCTTCGAGCGCGTCCTGGCGGCCACGCGGGCCTGCACCACGATTCTCATCTCGCACCGCTTCTCCACGGTCCGGCTCGCCGACCGCATCTGCGTGCTCGAGCACGGCAAGGTCGTGGAGCTCGGCTCGCACGACGAGCTGATGGCGCTCGGCGGGCGCTACCGCACCATGTTCGACCTGCAGGCCCAGCGCTTCGCTGCCGAGGACGAGGAGGGACGACGGTATGACGTCCTCGGCTGAGCGGCGCGCCGCACCCGAGACGCTGCCGCCGGCGCTCGCGTCGATGTGGCGGCTGTGCCGGCTCGGCTACCGCCACGAGCCGGGCCTGATCGTGGGCGCGTTCCTCATCTCGCTCGCGGCGGCCCTGCCCGACGCGCTCCTGGCCTACTGGTTCAAGCTGCTCGGCGAGGGCGCGCTCGCCGGCGACTGGCGACGCGTGCGGATCGCGATGGTGGCGCTCGGCCTGTCGGCCACGGCCACGTGGTTCCTGATGACGGTGAGCACGCGGGTCCAGCGGCGGTTCCGCGACAAGGTGACCATCGCGCTCGAGTCGCACATCGCCACGATGATGGCGTCGATCACGACCATCGCCCACCAGGAGCGGCCGGTGTACCTCGATCGCCTGGCGGTGCTCCGCCACCAGGTGTTCATGCTCGACCACATGTACATGTCGCTCTTCACGACGTGCGGATGGCTGCTCCGCCTCGGCGTGACGATCGCGCTGCTCGTGTCGATCCACCCGGCGCTGGCGCTCCTGGCGCTCTTCGCGATCCCACCCGTCCTCACCTCGTCGTGGCGTCCGGAGGCCGAACAGCGGGCGCGCGAGCACGGCGCCGCCTCCACCCGCCTCGCGCGCCACCTGTTCGACGTCTCGACCACGGCCGCGCCCGGGAAGGACGTGCGGGTGCTGGGCATCGGCGCCCGGCTCGCCGCCGAGCGCGAGCAGGCGTGGCGGCGCGGCCACGCGCCGGTCGCGGCGGCCCGCTGGGCCACGGCGGCGTGGCACGCGGCGGCGTGGGCGCTCTTCGGCGCCGGCTACGTGGCCGCCGTGATCTTCGTCGTGTCGGGCCTGACGGCCCCGCCCGGCGACGTGCTCCTGGCCCTGGCCGCGGGGTCGCGCCTGTCCGCCTACGTGGGGGCGACGGTCGGCGAGATCGGCTTCCTGCGCGGCGTGTGGCTGGATGCGGCGCGCCGGCTCGCATGGCTCGAGGACTACGCGGCGGCCCAGGACGCGGCGGCGGACGAGGCCGCGCCGGTCAGTCTCGCGAAAGGCATCCGTTTCGACGACGTGTCCTTCGCCTATCCCGGCACCGACCGCCTCGTGCTCGACGGCGTGACCCTGGACCTGCCGGCCGGCGCCATCGTGGCGATCGTGGGCGAGAACGGCGCGGGCAAGTCCACGCTGGTGAAGCTCCTGGGCAAGCTCTACGCCCCGACGTCGGGCCGGGTGCTCGTGGACGGCGCCGATCTGGCCCGCATTCCCGCGCCGGAGTGGCGGCGCCGCCTGGCCGGGGCGTTCCAGGACTTCTTCAAGTTCGAGTTCCGGGCCGGCCAGTCCGTCGGCGTCGGCGATCTCCCGCGGATGGACGACGAGGCGGCCGTCGGCGCGGCCCTCGCCCGCGCGGGCGCGGAGCAGATGGTGGACACGCTCGCCGGCGGACTCCAGACGCAGCTCGGGCCCACCTGGCCCGGCGGCGTGGACGTGAGCTTCGGACAGTGGCAGAAGCTGGCGCTCGCGCGGGGCTTCATGCGCGACACGCCGCTCGTGCTCGTCCTCGACGAGCCCACCGCGGCCCTGGACGCCGAGACCGAGCACGCGCTCTTCGAGCGCTATGCCGCCGCGGCCCGCGCGCGCGCGAGCCAGGGCGCCATCACGATCCTCGTATCGCACCGCTTCTCCACCGTGCGGATGGCCGACCTCATCGTCGTCCTCGACGGGTCGCGCGTGGTCGAGACCGGCAGCCACGACGACCTGATGGCGCGCGGCGGCCAGTACGCCGAGCTGTACGCGCTGCAGGCGGCCGCCTACGTCTGATCCCGGAGGCCGGACGCCGCCGGCGCGGCCGCCATCGACGCCGCGGCTACTGGAAGTCGCGCGGGATGGCCTCGTTCCAGCGCTTCTCGCGCAGGAGCGTGCCGTTCTCGAAGAGCCGCCGGACGTTCGTGTAGTGGAAGGTCGTCCGGTCGCTGGTGAGCGTCACCGTGCTCTCCCACTTGAGTGTCCGGCCCGGCAGGACGACGGTCGTCGAGTACTCGCCCCGCACCGAGGCGGCCTCCGGATGGTCGTCGTTCGCCTCGTAGGTGATCGTCTCGGTTTCGTGCTGCTCGCCCCACGGAAAGCGCATGCCGCTGTCGTTGGTGGCGACCACCTTCGTCGTGTGGGTCTGCGGGTTGCGTTCGATGGACGAGATCTCGCCGTAGCCCGACGTCGAGCCCGTCTCGATCGGCTGGTATCCGGGCAGCGTCTCGCGCGTCTCCGGATTCGCCTGGAAGTCGGGCACGGGCCGGGGCGCGGCGGGCACGACGGGCAGGACGACGCGCGTCGCGTCGGCGCCGCCGAGGAAGAGCGACGTCGTCATGGGATACGGCGTGGGCCAGATCATGGGGAACTGGGCGTTGGCGATCGAGACCCGCATGCGGTGACCGGCCGGGAAGACCCATGACGTGAAGTGCAGCTCGATCTCGAGCGCCACCCGCTGGCCGGGCACGAGCGCGGCGGGGTCGCGGTCCGAGTCGCGGTGCGTGCCGTTCAGGCCCGCGGCCGCCACCTGCGTCACCGTCCCGTCGGGCGCCACGTCCGAGAGCCGCACGAACCAGTCGGCCATCGGCGCGTCGGCGGCGACGTTGAGGAACGCCCGGGGCAGGCCCAGGATCTCCATTTCGCGCTCGAGCGGCGCCGAGTCGTACACGAGGCTGAAGGCGTCGGTGGGACGCTGGTCGTGCGCCACGTCGCCGAACCACATCACGGGACCGCCGGCCTCGATGCCGGTCGTGGGCACGTACTTCAGCCGATGCGTCGCCTCGCCGCCGGCCGCGTCGCCCAGCGAGTGATCGGCGCCAGGGAAGACGGCCCGCTCCTGGCCGCGCGCGAGGGGCCAGCCGTCCTCGTACCGCCACGTGCCCGGCGCCTCGTCGAGGTACGGGCCCGGCGGGTGCCACTGGCGCACGTACACGGCGAAGCGCGGCTCGTCCATGATGCCGGTGTTCCGGCCCTTGAGCCACTGGTCGAACCAGCGCACGGCCTCGCGCCGCCACTCGATGCCGGGCTTCGGATACGGGCGGTGCGGGAACGTGTGGTTCCAGGCGCCGACGATCGCCTTCACGGGCGCCGACATGTGCTGCAGCATGCGCGGCACGCTGTCGCGGTAGCCGTCGTACCAGCCGCCGATCACGAAGGTCGGAATCCTGATGGCGTCGTAGCGGGTCTTCAGCGCCGTGCGATCCCAGAACGGCCCGTCGCGCTGCTGCCGCTTGTAGGTGAGCATCCAGGGCGGCTGCTCGAAGCGCTCGGTGAAGAACCGGTCGTCGATGCGGTAGTCGGGCGCGCCCGGCATCGAGTTGGCGATGTCCATCTGCCACTCCCAGGAGTCGAGGTGCATCATGCCGTCCATGAAGTGCACGTCGTCCTGGTAGAGGTCGTCGGTGGCGTCCACGGACAGGATCGTCTTGAGCGCCGGCGGGTTGCGCATCGCCATGTGGATGGCGTTGAAGCCGCTCCACGAGATGCCGAACATGCCGACGTTGCCGTTGGAGAACGGCTGCGTGGACAGCCAGTCGATCACGTGGTCGCCGTCCTCGAGCTCGATGTCGCTGTACTCGTACGGGATGAGCGTGCCCTCGCTGGAGCCCGTGCCGCGGATGTCCACGCGGGCCACGACGTAGCCGCGGCGGACGAAGTACGCGTAGAGGTCGTAGCGTCCGCTCCGTCCGTCGTTCTTGCGGTACGGCAGGTACTCGAGCAGCACCGGGAACCGCCCGTCCTCGCCGGGGCCGGTCGGGCGCCAGAGGTCGGCCGCCAGGCGGACACCGTCGGGCATGCGGATCCGCACCTCGTCCATGCGCACGCCGTAGCTCGGCGGTGAGGGCGGCAGCGGGCCCGGCTGGCGCCCGCCGGCCGAGGCGGCCGCGGTGGCGCCCAGCGCCAGAAGGAAGACGAGGCGGGAGGAGAGGCGCGTCATCGGTGCCGGCAGTCTCTCACGGGCGCCCGGGAATATTCCGGCGGCGGCTCGTGATGATGCCCTGGAAGCGGCGTTCCAACCGCCGCCCAGAGGAGGCTTCCATGACCCTGCAGCGATCCCTGTGGAGCACGGCGTGCGCCGTGGCTCTGCTCACCTTGCCCGTGGCCGCGGCCGCGCAGCCGGCCGTCTACGAGATCCGCGTGACCAACGCGATGAAGGGCGAGAGCCTCACGCCGCTCGGCGCGATCACGCACGTCCCCGGCATCCACCTGTTCCAGATCGGCGACCCGGCGCCGTCGGTGCTCGAGGCCGTGGCGGAGGAAGGCAACCTGGACCCGCTCTTCACGCTCGTCCGATCGGTGCCGCAGGTGGTGTACGACGCCGAGATGACGAGTGGCCTGACGGGGCCGGGCCAGACCTCGACCCTCACCGTCAACGCGCGGCCGGGCGCGAGCCTGACCCTCGTGGCCATGCTCATCCCCACCAACGACGGCTTCATCGCCCTGAACGGCGTGGAGCTGCCGCGCGGGTTCGAGCCGGCGGTCTTCACGCCCGTCGCCTACGACGCCGGCACCGAGGTCAACGACGAGCTGTGCGCCTCCATCCCCGGGCCCAGCTACCCCGAGTGCGGCGGTCCGGGCGGCGGCGGCGCGCCCACGGGCGGCGAAGAGGGCTTCGTCCACGTGCACGGCGGCATCCACGGCGTCGGCGACTTCGTGGCGGCCGACCGCGACTGGCGCAACCCGATCGCCCGCGTGGTGGTGCGGCGCATCCGCTAGGTCCTTTCGCGGCCGCCCCCCGGCCGCACCAAACCTCGGCCGGGCTCCCGACGTCTCTACGGAGGGAGCCCATCGATGGTGACGCGCGCGTGGCACGGCGTAGGATCCGCCCTCGTGGCGGCTGTCTGCCTGGGGTGTGTGACCTCACCCACGGGCCCGTCGGTCGAGCTGGGCCGTGAGTTCACGCTGGCCCCGGGCGATACGGCCCAACTGGAGGCGGCCGACCTTCGCGTCCGCTTCGACCGCGTCGAGGGCGATTCCCGCTGCCCGGCCGACGCCGTCTGCATCCAGGGTGGGGACGCCGTGGTGCACGTCACGGTCCAGACCAACGGCAGTTCCCGCGCCTACGAGCTCCACACGGGCCCGATGACGCCGATCGTCCACGACGGCTACACCGTGGCCCTCGTCCGGCTCGCCCCCTATCCCTTCAGCTCGCGCACCATCGAACCCGGCGACTACCGCGCCACCCTGACGGTCTCGCGGTAGCCCGGGTCGGCCGCGCCGCGCCGTCACGCCACCCAGCCGCCTCCAGGCGGCGCGCCGGCCCCACTCGACCGCGGGGCGACCGGCAGGTTCTGGTACGCCGTCCGGCACCGCTCCACGCGCCCCCCTTGCGATGGGCTGCGGTTCTCCGCTCTACTAACGGACCGTACAAAAGGAGCTGCCATGCGATTCCAGCGAGCCTTGCTGCCTGCCCTAGCGACCACCGCGGCCGTCGTCCTCTCGGCGTGCAGCAATGCGGGCCCCGGCGCGAATGCCCCGGCGTCCGCGCCCGCCGCCCCGCCGCCCGCGGGCAACATCATCACGGGCGAGGGCTTTCCGAACCCGGCGCCCAACGTGACGAAGAACTGGGGCCAGCTGCCCGCGGGCCGCACCTGGGGCACGACGGCCGGCATCGACATCGACCCGAAGGACGGCAATATCTGGGCGTACGAGCGCTGCGGCGCGGGCGCCAGCGGCGGCGCCGGCGGCGGTCCGGTGGACTGCGAGAGCAATCCCGTCGACCCGGTGTTCAAGTTCGACAGGAACACGGGCGCCGTGCTGGCCAACATCGGCAAGGGCGTGATGGTGACGCCGCACGGCATCTCGGTGGACAAGGACGGCAACGTCTGGATCGCCGACTTCTCGGGCAACAAGGCCGGCACCCGGGGGCACCAGGTACACAAGTTCAGCCCGACGGGCGAGAAGCTGATGAGCCTGGGCATCGCCGGCAAGCCCGGCAACGCCGATGGCCAGTTCAACCAGCCGAACGACGTCGTCGTGGGGCCCGACGGCAGCATCTACGTGGCCGACGGCCACGACGCGCAGGGCATGACCACGGCGCGGGCCGTCGCCGAGGGCATCGAACGCGGCGCCACCTCCCGCATCAGCAAGTTCACCCCCGACGGCACGTTCGTCAAGTCGTGGGGCGGCATCGGCGTGAAGCACGGCGAGTTCCGCACGCCGCACGCGCTGGCGTTCGACTCGAAGGGCCGTCTGTGGGTGGCCGACCGCGGCAACCACCGCATCGAGATCTTCGACCAGGACGGCAACTACCTCGAGTCGCGCTACGCCTACGGCCGCATCAGCGGCATCTTCCTCAAGGACGACACGGTGTACGCCATCGACTCGGAGTCGGGCCCGTACAACCACCCGAACTGGCGCGACGGCGTCCGCATCGGCCCGCTCGACGAGGACCGGATCACGGCGTTCATCCCGCCGTTCGAGCGCGACGACCGCGTCTACCAGGGCACGGCGGGCGAGGGCGTGGCCGTGGATGCCGATGGCAACGTCTACGCGGCCGAAGGGCCGAACTCGCTGACGCAGGCCGGCGGCGCGTTCACCAAGTACTCCGTCAAGTAGCGCGGCACGGCGGTGGGCGGTCGCACCTGCGGCCGCCCACACGTGGCGCCGGCCGGCGGACCGGCGTTCTACCAGCCGACGGCGGCCAGGAAGGCCTCGAAGTCGGTGCACGCCAGGTCGGGCGGATCGTCGAGCGCCTCGAAATAGGCCGCGGGAAAGGTGGTCGTCATGGCCACGACGCGCATGCCGGCGGCGCGCGCCGCGACGATGCCGATGGGCGCGTCCTCGAAGACCAGGCAGTCCCCGGCCGGCACGTCCAGCTGGCGGCTGGCCTCGATGAAGACGTCGGGGGCCGGCTTGCCGCGCCCCACCTGGTCCCCCCGCACCACGATCGGAAACGCCCCGGACAGCCCGGCCTCGCCCAGCGTGTGGACGACGTTCGGGCCCGGTGCCGACGTCGCCAGGGCCACGCCGAGGCCACCGGCCGCCGCCTTGTCGAGCAGCGCCTGGATGCCCGGCACCCGCCGGATGCGCCCCCGCGAGAGCTCGCGATACAGCGTCTCCTTCTCGACCTCGTACGCCAGCCACTCCTCGCGCGTCATCTCCCGCCCGAAGAGCACGGGGAAGATCTCGCTGTTGCGGCGGCCGTCGAGCGCGGCCCGGTCGGCCCGCGTCAGCGGCGGCAGCCCGTGGCGTTCGGCGAAGGCGGCGAAGGCTTCGGCGTGGAGCGCCATGTTGTCGACGAGGGTACCGTCGAGGTCGAAGATGACGGCACGGGGGCGTGGGGCAATCGGCACGCCTCAATTCTCGCCGAGCGGCCCCCCGGGCGGCGAGACCGTGGAGTATGCTCGCGCGGAATGACGCAACCGACGTCCGCGCCACGGCCGCCGGCGCGGCCCGGAGACGCCCGATGATCGGCCGCGCGGCCATCGTCGCCGAGGCGCTCCGGCAGGACGTCCGGGACGCGGTCCGCGCGCTCGCGCGCCGTCCCGCCTTCACGCTCGCCTCGGTGGCGACGCTCGCCGTGGGGCTCGGGTTGAACGCGGCCGTGTTCACGGTGGCGGACGCCGTCCTGACGCGCGGCTTCCGCGGCGTGGCCGCCAACGACCGCCTCCTCTACATCGGCACTCAGCGCGACGGACGCGGCTGCTGCGTGTCGTATCCGGACCTGAGGGACTGGCGCGAGCGCCTCACGTCCTTCGAGGGCCTGGCCGCGGTGGCCGACCGCCGGATCACGCTCGTCGACGCCCGCGGCGTGGCCGAGACGTCCACGGCGACGCGCGTCACGGCGAACACGTTCGCGCTCCTCGGCACCGCGCCCGTGGCCGGCCGCGACTTCACCGCGACGGACGAGCAGCCTGGCGCGCCGGCGGTGGCGATCCTGAGCCATCGGCTGTGGACGCGCCGCTACGCCGCCGATCCCGCCATCGTCGGCGCGACGGTGCGCGTCAACGACGTCCCGACCACGATCGTCGGCGTCATGCCAGCCGGGCTGGCCTTCCCGCAGCGCCAGGACCTGTGGGTGCCGCTCGTCCCGTCGCCCGACGAGCAGCGACGCGACGCGCGCGGGCTGTGGTTCGCCGTCGGCCGGCTCCGTCCGGGCGTGACGTTCCGGCAGGCCGAGGCCGAACTCGCCGCCGTGGGCCGGGGGCTGGGCACGGCCTATCCCGCCACGAACGAGGGCTGGGTGCCGGCGCCGCTCGACTTCGCGGCCTTCTTCGTGAGCCGCGACGCCGCGCGCCTGTACCGCGCGCTGTGGGCGGCCGTCGGCCTCGTGCTCCTGATCGCGTGCGCGAACCTCGCGAACCTCGCCCTGAGCCACGCGGTGGATCGCGCGCACGACCTCGCCGTGCGCCGGGCCCTGGGCGCGAGCCGGCGGCGGCTCGCCCTGCAGCGGGTCGTCGAGCACGGCATCCTGTCGGCGGCCGGCGCCCTCGGCGGGTGGGCGATCGCGGCGGCCGTGGTCCAGGTCTACGCCGCCGCGGCGCAGCCGCCCGCGCAGCGCTGGTCGGTCGGCCTGCTGGACCTGGGACTGAACGGGCGGGTGTTCGCCTACCTGACGGCCGCCGCCGTCCTGACGACGCTCCTGGTCGGCGCCGTGCCGGCGTTGGGCGGCCTGGGCGTGGATCTCCGGCGCGTGCTCGGCGACGGCGGACCGCGGGCCTCCTGGGGCCGCTCGCGGTCGCGGCTCTCGGCGGGCCTCGTCGTCGGCCAGATCGCGCTCGCCGTCGTCCTCCTGGCCGGGGCCGGCATGATGGCACGCACGTTCGTCGCGATGGCCCGGACCTCGATTGGCGTGGACGCGTCGCGCACCCTCGCCCTCCTCATCCGCCTGCCGGACGAGGACTACCCGACCGCGGCGTCGCAGGCGGGCTTCTTCGATCGCCTCCGCCGCGAGCTGTCGGCCGCGCCCGGCATCGAGGCGGCCGGCCTGGCCAGCGCCACGCCGCTCGCCCCGGCCGCGGCCCGGTCCTACGAGGCCGCGGACGGCGACGGCCGCGCCGGAGCGGCCGCGACGGTGCCGGTGCTGGTCGTGGACGACGGCTATTTCGCCGCGCTCGGCGTCGCGCCCGTCGCGGGCCGGGCGTTCGGTCCCCAGGACGACCACGGCGACGAGACCGTCATCGTGAATCGCCGTTTCGCCGAGCGCGAGTGGCAGGGTCGCGACCCGATCGGCCGCCGGCTGCGGTTCTTCGACGGCGGCCAGGCCGGCCCGTGGCGGACCGTGGTCGGCATCGCGCCGGACATCGCCCAGGACGATGCCGCCAGGTCGCGCCGCGAGGCCGGGCCCGTGGCCTACGTGCCCCTCGCGCGGTCGCCCGCGCCCTCGATGTGGGTGCTGGTCCGGACGGAAGGCACCGCGGCGGCCATCGCGACGGTGCGCCAGGGCGTCGAGGCCGTCGATCGCGGTCTGCCGATCTGGATCGGCCCGATGGTCCTGAGCGACTGGCTGGCCAGCATGGGCCAGTACTGGCGTACGGGCACGAGCTCGGTCCTCGTCACGACGTTCGCGGCCATCGCCCTGCTGCTGGCCTCCCTGGGGCTCCATGCCAGCCTGGCGCACGCCGTCGGGCGGCGCCGGCGCGAGATGGGCATCCGGCTCGCGGTGGGCGGATCGCCCGGCGGGATCCTCGGCCTCGTCTACCGCCAGGGCATGGCGCTGGTCCTCACGGGGCTCGCCATCGGACTGGCGGCCACGGCCGGCCTCGGGCGCCTGCTCCGGGGCACGCTGGCCCCCTCGGCGTCGATGGACGTGACGACGGGCGTCCTCGCGGCCGCGATCCTGCTCGTCGCCGCGACCATCGCGTGCGTGGTGCCGGCCCGGCGGGCCATGCGCGTCGATCCCGCCGAGACCCTGCGGGAGGCCTGACGCGAGCCACCTGGCGCCGGTTCGAGCGGCGCCGGGCGCGGCGGGCGGCCCGTGCGCGACGATGTGCAGGCCTCGCCGGACGAGCTCCAGACCGCCGGCCCAGCCGTGGCCCCGTGAGACAATTGGAGGTCCAACGATTGTCGTGAAAGTCCGCTGACTGGTGCCAACCGACCCCTACCTGCGTCTCTCCGATCTCTCGCGCGTCGTGCACCGGGAGATCGTCATCCTCGTGGTGCTCGCCGCCGCCGCCAGCGGGCTCTTCATCGTCACCCGTGCGGCCGCCTCCGGAAACCGGGAACAGCAGCTCGTCGACGCCGCGGCCTGGTACGAGCGGGGGCAGGGCTACCTGGCGACGCACGACACCAGGCAGGCCGTCGCGGCCCTGCGGCGGGCCGTGGCGCGCCGGCCCGACGAGTGGACCTACGCGCGGACCCTGGCCGAGGCCCTCGTCCAGGACGGCCGGACCGACTCGGCGCGCCAGCTCCTGTCCCTGTGGCGCACCCGCCAGCCCGACGACGCCGACGTGAACATGCGGCTGGCGCGGCTCGAAGCCGCGGCCGGCGACGTCGCGTCCGCCACCGACTACTACGAGGACGCGCTGCACGGCCGCTGGCCGGCCGACGCGGCGTCGGCGCGAGTGGACCTGCGGCGGGAACTCATCCAGCTGCTGCTGGCCACCGGAAACACCGGCGCCGCCCTGTCGCACATCCTGACGCTGGCCGCCAACCTGCCCGACGACGTCGCCGCGCAGTCCCAGGTGGCCGACCTGTTCCTGGAGGCCCGGGATCCGGCGCGCGCGCTCGAGCACTACCAGCGCGCGCTGCGCCTGGCGCCCACCGACCCTGCGGCCAGGGCCGGCGCCGCCGCCGCGGCCTTCGGCCTCAGTGACTACACCCGGGCGCTCGCCTACGCCCGCAACCTGACCGACGAACGGAGCCGCCGGATTGCGGCCGTGTCGTCGGCGGTGGCGGCGAGCGATCCCCTCATCCCGCGGCTGTCCGGAGCGGAACGGGAACGCCGGCTGGGCGCCGCCATCGACGTGGCGGCCGACCAGCTCGACGCGTGCCGGAAACGCTCGCGCGCCAGGACGCCGCTGGCGGAACGCTCGGCCGCGGCCGTGGCCGACGCCCTGGCCGACTTCGACAGGACGCTCACGCCGCGGCGCGTCCGGGAGTCGCCCGAGGTGCTCGACCGGGGCCTGGAGCTCGTGGCCTCGGCGCTCTCGGTGGTCGCCGCGCAGTGTGCGCCGCTCGACGTCAAGGCCGAGGCACTCCAGCGCGTCGCACGGCGGCACGGGTCGGCCGAATGACCCGTCCGTCCTCGCTCCCGACGCTGCAGGGCCTGCGGCTGCGCGAGAATCAGCTCTTCTTCGCCATCACGGTCCTCGTCGGCGTGCTGGCGGGCCTGTCCGCGGTCCTCTTCACGCTGGCCATCGAGTGGACGGGCCGGCTGTTCTTCGGCCTCGATCCCCAGCCCGCGCGGCTCTTCCTGGTGCCGACGGTGGCGAGCCTCCTGGCCGGCGTGCTGCTGACGCTGGTGTTCCCGGAAGTCCGCGGCAGCGGCGTCCCCCAGACCAAGGCGGCGTTCCAGCTGCAGAACGGCGTCATCCCGATTCGCGTGCCGATGGGCAAGTTCCTGATGGGCGCGCTGTGCGTGGGCTCGGGCCACTCGATGGGCCGCGAAGGCCCGTCGGTGCAGATCGGCGCCGGCCTGGCCTCGGCCATCGGCCAGTGGGTGGGGCTGCCGCGCGAGCGCCTGCGGGAGCTCGTGCCCGTGGGCGCGGCCGGGGCGCTGGCCGCGGCGTTCAACACGCCGGTGTCGGCCGTGATCTTCGCGCTCGAGGAGATCATCGGCGACCTGAACGCGCCCCTCATCGGTTCGACCGTGGTCGCGTCGGTGGCCTCGGTGATGGTCGAACGGACCATCCTGGGCAACGAGCCGCTCTTCCGCGTGCCCACCTACCACCTGGTGCACCCGGCGGAGCTGGCGGCCTATGCCGTGCTCGGCGTGGCCGGCGGCATCATCTCCCTCGCCTTCTGCCACGGGCTGCTCCGGGCGCGGCGGGCCGCGCAGAGACTCACGCCGCGCGGCCGCATGTTCCTGCCGGCGCTCGGCGGCGCCATCATCGGCCTGGTCATCATCGTCGTGCCCCAGGTGATGGGCGTGGGCTACGAGTACATCGACCAGGCGCTCAACGGCGGGCTGGTTCTGAACACGCTGCTGCTCCTCTGCGGCGTGAAGCTCGTGGCCACGATCGTGTCGTATGCGACTGGGAACGCCGGCGGCATCTTCGCGCCGAGCCTCTACATCGGGGCCATGGCGGGCGGGGCGGTGGGCATCGTGACGCAGTGGGTGGCGCCCTTTCCCACGGCCGACACGGGCGCCTACGCGCTGGTGGGCATGGGCACCCTGTTCGCCGGCATCATCCGGGCGCCGCTGACGTCGGTCTTCATGATCTTCGAGATCACGCAGGACTACCAGATTCTGGTCCCGCTGATGGTCGCCAACATGCTGAGCTTCGCGATCTCGCGCCGCTACCTGCCGGTGCCGATCTACCACGCGCTGCTCGAACAGGACGGCATCCACCTGCCGCCGGCCATCGCGACGCCGCCGACGGACTGGACCGCCGGCGACGCCATGTCGGATGCGTTCCTGCAGGTGCCGCCCGAGCTCACCGTGGACGAGGTGCGGGCGCGCGCCGACGGCCGGCCGGATCGGGCCGTGTTCGTGGGCGCCGGTCAGCGCGTCACCGGAATCGTCGGCCTGCCGGAGATCGACTCGGCGATTGCCGCCGGGCGAGGGGCGGACGCCATCGGCGCCATCGCCAGGCCGGCGCCAGACGCCCTCTGGGTGGACGCGCCGCACGAGGAAGTACTGAAGCGCCTGCTGTCGGAGTCCCGACCCGTGCCGGTCGTGGACGCGGGAGACGACGGGGTCGTGGTCGTACACGGCGCGATCCGGGCGACCGACGTGCTGCGGCACCTGTCGGCCTCGCGCGACGACCACTGAGGCCTCCCGGGCCGCGCCGTCGCGAGGGCGCCGCGGATCGTGTCGGCGCCGGCGCGGCTACCTCGCGACGAGCGTGCCGTCCTTCACCCACACCGTGTCGCCGACGCGCACCGTGAGGTCCGTGAAGAAGTTCCACCGCACGTAGCCGCCGCCGACCCGCCCGCCGAGCTCGCTGTTGTCGCCGAGCGACAGGCGGACCACGCCGGCGCCGTAGCCGTAGTACGGAATCCAGGGCCCGCGTTCCGGCACGACGAGCAGCGGGTTGAAGCCGAGCGCGAACTCCCGGAACGCGCGTCCGGCGGCGCCCGCCCTGGCCATCTCCGCCTCGGCCGCCTCGCGGCCCCGCGCCGCCCGCACCTCGACGACCTGCCCTTTCGCGAACCGCAGCACGAGGCCTTCGACGGGCCGCCCGTCCCACTGCGACGCCGGGAAGGCCACCGTGCCCTCCACGCTCTCCTCGATCGGCGCCACCCGGATGGCGCCGGCCGGCAATTCCACCTCGCGGTCGATGAGGATGACGCCCTGGTTCGTGCGCGCGGCCGACGCGTCGCCGTCCTGACGGTTCACCGGGCGATCGCCGATCCGGAACCGGAGGTCGGTGCCGGTGGGCGACGTCACGTGGATCTCCTGCCCGCGCATCGCGTCGGCGAACCGGCGCTCGATCGCCGCCAGCGCCGCGTAGTCGGTGTCGAGGAGCGCGTGCTGGTACAGCGCGTCGATCGCGGCGCGCCCGGGCAGGGGCTGTCCCGGAAGCGTGTAGGCGCTGCCGTTCTCGAGCCAGTGGAAGTGCACGGTGCGGCCCCGGCCTTCCTTGAGCCAGTCCTGCATGGCCGCGTACACCGGGTGCGCGGGCACGGCGCCCGGCATCATGATGGCCGCGTCCACGTCCCGGAGCATCGCCTTGTAGAAGGGCCGGGCCTCGCGCGCCGCCCGCTGCAGGAGCGCGACGTCCCACGACGCCGGCACGGGCTCGGCCAGCACGTCGATCACGCCGAGATCGATCCCGCCGGCCTTGACGACCTCGTACCGGATGTACGGCACGAGGCCCTCGAAGACGCCCGGGTGCACCACCGACAGCACCTTCTCACCGGGCCTGAGCGCCAGTTGCTGCACCAGCCGTCGGGCAATCGCCGGGAAATCGAGCGTCAGCCGGGACTGGGCCAGGGCGGGCGTGGCGGTGGACCACGCGGTGAGGAGCGCGGCACAGAGACGGCACAGCTGTCGGGACATCGGACCTCCACGCGCGGCGCGCGTCACGGCGCCACGTCCGTCGTGCGTCAGGACGCTGAGACGATACCGCACGCGGGCCCCACGGCGGTCGAGTCCCGGGCGGCGGTGCCCGGCCCGCTCCCGCGGCGGTCCAGAAACCCGGGTATCCGCCATACCGGGAGCGACGGCGTCGACATGACCCTACCGGAACGTTCGTCGAGGCATGAGTCTCGGTTGACAAAGGCGGTGCGTTCACCGCTGCGCTGGCCGTATTGACGACCCGGCAGCCGGGCGCGACAGTCTCACACCACCAACGTCAGGTGTGTCGCAGTCCGTGTGCGCCCGCGCCGACTGCCGATGGCGATCGCGTCAGCGTCTTCTCCAGGAGGCTTGGCATGCGCAGCTCGGCTCGCGCGCTCTTCCTCTCGCGGACCAGCGGGAGCGTGGACGCCGACGAGCCGGGGAACGGGCGGTCCGCCAACCGGACCCTGACATCGTGCCCGGCCTGCGGCCCCGCGCGGTCGCCGTCATGGCCACCCAGTCCCTCGGCGCTGACGCCATCGACGTCGACGGCGGGTCCGTGCAACGGGCGGGCGCGAACCGTCGTTTCGATGCGGCGGACCGGCCACACGCGCGCATCGCCAAGGACCTCGGCCGCGATCGCACAACGCGTACGCAGCCCGCACGCGTTGCGAGTTGCTGTTTTCGGACCCGCTGGCGTCAGCGCGCCGTGTGACTCAAGCGGGCATTGAAAGGGTGGGTATGGACATGAGGCGTGTCGTTCTCGCTTGGGCGCTGGTCCTGTCGGTCGGCGTGCCAATAGCGGCCGGTCAGAGCTATTCGGACCTCAGGGGACGCGTAGTGGACGAACAGGGATCCGTCATGCCTGGCGTCACCATCGTCGTTCGCAATCAGGACTCGGGGCAGTTCCGCGAGGTCGTCAGCGCCGGCGACGGTTCCTACCTGATCACGTCGTTGACTCCTGGCGTCTACGAAGTCTCGGCCGAACTGCCCGGTTTCAAGCGCTTCGTCCGCCGCGACGTGAGGCTGGCGGTCGGCGAGGCCCAGACCATCGTCGTCCGGCTCGAGGTCGGAGCGCTCGAGGAAACGATCACGGTCACCGGCCAGTCGCCGCTCGTCGACCTGACCTCGAAGACGGTCGGCGGCAACGTGGCCTCCGAGGAACTGCTCGACACACCCGTCGGGAACCGGAACACCATGTCGTACATGCAGCTGCTGCCCGGCGTCGTGGCGTCCGAGTCGACGTCCTGGGGCGCCGATTCGGTCAGCATCAACGGCCAGCCGTTCACGAACACCCAGTTCGCGCTCGACGGCGGCTTCAACAACGACATGTGGAACGGGGGATCGGGCGGCGCGCAGGTGCGGACGCCGATCGAATCGATCGCGGAGCTGCAGGTCCAGACCAGCCAGTACGACGCGGAAATGGGATGGGGCACGGGCGGCGTGCTCAATGCCATCTCGAAACAGGGCACGAACCGCGTGCGGGGAAGCGCCTTCTTCTTCGACACCGAGTCCGAGTTCAGGACGAACGAGTTCTTCAGCAAGCAGTTGGGGCTCGAGAAGCCGGACGAAACCAGCCAGCGGCAGTGGGGTGGTTCGCTGGGCGGCCCCATCGTGCGCAACAAGGCGCATTTCTTCGTCAACGTGGAGCGGGTCACGCAGGATCGCCCGGTCACGATCAACATCGCGTCGCGGCCGGAGTTCAACGAGAACGTCATCTGGAAGGATCGCATCTGGAATTCGCTCGTCCGGATCGATCACCAGATCAACGCCAACAACACCTGGGCGCTGCGCTGGCTCCAGGAGTGGTCACCCCAATCGGATCAGCTCACGACCACGACCCGCACCGCCGCCACGCGCGAGAAGGAGACCGACGTCGACAAGACGTTCGCCTGGTCGTTCAACTCGGTGTTCGGCGGCACGAGGGTGAACACCATCCGCCTGTCCTTCACGGAGGAGAACGTGTTCTTCGGCAACACGCAGCTCTTCGAGAACGGGGAGAACCAGGCCGCGCTCGAGCCCACGTTGAGCCACCTGACGTTCCTCGACCAGCAGAGCACGCGGGCCAGCCGACGGCTGGATCGGACCTTTGGCTTCGACGACACCTTCGCCTGGTTCGTGCCGAACAAGGCCGGCGACCACGACCTGAAGTTCGGCCTGCAGTACGTCTACGCCCCGCTGCGGTTCGAGGACCAGGGCAACATGAACGGCACGTTCACCATCAACAGCGACCTGGACTTCGATCCGGGCAATCCGCGCACGTATCCGGAGCGGTTGCAGATCCGCGTGCCGGGCTCGGTCAACTTCCTGATCCCGGGGCAGTTCATCGGCCTGTTCTTCCAGGACAAGTGGAAGGTGAACTCGCGAACGACCCTGAACCTGGGCCTGCGGTACGACCTGGAGATCATCAACGTCAACGAGCGCGACAATCCCTTCTTCGCCAATCCCAACGACAATCCGATCGACAAGAACAACATCTCACCCCGCGTGGGCGTGACCTATGCGCTCGACGGAGAGGGGCGGTCGGTGCTCCGCGGCGGCATCGGGCTCTTCTACCAGAAGACGCCCTTCGGTCCCCTGGGCAACTTCATGTCCAACGGCGTGATCGCCAACTCGTTCCAGGTGCTGTTCCCGGCGAACGGCGTCGACCGTGGGCCCTCGCAAGGGCAGTTCCCGACGGATCCGTTCCTGGCCAACGGGCCGTTCGTGGATCGCGGCCTGCTCAACCAGTTGTTCCCGTTGGGGGCGGTGGCCCGCAACACGGGCGACGTGTTCCTCGACAATCCGGACCGCAAGAGCGCGTACGCGCGCCAGTACACGGTGGGCTACGAGCGGCAGCTGTTCGGTGACATCGCCGTGACCGTCGACTACGTGCGCTCGGAGAACCGCGACCAGCTGCTGCGGAAGAACCTGAACCCGCCCACGCGCACCAGCACGGGCCGCACTGCGCCGGTCACACGTCCGGATCCGAATTTCGTGCAGAACGTGTGGCAGCCGGTCAACGCCGGCTCGTACGACTACAACGCGTTGCAGGTGCAGCTCAACAAACGGTTCAACCGCGGCTACAGCTACCGCGTCTCCTACACGCTCTCTCGCGCGCGCGGCAACATGGACGGGGTGGTCGCGGCGATCATCCCCACGCAGGTCGGCGACGACCTGAACCTCGACGCGAACTACGGACCGACGGACAACGACCGCCCGCACATCCTGTCGATCAACGGGACGGCGAACGTCCCGGGCGTGCGGGGCCTCAGCCTGAGCCCGGTCATACGCTACATGAGCGGCCTGCCGTTCTCGCTGACCAGCTCGTCGTTCGACCTGAACCGGAACGGCCGGACCGACGACGAATACCTCCCGGCGGGCTCCTACAGCGGCGCGGGGGCGAACCCGATCACGGTGAAGAGCAGGGGCGGCTCGAACGGGGCCCGGGGCCCTGACTTCTTCGAGATCGATCTGCGGCTCGCCTACGCGCTTCCGATGCCGGGCGGCAGCCGCCTGCAGCTGGTGGGAGAAGTCTTCAATCTCACGGATCGGGTCAACTTCAACAACCCGTCCGGCGATCAGCGCTTGTCCACCTTCCTCGATCTCCGGACGTTGCGCCAGGGCAACACGTCCAGGAGAGGGCAGATCAGCGTCCGGTACTCGTTCTGAGATGGCACGACCCGTCGTCAACGGGTCGTGCCGAGGACGGGCCGGCGAGTTCTCCGCCGGCCCGGGCGGCCGTCGGCCGGCAGGTCAGCCGGCCGACGCCGTGACCAGCGCGGCGCCGATGCCCACGGCGAGGATCACGGCGAAGCCCAGGAGGCCGACGGGCACGAAGGACGCGAACGAGAACTCGAGGCGGCGGCCCTCTGCGTCGGTGAGGCCGGCCCGATCGACCATGCTCTGCGCGAGCGGACCCGACGTGGCCGCCGTGAGGAAGAGCGAACTGCCGGCGCAGACCCCGAAGGCCAGGCCGAGGTACACGGCCGCGGGCCCGATCGCGGCGGCCAGCGGCGTGGCCACTTCGAGCATCGCCGCCATGCTGGGTCCGGCCGAGAACATGCCGGTGGAGACGCCGGCCACGGCCACGAACAGCGCCAGGCGGACGGGCAGCGGCCACGGCAGATCCGCGAGCGCGCGCGCCAGGTAGCCGAAGAGGCCGGTCTCCCGCACCGCGCCGACCATCACCAGCAGCCCGAACAGGAAGAGCGTGGCGTCGAGATCCACGCCCTGCAGGACCGCGTCCCGCCCACGTCGCCCCAGCGTCAGCACCAGGAGGCCGGCGCCCAGCCAGGCCACCAGGTGCACGGGCACCCCGGACGACGCAGGCAGGAGGACCCACGCCGTGAGCATGCCGGCGAGCGCGAGCACGCCCGGCACGAGCACACGGGGCTGGATGCGGATGCGCGCGTGCAGACCCTCGACGACGGCCACCGTCACCCGGCGCCGGAGCGGATCGACGGGCACGTCCTTCGAGGGCCGCACGGCCAGCATCACGAGCCCCACGAACAGCACGAGTCCGACGACGGCCGTGGGCAGCGCGAGGCGCAGGTAGCCGTTGAAGTCCATGGCGCCGGCGCCCAGGAGCAGGACGGCCGGGAAGTCGCCGATGGGCGTGGCGGCGCCGCCGAGATTGCAGGCCACCAGGAGCGAGCCCATCGTCCAGCGGAGGTGCCGGGGCGTCGTCCCGGCGAGCTGCAGGATGGCGAGCACGACCGGCAGGACGAGCACGAGGGCCGTGATGTTGTTCACGAGGCCGCTCACGACGAACATCGACGCCGCGACGACCGGCACGAGCCACGTGGGCGAGGCGCCGATGAGCCGGGTGACCCGGACGGCCAGGCGCGTGAACACGTGCGACTCCGCCAGCACGCGCGACACGACACCCAGCGACGCCAGGATGATCAGCACGTCCCACTGCAGGTTCGCGAGGACGTCCCGCGGGTGCCCACCGCCGAGGCCCAGCGCCAGGAGCGCGAAGGCGGCGCCCGCCAGCACGATTTGCAGACGCTGGGCGGGCAGCCGCGCCTGCGCCAGGATGGCGGCGACGAAGATCGCGAGCGGCAGCGCCCTCACCCGGCCTCCACGAGGTCGGTGAAGTCGGCCGTCTCGGTCTCGCCGAGCCAGCGCGGGTACGAGGCCATGCGCCCGCCCAGGAGGTCCACGCCGACGAGCCGCCTGAAGAGGAGCCGCACGTCGGCGCTGTGCACGCGCAGCCAGATCGGGGCGACGACGGCGCGGAAGCGATCGGCGCCGTAGACCCAGGTGAGGAGGCCGCTGCGGCCGCCCGCCGACTGCTGGAAGGCCCCGACGTCGGTGAGCCGCACCCGCGGCGCCCAGCTCGCGGCCACGCGGGCCGGATCGACGGGGAACGTCTGGTCGAAGAGCGCGGCGACCTCCACCGAGGCCGGAAGGCGGTCCACGATCGGGCCGAGGAGATCCGCCTCCACGCCGACGACGACCAGCCGCTTGAGGTCGCGGCAGCGCTCCACCACGGCCTCGATCGCGGGGACCGGCAGCGGCGCCTCCCGCTGGAGCACGCGCCGCACCGCGTCGTCCACCACCGGGTAGGCGTCCCCCAGGTCGTCGTCGAGGGCGCGGACGGCCCCGGCGCCGCCGGCGTCCCACGCCGCGTTCACGAAGAGGCGCGAGGCCGACCAGAGGCCGAGCTCGCCGGCGCAGACCCGGAACGCCGGCTCCAGGCCGGCCAGCGGCGCCGCGCTCATCGACGGAGGAGCGCGTCGATGAGCAGCAGCATCGCCGCATTCGCCAGCGCGTGCTGCGGCGGGCCGTCGGTGAGGCAGTCCACCATCGCGTCCACCGCGCGCTCGTCCTTGCCGCCGAGGCGCTCGAGCGGCGCCAGCGGCAGGCGCAGGGGATACGCGCCGTCGTCCTCCTCGTCGTCCTCGTGACGGCGCAGGTGCGGCGGCAGCCGCATCGGCACGCGCGCCTGCGGCCCCGGCGCCGGTCCGAGCCGCTGCCCCGCCGCCAGCTCGCCGAGCAGCGACAGGAGGATCCAGTTCACGCCCCGATGGTGGGCCGGTCCCTCGTCGAGCAGGCAGCGCAGCACGAAGGCCCGGTCGTCGTCGTCGGGCAGCCAGGGCTGAAGCAGCCGGTCGATGCGCTCGCGATCGACGAACCGATCGAGCGTGCGTTCGCGCGCGTGGTGGCCGTGCCGGTGGTGGTGCGGGGGCGGAGGCGGGTGCCGATGGTGGTGCGGAGGCATCGAGCGGTCCCGACAGCCTACCCCAGGAGTGCCGGACGGGGCGACGAGCGCGGGCGGGATCCGCGCCGTGGCGCGCGGAGACGCGAACGCCGCCGGCGGCTACGAGGCCGGCTGCGGCCGATCGGGCGCCAGGTGCGCGGCCGGCGCCGCGGCCGTCCGGGGCGACGCCGCGACGCACACGAGCACGTTGATGGCCCACCCGATGGTGCCGTCGTGCACGCCGAAGGGCCGCGACACTCCAGCGAGTGGCAGCGCGAACGCCACGACCAGGCCGGCGACGAGGCCGGCCAGCGCGGCCCGCCCCGTCACGCGCGCGCTGGCCAGGCCGAGCACGAAGAGCGGCGACACCTGCACCAGGAGCTCCATCTTCAGCTCGGTCAGGCCCCACAGGCTGATGCGGGGCACGAGCGCGAGCGTCACGAGCGTGACGACGATCGCCCACGAGACCCGCTTCCCCACCCGGGTCAGCGTCGCTTCGGGCGCACCGCGCAGCCACGTGCGCCCCGCGACGTCCTTGGCCACGATGGACGACAGCGTGAGGAGCACCGAGTCCGCCGTGGACATGATGGCGGCCACGGCCGCCAGCATCACGGCCATCGCCGACAGCGCCAGCCACGTGGACTGCCCGGCCCACCGGGCGAGCATCATCGGCATCACCTGATCGGCGGCCAGGCCGCTCACGCCGTCGAGATCCCGCAGGCTCAGGATGCCGATGAGGAAGATCGGCGTCATGGTGAAGAGCGGCATGACCACCATCACCGTGAGGCCGCGCTTCAGGACGGCGGTCGATCGGGCGGCGTAGATCCGCTGCATCGCCTGGGGGTACACGGCGCCCGACATGCCGATGAGGAGCAGGGTGCTCAGCCAGGTGATGGACGTCTGCCATCCCGGCACCGCGGCCTTCTCGGGTGCGTGGGCGATCACCCACCTCGTCACGTCGGCCAGGTGCGCCGGCGTCGGCACGACCGTGAAGAGGATGCCGCCGAGGCCCGCCAGCATCAGCAGGCCCTGGGCGGTGTCGGTCCAGGCGACCGCGCGCATGCCGCCCAGCGTCTCGTAGACCAGGATGACGGCCGTCAGGCCGACGACGCCGACCCAGTACGGCACCGCATTGCCGGAGAGCCCCGCCACCACGTGGCCCATCGCCATGAGCTGGGCGAGCAGGTAGTTCGCGATGGCGAGGACGAAGACGCCGTTGGCCGCGAGCGTGAGGGGACGGTAGTCGTAGCGGCGGTCGATCCAGTCGCCGGGCGTGACGAGCGACCAGCGGCGCGCCGCGCGGTGGAGGTCGGGCGCGATGAGCAGGTAGGCCACGATGATGGCCGTCATGAAGCCCACGCTCATGACCCACGCGAAGCCGATCCGGTGCGCCTCTCCCGGGTAGCCGAGGAACGAGTTGCCGCTGTACTGTGTGGCGTAGAGCGTGGCGAAGAGCACGAACGGGCCCAGATCGCGGCCCGCCAGGTAGAAATCGCTCATCGACTCGTCGCGCCGGGCGCGCCGGGCGACGACGCCGACGCCGAGCAGCACGGCGAGGTAGCCAAGGATGGCGACGAGCGGCCAGGGCCCGAGGCCGTTCACCGTTCCCCCTCCCCAGCGTCGTCGTCGCCCTCGTCGAGCCAGTAGCGGCGGACGACCAGGATCGTGAACGCCGACACGCCCGCCATGGCGACGAGCGACAGCACCACCCAGTGAGGCAGGCCGAACCACAGCCGCACGGGGCCCGCGGGCACGTACCACGGCACCGAGGCCGCGAAGAGCACGAGGTACACGGCCCACACCCAGCGCGGCAGGCCGGAAGGGGACGACGGCGGCGGCGAATGCAGGCGCACGGAAGGCTCGACACCGGCGCACGGGCCGGGGGTGGCGGCGACGTTGCCACCGGCTCGGGGCGGTGTCAAGGCCGAGGTGGCCTCGGCCGGCCGCAGCCGCATGCTACGCTGCCGGCGGTTCCATGCGCGTCGTCATCGTCGGCGGAGGGCAGATCGGCTCCTCGCTCGCCCGGGCCCTCGCGGCCAGTCACGAAGTGGTCATCATCGACCACGACCGCAGCGTCGGCGACGCCGTCCAGTCGCTCGACGTCGAGTTCCTGCTGGGCAGCGGCACCAATGCCGAGGTGCTGGAAGGCGCCGGCATCGACCGCGCGGACGTCTTCGTCGCCGCCACGGGACTGGACGAGGTGAACATCGTCGCGTGCGCGCAGGCCAACCGGCTCGGCACGCCCGAGACCATCTGCCTGGTGTCGCGGGCGGATTTCCTGGGCGCGCAGGGCGACGTTGGCGGCCTGGGCGCGTTCGGCATCGACCGCGTCGTGTGGCCGGAGGCCCAGCTGGCGGCCGACATCGAGCGCATCGTCACCGCCCCGGGCGCCATCGACGCCGAGGTGTTCGCGGGCGGCGTGGTCCGGCTGCTGGAGTACCGCCTGGACCAGGGCTCGCCGCTCGCGGGCAGGACGCTGGGCACCCTGCACCTCCCGCACGGCTCGCTCGTCGTGGCCGTGAAGCGCGGCGGCCGCATCTTCGTGCCGCGCGGCACGACCGAGCTCGCGGCCGGCGACAAGGTGATCGTGATGGGCACGCCGGATGCCATGCACGCCGTCGAGACGCTGGTCTCGCCGACCCGCGCGGGCGGGCGGCTGCAGGTGACCATCATCGGCGGCGGCGACGTGGGTCTCCAGCTCGCCGAGCGCCTCGAGCAGACGCCGTCGGTGGAGGTCCGGGTCCTCGAGCGCGGCGCCGAACGGGGCGCGATCCTGGCGGCGCGGCTGTCGCGGACCCTGGTGCTGAACGGCGACGGCACCGACCTCGAGTTCCTGGAGTCCGAGAACGTCGGCCGGAGCGACGTCCTGGTGTCGGTCATCGACAACGACGAGCGCAACCTGCTGGCCTCGCTCCTGGCGCGGCAACTCGGCGTGCCGAAGGTGATCACGCGCGTGGGCCGGCCCGCCAACCTGCGGCTCTTCGAGCGGGTCGGCATCGACGTGGCCATCTCCGCCCGGGGCGCCGCCGTGGACTCGATCCTCCATCAGATCACGGGCGGGCCGACCAGCCTGCTGGCCGTGGTCGAGCACGGGGAGGCCCACGTGTTCGAGCTCACCGTCGCGCCGACCTTCACGGCCCGCGCGCTGAAGCACATGGGCAGTTCCCAGGACGCCATCGTGGCGGCCATCCTCCGCGACGGCACGGCCATCGTCCCGCGCGGCGACGACCAGGTGCTGGCGGGCGACCGCCTGCTCATCTTCTGCACCCAGGAAGCCGCCGACCGGGTGCGCGACTACTTCACGCGCGAGATGCGCTGAGCGGCCCCGGCTGATGCGCTACGCCCTCGTCGTCCACGTCTCGGGCGTCATCGTGCGCCTGTTCGGGGCGATGTTCCTGGCGCCGCTCGTGGTGGCCCTCGCCTACGGCGAGTGGCGCGACGCGACCGGCTTCGGCGTGTCGGGAGCGCTCACGGTGGGCCTCGGCCACCTGATGCGGCGCGCCGGCGGCACCTCAGCCGAGGACGCCGTGGACCGGATGCGGCGCGTGGAAGGACTGGCGGTGGTGTCGGCGTCGTGGCTCCTCATCGCGCACGTGACGGCGCTGCCGTTCGTGTGGGCGGGCCTTGGGCCGATCGACGCCTTCTTCGAGTCGATGTCGGGGCTGACGACGACGGGCGCCACCATCCTCCAGGACTTCTCCGGCTACGGCCGGGCCTTCTTCTTCTGGCGCTCGTTCACGCAGTGGCTCGGCGGCATGGGCGTCATCGCACTCTTCGTGGCCATCCTGCCCCGGCTGGCCATCGGCGGTCGCGAGCTGTTCTTCGCCGAGGCGCCGGGGCCGAACCAGGAGAAGCTGAGCCCCCAGATCCGCCAGACGGCGGCGCTCCTGTGGAAGCTGTACGCGGCCCTCACCGTACTGCAGATCCTGGCGCTCGTGGCGGTGGGCATGCCGTTCTTCGACGCGCTCTGCAACTCGATGAGCACGCTGGCGGCCGGCGGCTTCTCGCCGAACCCGCTGTCGATCGGCGGCTACGGGAACCCGGCGGCCGAGTGGATCACGATCGCGTTCATGTTCGTGGCCGGCGCCAACTTCGCGCTGCAGTACCGCGCGCTGGCCCGGCGCGACGTGGGCGTGCTGACGCGCGACGACGAGCTGCGCGCCTACACGCTGGTCGTCCTCGTCGCGAGCGCGTTCCTGGCCCTGGCCCTGTGGCCGAGTACCGGCTGGACGTCGATCCGCACGGCGCTCTTCCAGGTCGTCTCGATCCTGACCACGACGGGCTTCGCCAGCACGGACTTCCAGCTCTGGAGCGATCAGGCCAAGATCGTCCTGCTGGTGATGATGTTCATCGGCGGGTGCGCCGGCTCCGCGTCGGGGGGACCGAAGGTGGTGCGGCACCTGGTGCTCGCCCGCTACACGCTGCAGAACCTCCGGAAGGTCCTGCACCCGCGCGCGGTGCTGCCCGTGAAGCTGGGCGGGCGCGTCGTGCCCGAGGACATCCTGCAGGTGATCGTGGTCTTCTTCCTGTTCTACCTGCTGGTCTTCTCGATCTGCACGGGCATCGTGGTGGGGTTCGGCGCCGACCTCGTCACCGGGATCACGGCCACGATCGCCTGTCTCGGGAACATCGGGCCGGGATTCGACAACGTCGGCCCGATGGCCCACTTCGGCCACCTGCATCCCGTGAGCCGCGTGACGCTGACGCTCGCGATGTGGATCGGGCGGCTGGAAGTCCTGACGGTGCTGGTCGTGCTGCGGCCGGAGGCCTGGCGAGCGGGCCGGTGGTCGGCCGAGGAACGGGGCGCCTGAGGCGCCGGAACCCGCTCGAGCGGATCGCTTGACACGGCCTTCCTCACGGAACACGATGCGCCACCGGTGAGGGCCGTGCGCGGCACGCTGCCCGCTGCCCGAGGGAGGTTCGTCATGGACGCCACGCACGCGTCACCCGAGTCCGTCGATCTGTCGCGCAGGCGGCTCTTGCAGGCCCTGGCGGCCGCCGGCATCACGGGACCGCTCGCGACCCAGCTGGCGGCGCAGTCCGGCCCGCGCGTGACGGCCGAGACGCTGCGGCAGGCCGCGGCGCTGGTCGGCCACGAGCTGCCACCCGATCGCCTGGCCATCGTGGAGCGGGCGCTCCAGCGCAACCTCGACCAGTTCCAGATCGTGCGCGACCTGGTCATCGACGACCTGGTGGAGCCGGCGCCCGTGTTCATGGCCCGCACGCACGCCGGGCCGGTGAGCCGGGGGAAGTGAGGCGCGCCATGGCCGACAACGAGCTGGTCTTCAAGTCCGGACGCGAGCTTGCGGCGCTCATCAAGGGCCGCAAGGTCTCGCCCGTGGAGGTCACCGAAGTGTTCCTGGCCCGCAGCGAGGCGCTGAATCCCAAGGTCAACGCCTACATCACGATCACGCGCGATCACGCCCTGGCCGCGGCGCGGACGGCGGAGAAGGAGATCATGGGCGGGCGCTACAAGGGCCCGCTGCACGGGCTTCCGTACGCGCCCAAGGACATCCTGGCCACGAAGGGCATCAGGACGACCAACGGGTCGAAGGTGACGGCCGACGTCGTGCCGGACTTCGAGTCCACGATCACGTCGAGGCTCAACGCGGCCGGCGCCATCCTGATCGGCAAGCTGAACCTGCTGGAGTTCGCCATGGGGAGCGGCGTCCGTTCGGGCTTCGGCCCCGCGCGCAACCCCTGGCATCTGGACTACTCCCCCGCCGGCTCGTCGAGCGGATCGGGTGCGGCCCTGGCCGCGTGCATGACGCCGCTCTCGATCGGCACCGACACGGGCGGCTCCATCCGGGGGCCGGCCAACAACTGCGGCATCGTGGGCCTGAAGCAGACCTACGGCCGCGTGAGCCGCTACGGCGTGACCACGCTGGCGTGGACGCTGGACCACGCCGGACCGATGACGCGCACCGTGGCCGACGCCGCCGCCATGCTGCAGGTGATCGCCGGGGCCGATCCCATGGACCCGACGGCCTCGGCCGAGCCTGTGCCGGACTACCAGAAGGCCCTCGGCGCCGGCGCCAGAGGCCTGCGCATCGGCGTGCCCACGAACTACTTCTACGACGGGGCGCACCCGGAGACATTGGCCGCCGTCCGTGGCGCCATCGCGGCATTGAAGGGCATGGGCGCCACCGTGATCGACGTGGACGTCCCACACGCGGAGCTGGCGACCTCGGCCGGCTGGATCGTGGCAATGGCCGAGGCCGCCTGCTTCCACGAGCAGCGGCTGAAGACCACGCCCGAGCTCTTCGATCCGATCGTCCGCGAGCGGCTCGAGAGCGCGCAGTACTACACGGCCGTGGACTACATCAAGGCCCTGCGCGTCCGCTCGCTCCTGATGGACTCGATGGCCCGCGCCCTGGCGGGCTGCGACGTCCTGGCCGTGCCGTCAGGCAACCCGGCGACGAAGCTCGACCCGCCGGACGTGGCCGGCACCGACGTCAAGCCGGGGTCCACGGCCCAGCGCTTCCGCACGGGCAACACCTTCATCGGCAACATGACGGGCTATCCGGCCCTCGTGATGCCCTGCGGCTTCACGACGACCTCGCCCACGCTGCCGCTCGGCATCGAGTTCTACGCCAAGCCGTTCGACGAGGCGTCGCTCTTCCGCGCGGGCCAGGCGTACGAGTCCTCGACGGACTGGCACACGCGCCGGGCTCCGGTGGACGACGCCCCGATGCCGTCGGCGCCGCAGATCGACTAGCTCTGGTCACCAGGCGAGCCGGCGGGAAGGCAGCGCCGTCGCTGCTCCGGCATGAGGCGGGCGCCTTGAACGATAGGCATGGGACAGGCATGCTGATGCAATGCGCACGACCCTCAACATCGATGATGCGCTGCTGGCGCGCGCGACGGAGCTCAGCGGCTTGCGCGAAGAGACCGCCGTCGTCCGTGCCGGACTTGGAGCGTAATGCCGCCTATCCTCTGGCCGAGGCCGTGGAGCGGGCGGCGCAGCGGGACAGGCTTTTGGGACTTGGTTGTACGGTGATGCAGGGCTTCCTGTTCGGACGGCGCGTGCCGGTCGAACAGCTGACGTGCTGATGTCCAGGCTGGTCCTTCCCGGGAGCCGGACACGAGGATGGATCTGGAGGGCGAACATGCAGGGTCTACGACGTCTTCTCTTGACCGGTGCGGCGCTGATGCTCGGCGCCGCCCACGCCGATGCGCAGACCATCGGCACGTTCCGGTGGCAGCTTCAGCCCTACTGCAACGTGCTCACCGTCACGGTTGTCCAGCAGGGCGCCCAGTATCAGATCGATGGCAGCGACGACCTGTGCGGTGCGCCGCGGGTGGCGTCCGTCGTCGGCAGAGCCTTCCAGAATCCTGACGGCACGATCGGCTTCGGCCTGACGACCGTAACGACGGCCGGGGCGACGCCGATTCACATCGACGCGCGCATCAGTCTCGGCAGCCTCAGCGGACCCTGGACCGACAGCGCCGGCAATTCGGGAACGTTCGCGTTCACGCAGGGCGCGGGCACCGGCGGCGCCGTGCGGCCGGTGCCCGGCGGGATGTACTACCAGCCGCACATGGGGGAGTACTTCGCGGACGATACGTCCTGGGGGCTCTTCAACGGTTGGACGCACACCGCCGGCTCCACCGCGTGCCTGTACGCACCGGTGCACGTGCCCGCCGGAACCAGCGTCACCGGCGTCGCCCTCAACTACATCGCCGCCGGCGCGATCACGGTGAACGTCGCCGTCCTCGGTCAGCGGACGACGGCGGGTTCAGGCGCATCCTCGCAGCGCGCGCTGCGCAACCTGTACGATGCCAATCGCTCGCTGGCGAGCACGGGTGGAGCCGTGGTGGCCACGACGATCGTGGACGACGCCGCGGACTCCTTCCTGGGGCTCCCCAAGACGCCGGTGGGGGGGCAGGACTACGACACGGTCGTTGGCGTCTGCACCGCTGGCGCCCTGACCGTCGCGGCGGTGCGCGTCAACGTCCAGTAGCGCGTCGCGAGGTCGGCCGGGCCGCACCGGAGCCCCGCATGAGGGAATCCCGGATCGCATGCCGGCGTCGCTCGTTCTCGTGATGCATGGACGGCGCACGCCGTCCGGTCGCGCAGCGCGTCAGGCGCGCAGGGAGGCGACACCTGCATCGCCGCGTCTTGGCTCACGCCCGGATCGATCTCGGGTTCTTGCTCTCGGCCCTTCTGGCGATCGCGGGTGCGCCGTTGGCGCCCGCCAGGCTTCCCCGGCGCCGGTGGCGTTCGAGCACGGATACGACGTGCCCGCGTCCGGCGCCATCCGGCTGCTCGTCGCCTTCGCGGAGGTTGACTATCGGCCCTGCGGAGGTGGCTCCACCCAGAGCGCCGGCGCCCATCCCGACTGGCCGGAGGGCCAGCTCCCGGTTGACAAGGATCAGTACCTGGCGTCGAGTTCTCGGGGGTGCCCTACGCCTACCTGACCGCCTACTACGGCGGATCGACGTCTTCATGGCCATGTGGCGCAACAGGCAACGCTCGCTTCGGTTACGAATGCAGCTGCGCCGGCAGTTGCATCAGCGGCTGGATGTCGAAGGGCGGCGCGAGCGCCGATCTCGCGGGGAACAACGGATTCAACAACCTGAGCGCCTTTCACGTTTGGCTCACAGCAGTGCCGTCAGCGGTTTCCGCGTAGCTCCAGCCCTCGCGAAGCACATGCTGCACCATGATCACGCGGGTCGCGGGCGTGGACTTGGCATTACCATGAAGTTTCATCCGGGGCTCTCCTCTGCAAAGAAGGGTTGTGTGCTCGGAACCTGCGCGAGAACTCACCGAGGCGCTGACCATGGCCGAATCCGAGCACATCGCCATCCTGAAGCAGGGCGCCGGGCCCTGGAACCGGTGGCGAGAGGAACATCCCGAGGTCCAGCCCCAGCTCGCCGGCGCCGATCTCCGTGGGACCGTCCTCGTGGGAGCAAACCTGGCCGGGGCGGACCTCCAGGGAGCCCGTCTGGGAAAGCGGAACTCCTGGGCGCCAACCTCGAGGGAGCCGATCTGCGCGAAGCCGAAGTCCTGGCCACGAGTCTGGTCGGAGTGAACCTTCAGGACGCCAAGCTCCTCGGTGCGGACTTCCACTGGTCCAGGCTGATCGATACCGACCTGCGCGGTGCGGAACTCCAGGGCGCCAACCTTCGATCGACGACGTTCGTCGGGACCAAGCTGAAGGGGGCGAAGCTCCGAGCGCTGGGCTTCGTTCCCATGCTGTTCGATTTCAAGAAGCCGAAGCAGAGGGACTTCACCGAGACCGTGAAGACCCTGGTGGGCCTGTCCCGGTTCGTCGTCGCCGACATCACCAACCCCAAGTCAAGCCCGCTCGAGCTCCAGGCCTCCGTCCCTGACTACCTGGTCCCCTTCGTCCCGATCCAGCACGAGGACGAGCAGCCCTTCAGCATGTTCGTCGACCTGCAAACGAAGTACGACTGGGTTCTGCCGGTGCTGAAGTACGACACTACGGACAACCTGATCAGGGCCCTTGAAGCGGCCGTGGTCCGCCCGGCACTGGAGATGTCCGACCGCCTCCTGGCCCGCAGGGCCGAGTCGATCCGAGTGCGACACGTGAGCGGGTACGGCTAACTGGCCGCCCTTTGGACCAAGCAGAGAGAGACGTTCGTGGCGGAAGGTGAGAGGTCGACAGGCTCGCTTTCACCCCTCCCAATGCCGACTATCCTCGTACGGGTCCGAAGGCCTGACTCGACTCTGAAATCCTGAAAAGTCGCGCAGTGGCTCCTCTCGGCGTGCTCGGACCGCCGCCACGGGCTGATTCGCTCCATCGGCGGCCGCGGTCACCAGGCCCACGTGTCGTCCTGCAACCATCCGTGGGCAGCTCACGGGGCGAAAGACGACGTCGCGTCTGCAAGGTGCCTCGTCCGCCCTCAGGTACGTCGATGTCGTGCACTTCGCCGTCGCCGGGCAAGCGTGGCGCGTTCCGCAGATTCTCAATAGGTATTGATGGGACCGGCGAAAGGCTCGTGCCACCGCGGAGACACACGGCGTCGCCTTTGAGCCGGCCGTGACGATCTCGCAGATCCCGTCGCGTTGGATGAGCCAGACGTCAGCCACTCCGCCGCTGCGGCGCGCGCACGACGCGGGGTACGGGCCGCGTCGCGCAGGCGCGCCGGCCGGACTATTCCTCCTCCTCCAGCGCGTAGACGGCCGCCACCAGGGCCTCGGCCTCGGCGGCCGACACCTTCATCCGGTAGGCGACATACTCGGCCGGGGAGAGGCTCGCCCGCTCCATGCCCGCTTCGTCGGCCATCCAGCGCTGCGCCGCAAGCAGCTGGCTCTTCGTGATCGTCTCCGCCATCGGTGTGTTCCCCTCGTGAGTGAATGATTCGAGCGCAAAGTGATCGGCCGCCGCCATTCTGGCTGAGGCGCGGCCAGTGCGTTCAGAAGTACACCATCCCGGCCCCCTGGCCAACGCCGACGGGCACACCGTCTGCGGCATCAGGACCGCCGTCCGCGATGTCCGGTCTCGCCTTCCGTTCCGCGTAAGACAAGAAGAGCCACCCATGCCGCTCCGGCGCGGTGGCGAAGGGGAGAAGATGGCGACGACGGAGCTTGGGGGGATGGTCCGCCGCTCGGCCGGCGGCAGCCGTGAGGCGAACCAGATGAACCCGACGCTATGTCGGTTGCCACGCCCGGTGGGCATCCTGAGCGCGGACGCCCGCACGTGCACCCGTCCGGCTGTGGCATCGAACGGCTTCGCGCCTCTGGCGGCGCCGGCCATCTGAGAACGAGGCACTCATGCTCCTGTTGGGACTGCTCGCGGCCCTCTGCTTCACCACCGGTGGCGTGTTCATGAAGCACGCGGACGGCTTCCGTCAACTCTTGCCGGCGCTGACGTTCGTCGCGCTCTTCGGCCTGGGCGCCGTGCTGCAGTCGCTGGCCATGCGCGGAACCGGCATGGCCGTCACCTACGTGCTGGTGCTGGGACTCGAGGCCGCCCTGGCGCTCGGATTCGGCGTCTGGCTGCTGGGCGAAACGCTGTCGCCCGTGAAGATGGCGGGGATGGGTCTCACCCTGGCCGGCATCGCCCTGCTCCGCGCGGCGTAACGCCGGGTCGACCAGGCTACTCGGTCAGCGAGGCGTCTCGCCGCGGCGCCGGGCGCGACGGGCATCACTTCCGCATCGTCGGGCGCTTGGCACCAACCGGGGCCGCACCTGCGTTCCGCCGTGGTGACGAAGGCCGGGGCCGGCGCGCATTCGACGGACCGGTGAGACCCGACTGGAGCGCGCGCTGGACGGCGCCGAACGCGTTGACCACCGGACCCGTCGCCGCTCCGGCACCGGGCGAGACCACGGGGTGACCGGTGGCGATCAGGATGTCCCTGACCTGCGCCGACGTGAGCCCGGGCCTGGCGCCGAGCACGAGGGCCGCCACGCCCGCGACGATGGCGCACGACCACGACGTCCCGTTCGAGCGGGCGTAGCCGTCGTCCCCGGCGGGCACCCACAGGTCCTGCCCGGGCGCCGACACGTCGACCCAGGCGCCCCGCGTCGTCCACGCGGTGGCGCGGCCGGACGGATCGACCGCGCCGACCGAGATGACGAAATCGCTGGCCGCAGGATAGATGTGGCGTTCGCTGCCGTCGTTGCCGGCCGCCGCGATTGCGATCACGCCGGCCTCGTTGGCCTCGGCGAGGGCGTCGTCCAGCACCTCCGATCGCTCCGCGGATCCGAGGGCGAGACACAGGATGCGCGCGCCGCCAACCACGGCGCGATCGATCGCCGTGGCAATCCCGGCATTCGATCCCACCCCGTTCGGGTCCAGCACGCTCATCGCGAGCAGCTCGACGCCGGGGGCGACGCCCGTGAACCCCGCCGCGCCCGTGCCGCCGATCAACGCCGCCAAGGTCGTCGTGTGGTCGTCTCCAGCGCCGGCGGCGGGGGTCTCGCCAATCGCGACGGTCGTGATGGGCACGCCGCGCAGCGCCGGGTGTCCCAGCCGCGGGTGGCCGGAGATGATCGCGACCTTGATCGCGTCCGGCGCCGGGAACGACGCGCGGGCGCTGCCAGCGTGGATCTGCTCGAGCCAGTAATGCTGCCCCGGCCGTGGAGCGGCGCTCGTGACCTGTGCCGGCTGGTCGGGAGGGACGACCGGCGCGGGGGCGTCGTCGCCGGGCGCGCTCGGTCGCACCGGGGCCGCGTGCTGCAGCAGCCACTGGAAGAGGCTGCTGACCACGAGGCTCGCGAGGTGGTCCGCATTCCTGAACAGCACCCGCGTCGTTTCCTTCTCGAGGAAGGCGCGAAACGCCTGGAGGCGTTTCACCGCCCGCCAGGTCGCCACCGACTCGGCTTCGCTGGCGGCCCGGATCAGGGCATCCTGCTCGCGGGGCCCGGTCCACGGCGCCTCCTGATCGACGAGAAACGCATAGACGGGCCGGCCCGCGTCGAGCGCCCACTGCACCTCCCACCACGTGATGCTCTTCTCGTCGTCGCCGCCCTCACGCGCGGAGGGGATCCAGCCGTACCGGTGCCCCACGAGGACGATCAGCGCGTCGCAGCGCTCCACTTCCTGGCGGCACGTGTCGAGCGGTTTCGAGGGCTTCGCCCCGAAGCTTTCCATCCGCACGGTGGACTGCAGCATCCGGCCGAGGGCTTCGGCGACCGTGTCGCGGTGCACACGAAGATCTTCCGACGTGGAGGAGAGAAAGAGGTCGAGGACGTATCTGCCCATGATTCATGGAGCCCCAGGCCCCGTGGCTGTCGGCGTCCAGCCCGATGGGCCCATCACGAAGGGAGCTGGATGAGCTGCGCTGTAGGCGATCCGGCGCAGTATATGGCCGACGGACCCCGTCGCCGCGATCCGCCGGTCCGCGGGCCAGGGATCAGCGTTCGCGTCGCGACGCCGGCGACGACAGCCGGTAGCCGATGGCGAGGAGCGCCAGCCAGGGGCCGCCCGCCATCAGCGTGGACTCGAGCCCCGGCGCCTTCCAGGTGGTGAGCAGGATCGCGGCGATGGCGAGCGCCCCGGCCCACGACGCGATCGGCGTCCGGCTGGCGCTGCCGTCGGACCCGCGCCGCTGGCGGCAGAACGCGATGTGGGTGACGAAGATCATCAGCCACACGAAGAGGGCGCCGAAGAGCGCCACGCCGAAGAACCACACGTAGGCCGTGTCCGGCCACAGCCCGCGGACGAGCACGGCGGCGCCGAGGCCGAGGGCCGACACGGCCAACGCCTTCACGGGCGCGCCGGCAGGCGACAGGTCGCCGAGCGCCGCGGGTACGAAGCCGGCCCGCGCCAGCGAGAAGAGCGTCCGCGTGATCAGGTACAGGTTCGCGTTGGAGCTCGACAGCGCCGCGCTCAGGACGACGGCGTTCATGAGGCCAGCCGCGCCCGGGATCCCGAGGCCGCCCAGCACCTGGACGAACGGGCTCTCCCCCACGCCCAGCGTGTTCCAGGGCGACAGCGCGACGAGCAGCGTGATCGTCACCACGTAGATCGTCGACAGACCGATGGCCATGCGACGCATGGCGACGGGGATCGTGCGGGCGGGATCGGCGGCCTCGCCCGACGTCACGGCGACGATCTCCACGCCGATGAACGAGTAGATCACGAAGCAGCAGCCCAGCCACACGCCCCACGGGCCGAACGGCATGAAGCCCCCGTGCGCCGTCAGGTGCGTCACGCCCACGGCGGGCCCGCCGCCGATGCCCGCGAGCACGCCCACACCGAGGACGACGAACAGGCCGACGGCCGCGATCTTGACGGTGACGAGCCACGACTCGACCGCCCCCAGGCGGCCGATGGCGCGCGAGTTCAGGTAGAGCAGCAGTGCGGCGAAGACCAGCACCCAGACGGCGCCCGGCACATCCGGAAACCAGTACGCCATGTAGATGGACGACGCCACGAGCTGGCCGCCGGTGGCGATGACCTGCATCAGCCAGTAGCTGACGCGGACGGCGTAGCCCGCGAACGGCGAGACGTACAAGCCGGCGTAGACGCCGAAGGCGCCGGCCGTCGGGTGCGCGACGGCCATGTCGGTGAGCGCGCGCGTGAGCAGCAGCGACACGCCGGCCACGATCACGTACGAGAGGACGATGGCGGGCCCGGCCACGTTGACCGACAGGCCGCTGGCCAGGAAGAGCCCGGTGCCGATGGCCCCGCCCAGCGCCATCATGGCCTGCTGCGACGCCGAGAGCTGGCGCGCGAGTCCGCCTTCGTTGTGGGGCTCGCTGGGGGCGGCGGACGTCACGGCGGCCGCGAGTGTACCTCGCCCGACAGGTGGAGACCGCGTGGGACCAACGCGCGCCTTGACAGGCCGCCTGTCCGCGGGCGATACCTGCGCACGTGCCGCCGTCGATGCCCCTCGAGCGCTTCCGCGCGCGCTTCCCCATCCTCGGGCGCCGCACCTACGTCAACAGCTGCTCGCAGGGCGCGTTGTCGCTGGACGTGGAACAGGCCTTGGCCGCTTTCACCGAGTCATGGCACACGGGCGGATCGCCCTGGGATCGCTGGGTCGGCGAGGTGGAGCGGCTCCGCGTCGCCGCGGCCGGCCTGCTCGGCGCCAGCCCCGACGACGTGGCCATCATGCCCAATGCCTCCACGGCCATCGCGGCCATCGCCACCGGCCTGCCCTTCGACGGGCCCAGGCGCGAGGTGGTCCTGGGTGGCTTCGAGTTCCCGACGATGGCGCACGTCTGGCTGGCGCAGGAGCGGCGCGGGGCGGTCGTCCGCTGGGCCGGCACCCCCGAGGACGCGTCGCTGCCGGTCGAGCGCTACGAGGACTGCCTGAGCGAGCGCACGGCGATCGTACCCGTCACGCACGTCTGCTTCAGGAACGGCTACCGCCTCGACGTGCCACGGCTCGTGGCGCGCGCCCACGACGCCGGCGCGCTCGTCCTCCTCGACGACTACCAGCACACGGGCACGTCGCCCCTCGACGTGCACGCGCTCGGCGTGGATGTCCTGGTGACGGGGACGCTGAAGTACCTGATGGGCCCGCCGGGCATCGCGATCCTGTACGTGCGCCGGGGCCTGTTGGAGACGCTCGAGCCGCTGGTCACGGGCTGGTTCGGCCGCCAGGACCCGTTTGCGTTCAGGCTCGATCCGCTGGATTGGTCGGGCACGGCGCGGCGATTCGAGACCGGCTCGCCGCCGGTGCCCAACGCCTACGCGGCCGTCGCGGCCCTCGAGCTGCTCCGGTCCGTCGGCGTGGACGTGGCGGCCGGGCGCATCGCCCGTCTCGTGGAGCGGCTCGTGGCGGGAGCCCGCGATCGAGGCGTCCAGGTGGCGACGCCGAGCGACCCCGAGCGCCGCGGCGCCCTCGTGGTGCTGCGCTCGTCCGATGCCCCGGCCCTCGTCGAGCGCCTGGCGTCGCGCGGCGTCATCGCCTCCGCCCGCGGCACGGGCCTCCGCGTGTCGTTCCACGCCTACAACGACGACGGCGACGTGGACGCGGTACTCGCCGCGCTCGACGCGGAGCGGGCGCTGCTAGTCGACGCCTGAGGGCACCAGCGCGAGGACACGCAGCGGGCTGCCGCTGCCGCCGACGATCTTGAGCGGTGCGGCGATGACGATCGCGCCCGTCGGCGGAAGGCGATCGAGATTGCAGAGGCTCGCCAGCCCGAACTTCCCCGCGCCGTGCATGATGGTGTGGTTCGGAAACGGCGGATCGAACCCGCCCGCCTGTCCCGCGTCGGTGCCGATCGTCTCCACGCCGACGCCCGCCACGTCACGCTCGATCGCGAGGAAGCGTGAGGCGCTCGCGTGGAAGCCCGGGCTGTGCGGGCCGTTCTGGTCCGCGTTGATGAACGCGGCCTTGCCCGTGCGCGTGCTCCAGCCGGTGCGGAGCAGCACCCACGCGCCTGCCGGAATGCGGCCGTGTTCAGCCTCCCACGCCTCGATGCGCTCGGGCGTGAGCAGGAAGTCGGGATCGGCGGCGACGTCGGACGTGACGTCGATGACGGCGGCCGGCCCGACGAAACGCGCTGCCGGGATCGTGTCCGTCGTGTTGTCGGGCAGGTCCTTGCCCGTGACCCAGTGGACGGGCGCGTCGAAGTGGGTGCCCGTGTGCTCGCCGAAGGTCAGCGTGTTCCAGTACCACCCGGGCCCGCGATCGTCGTAGCGCGAGATGGTCTCGACCGACATCCCGGGCGAGGCCGCGAAGATCGGCGGGAGATCGATCACGGGCGTGTCGGGGCCGAGCGGCTGCGTCAGGTCCACGACCTGGACGCGGCCGGCGCGGAGTTCGTCAACGAGCTGGCTGAGGATCGACGCCACGGGTGAGATACCTCTGGAACTGGAAGCGGTTTTCGAGCAGCGACAGGTCGGTGACGAACCGGGACGGCCCCACCGCGTCCACCTTGGCGACGAGGGTCGTCAACGTGCGCGACGCCAACGCCTCGTCCACGGCGGTCGTGAAGGCCTCGAGCGTGCCGACGGTGGCGGCCCGCGGCACGCCGGCCGCCGTCGCCATGGCCGCCAGGTCGCTGCCGGTGGAGGTCGCCGTGGGGAACCCGCCGACCGAGAGCAGGCTCTCGTTGTCGAAGACGACGTGGAGCAGGTTCGAGGGTCGGTATCGCGCCAGGGTCGTGAGGCCCCCCAGGTTCATCAGCAGCGACCCGTCGCCGTCGAACACGATCACCTGGCGCTCCGGCTGCGCGAGCGCGATGCCCAGTCCGAGCGACGAGGCCAGGCCCATGGCGTGCTGCAGGTAGAAGAAGTTCGGCCGGTGGCCGATCGACTGCAGCTCCGCGGCCACGGCGCCCATGATCGTCACGACCGCCGCCGACTCGAGGCGTGGGTACACGGCACGCAGGGCGTCGAGCCGCGTCATCGCCGGTCCTCCCGCGGCGCGGTCATGCCGTCTCTTCCCACATGAGGTCGCGGCACAGGAGCAGCGCCACGGGCTTGTTCGAGGCCGACGCCAGCGTCTGGGCGTCGGCGATCCGGCGCGGGACGTCGGCAGGATCGTCCAGGCGCTCGAAGGGGATGCGCAGCGCCCGGAGCGTGTCCTCGGTGACGCCGCCGCCCTCGGTCTGCCACGGGTCGCGCTCGCCGAAGGTGCCCCGGTGGCTGATGAGCATCAGCAGCGGGATCCGGTAGAGCTGCGCGCCCGAGACGATGCCGTTCACGGCGGCCAGGAAGCCGTGGTTCTGCATGAGCATCGCGGACTTCACGCCGGCCAGGTGCGCGCCCATCGACACGCCGACGCCTTCTTCCTCCTTGGCGAGGCGGACCAGCGTCATCTCTGGATCGTCCTCGGCGAGACGGATCAGGTGGACCAGCCACGTCTCCGGCAGCGCGGACATGATCCGGACGCCGCACGCCTTGAGCGCGTCGTAGACGACCTGCGAGTGTGGTGCAGAGACGGGGGACACGGATGGCCGCTGGCCGAAGGTCGTCCGCCTACCAGCCCACGGCCTGGCCGTCCTTGCGGTGATCGGAGCCGGCCCGGTAGACGCCGTTGACGGGCAGGTCCTCGGTGATGCTCCGCCGGTCGAAGGTGGGCGCCGCCATCCTCGGGTCGCGCGTGAACAGGATGCCCTGGTAGCCGCCCACGGCGCCGCCATCCACGCTCCGCACCTTGTGGCCCTTCGCCTCCAGCGCCTTGCCCACCAGCGCGAACAGGTTGGCCTCGAGTGACAGCGTGTCGTTGTTCTGGTTGTGCGTGAAACGCGCGGCGTCGGTCGTCATCTGCACGTTCATCCCGTGGTCGATGAGGTTGACCATGTGCTGGGCATGCGTCTCGGGCTGGACGCTCCCGCCCATGTTCCCGAACGCCATCAGTGGCTGGCCGTCCTTGGTGACGAAGCCGGCGATGATCGAGTGGAACGGCTGCTTGCCCGGACCGACCACGTTGGGGCTCCGGGGATCGAGCGAGAACGCCGACCCGCGGTTGTGCAGCACGAACCCGTACGGCCCCACGGCGGCGCGGCTGCCGTACACGCTGAACACGCTGTGGACGAGGGACACCATGTTGCCCCACCGGTCCGCGGCCGCCATGTAGATCGTCCCGCCGCTCAGGCCGCCCGTCGTGGACGGCGCGCTCGCCCTGTTCGGGTCGATCTTGCCGCACAGGGTCTCGGCGTACTTCTTCGAGATGAGCTGGTGGACGGGCACGGGCGAGAACTTCGGGTCGCCGTTGCGCGCCAGCAGGTCCGAGTAGGCGAGCTTCTTCGCCTCGACCAGCAGGTGCCACTTCATGGGGTCCGACGGGCCGAGCGTGGTGAGGTTGACGCCGAGCTTCGGCGTGCAGACCTCCAGGATGTTCAGCATCTCGAGCGCGGCGAAGCCCTGGCCGGGCGGCGGCAGCTGGTGGATGTCGAAGCCGTGGTAGTTCGTGGAAATCGGCTCGACCCACTCGGGCTCGTAGCGGGCCAGGTCGTCCATGGTCATCACGCCGCCGTCGCCCTGCACCTTCTTCACGATGGCGGCCGCGATGTCGCCCTTGTAGAACGCGTCCTTGCCCTGGGCCTGGATGAGGCGCAGCGCCTTGGCCAGGTTCGGGTTGCGGATGATGCTGTAGAGCGCCGGCGCCTTGTCGCCCTCGAGGAACACCTGGCGCGCGTCGGCGTCCTTCGCCAGGCCGTTGACGGCGCCGAGCAGGTCGTCGTGGCGCCGCTCGGCCTGGCCCCAGCCCTCCTCGGCGATCCGGGCCGCGCGCTCGAACGTCTCCTTGAAGCCCATCGTGCCGAAGCGCTTCAGGAGCGCGTCGTAGCCGGCGACGGCGCCGGGCACCGTGGCCGCGTTCACGCCGCTGCCGGGCATCCGCGAGAGCTTCAGCTTCTCGGTGAAGAACTCAGGCGTCCAGCCGGCGGGCGCCCGGCCCGCGGCATTGATGGCGTAGAGCTTCTGCTCCTTGGCCACCCACAGGATCGCGAACAGATCCCCGCCGATCCCGGTGTCGTTCTGCGAGGTCACGTCGAGCACGGCCGCCGCGGCCACGGCCGCGTCGATCGCGTTCCCGCCCTGACGGAGGATGTCGAGCCCGGCCTGCGAGGCCAGCGGGTCGCTCGTCGCCAGGATGCCGTGCCGGGCCAGCACTTCCGAGCGGCCCTGGCTCTGCCAGCCCTGGGCGCGCGACCCCGGCACCGCCGCGATGTCCTTCGTCGGCTGCGGTGTCTCCGCTGTCGGGATGGCGAACGGCGTCTTCGACTGGGCACCGCCCGAAGCCGACCAGACGGTGACCACCAGGGCGCCCAGGAGCGCGGCGAGCGTGGAACGGGAAACGCGGGCGTGACGCCGTGACGGACGGTGCGTGGTCATGACAGGCCCTCCGGCTGGTCGGGAACGCGCCCGAATTCTACTCCCGGAACGCGCCGCAGGCGGCTACTGCGACGCGCCGCGGACGGTCGGATAGGTGATGCCGAACTCCGCCTTCATCTGGTCCATGTAGGTCTTGTACTTCGTGGCGTCGAAGTAGTACTTCCGCATCTCGGGGCGGTAGCGCTCCATCGTCGCCTTGTTCATCCAGGTGGCCGGCTGATCGCTCGGGCGGATGAACGGCGTGTACTTGCGCTGCTTCAACTGGACGTTCTCGAAGTAGTCCTTGGCCTGGGCCACCAGCTCGGGCCGCAGCACGAGATCCAGTGCGGTCAGCGCCGTCACGCGCGCGCCGGCGTTGACGCCCTTGTGGGCGATGGGCGTGGCCATCGGGATCGCGTTGGCCCAGTTGTGGCCGGGACCGGCCTGGAAGTTCGCCGGATAGCCGAGCACCACCGTGGGCACGTTCCAGGTGATGTCGCCGACATCGTCCGACGGCCCGCCGAACTTCTCGCTGTCCGGAATCAGCTCCTGGCCGCGCAGCGGCCGGATCGGCCCGGTCGCCAGGCCGATCTCGGGCACCTTCATCTCGCGCTGGGTCGCCTTCGCGAGCTGGATGTCGGCGTCGCTCCACTGCGGAAGGCCGACGTGCTCGATGTTGGCGTGCATGGCCTCGGCGAGCGTGCGGTTCGTGTGGCGGGGCCACGCCGTGCCCAGGATGCGCGACGTCCAGGTGGTGTTGGTCATCAGCGCGGCGCCCTGCGCCATCTTGTCGCCGATGTCCCACATGTTCTTGATGGAGTCGTAGTCGGTCTCGCGGAAGTAGTACCAGATGCTGGCGAAGCGCGGCACGACGTTGGGCTGGTCGCCGCCGTTGGTGATGACCGAGTGGGTGCGCTGCGACAGGCGCAGGTGCTCGCGGCGATACTGCCAGCCGACGTTCATCAGCTCCACCGCGTCGGCGGCCGAGCGGCCGCGCCAGGGGGCGCCGGCGCTGTGCGCGGTCTCGCCCTCGAACATGTACTCCACCGACACGAGGCCGCTGCCGCCGCTGTCGCCCCAGCTCGTGCCGAGGTTGGCGCCGACGTGGTTGTAGAGCACGACGTCGACGTCCTTGAACAGGCCGGCGCGCACGAAATACGCCTTCGTGCCCAGCAGCTCCTCGGCGATCCCGGGCCAGACCATGAGCGTCCCCGGGAGCTTCTCGCGCTCCATCATGCGCTTCACGGCCACGGCCGCGACGATGTTGAGGGGCGTGCCCGAGTTGTGGCCTTCGCCGTGTCCGGGTGCGCCTTCCACCATCGGGTCGTGATACGCGACGCCGGGCTTCTGGTTGCCCTGGGGGATGCCGTCCACGTCGGAGCCGAAGGCGATGACGGGACGGCCGCTGCCCCAGCGCGCCACCCAGGCGCTCGGGACCCCGGCCACGCCCTCTTCCACGGTGAAGCCGTTCTCGCGCAGCACCTTGCCGAGGTACTTCTGCGTCTCGAACTCCTGGAAGCCGATCTCGCCGAAGCTGAAGACCATGTCGTTCATCTGCTGGCCGAAGTCGAACATGGCCTGCGAGGAGACGTCGGCATCGAGGGCGGCCTTGAGGGCCGCGACCCGCGGCGAGACCTGCGCGGCGGGCGTCGCCGGCGGGGACGACGGCCGGCGCTGCGCGTGCGGCAGCGCGGCGAGTCCCAGCGCCACGAGGGCGACGGCCAGGGGGGCGAAACGTGCGTGGGTCATCGCGGGCCTCCAGACTCCGGGCCCGCCGGGCGAGCCCGGCGCGATTATCACCCGGGACGCCCGGGTTCCGACGGGCCTCCGCGCGATCAGAGCGGACCGGGCCTGACGCCGATCAGCATCCGGTAGTCGACGACGCCGCGCTGGTAGAGCCGCTCGAGCGCCAGCCCGCCGTGGAGCGACTCGACGAGGACCGCGACGGAGGCCGGCACGGGAAGCCGGCGGCCCACGCTGCTGAGCTGCAGCCGCCACGCCAGCGAGCCCGGCCGGCGCGCGGGCACGAGGGCCGTGAGATCCACCTCCGCGGCCACCGGTGCGCCAGCCTCGGCGAAGGCGCGCCGCAGTGCGGAGGCGGGCGCCACGGCCGGGCACAGCCACCCGCGGCGGAACGCCGCGAAGTCGGGGTCGTCGAGCGGCAGGGCGTCGGCCGGCATGTCGTCCACCACCGCCAGGCGCCCCCCCGGACGGAGGTGTGCCGCCAGCCGGCCGACCGTCGCGCCGGGGTCGGGCGCGTGCGCCAGCGACTCGATGGCCACGACGAGGTCGACGCCCTCCGGCAGCAGATCGTCCAGCGGCTCGTCGTAGCTGCGGACGGCGAAGCGGCAGCCGATCGCGCCGCGCCGCCGGGCCTCGCGCTCGGCACGGTCGCGCTGGGTGGGACTGAGCGTGATGCCGCAGTACTCGCCGCCAACCACGCGCGACAGGAAGAACGTCGTCCCCCCGAGACCGCATCCGGCGTCGAGGACGCGCGGCGCGGACGGCAGCGGGCAGGCCGCGGCGAGCACGTCGAGCAGGCGCTCGTGGACCACCGTGCCCGACGGGCGCCCGTCCGGCGCCAGGAGCCGCCGGTGCACGGTCATCTCGCGCTGCCCGGTGTCGTGCCCCGCACGCCGGGCCAGGTCCTGGAACCGCGAGAGCGAGGCGTAGTAGCGCTGGAGACTCATGGACGCCGCCCGTCCGCGCGCTCAGAAGCTGAAGAGGTGCGTCACTTTCAGGACCAGGGCCCGCGAGGGCCGCTGCGCCGCCGACGGCCGGTCCAGGTCCACGAAGCGCGAGTCGTTGTACACGAGGAAGACGTCGCTCAGCGGGTGATGGATGAAGTTGTACCGGATGTTCGACGCGAGCTGTCTCGTGACGCTGTTGTATTGGATGAAGGCGTTCAGGAACATCCGCGTCGAGAACGACGCGTCCACGCGCACCGACGCCAGGCCCGTGTCGAAGGACGTGCGATCGGCCAGGGTGATGCGGTCGCGCGACCAGGTCAGGGTCGTGGCGAGGTACTCGTTGATCCGGACCCGGCCCGCCGCCGACACGCCGGTGCGATCGCCGTCGTAGAAGCCGCCGGTGCGGTACTCGACGCCGGGCGAGAACCGCCGTGCCGCGAACACCTCGAACGACGCCGCCTGGTGCTGGAAGCGGTAGCGGCCCGGGGCGATGGCCTTGCCGGCCGGGATGCCCTGCGGACGGAAGGGCTGGGCGAGGTACTCCTCGTCTGAGGTGTAGGTGTAACTCACGGTGGAGGCGTCGAAGAGCTCGACGGTAACGTACGGCGCGAGGATGGCCGTCTCGACGCCGATGCGAGCCCCCGACGCCGGATCGCGGCGGCCGGTCGAGTAGCGCTGGTAGGGCACCTGCGGGCGGATCTCCCGAACCCAGCGCGACAGCGCCGGCGGCCGTATGCGCCGCATCAGGCTGGCCGACGTGATGTCCACGCCCCGGCGCGGCACGAACCCGAGCTCGTCGCGAAAGGTCTCGCCGAGCGAGGTGAAGCTGTAGACGGCCTGCGTCCGCCCCGAGTCGTACTGGAGGCCGCTGCGCCACGCCTGGCCGCCGCCGACGCCCGACGTCTCCGAGTGCATCACCATGCCGTCCACGTAGAGCTCGCGCGTCGGATAGAAGCGGAGATCGCCGCCGAACAGCCGGTTGGACTGGTCGCCGCGCTCCTTCCCCAGGTAGTAGACGCCGGCGAGCGAGTTGGCCAGGAACTCGCGCCCGTAGCGCAGCACGGTGAAGTTGGCGGCCGGCAGCGTGGCCCCGCCGGCGCGGTGCTCCGCCTCGGTCTGCATGTTCAGGAGCGCGATGGTGTTCCGGCCCTCCTTGCCCGTCAGCCGCGCGCCGCCCACGATCGGAATCGGCGTCCCGGCGTCGCTCAGGCCGATCGTGCGGCTGAAGAAGGGCACGAGGTTGCTCGAGCCGGACGCCGGCGGGCCGATCTGGAAGGCGCCCTGGTTCTCCAGGAAGAACTCGCGCTTCTCGGGGAAGAACAGGTTGAACCGCGTGAGGTTGATCTGCTGCGCGTCGGTCTCGACCTGTGAGAAGTCGGTGCGCACGGTGCCATCGAGGACGAGGTTGGTGCCCAGGCCGATCTTCACGTCCAGGCCGCCATCGGCGCTCGAGCCGGTCCGGCCGTCGGCGTGCCGCGCCTCGGCCGTCACGAAGGGCTTGACCCGGATGTTGCGGCCCGGCTTCACGCCCTGGATGCCCTCGAGGAGGCCCGCGTACGACGTCTTGAACTGGTTGAACTGGCGCGGCGTGGGGTTCCAGATCGTCTGTTCGTTGGTGTGGCGGACGAGCCGAAAGAGCTGCAGCCCCCAGAGCTGCTGCTCCCGGCGCGGGAAACGGAGCTGCTTGAACGGCACCGCCTCCTCGACGTACCAGGCCTCGCCGTCGAACGACGAGCGGCACGTCCACACGCCGTCCCAGTTCGAATTGATCGTGCGGCCGTCGTCGTAGGACTGGGAGTCGCGGATCGCGCAGCGCGGGTTGGTCTGGAAGTTGTACGCGTTCAGGCGGTCGAGGAACGTGTCGAGGATGACGACGAAGAGGTCGCCGGCCCGGGCGTTGAAGTCGCGGCGGAGCTCGTTCACCACCAGCCTGTCGGTCTCGTCCTCGTGGAAGGTGGCGCCGATGTAGAGGAAGTCCTCGTCGTAGAGGAAGCGCACCTCGGACCGGTGCTCGGGCGTGACTGGCGCACCCTCGCGCGGCTGCTGCTGCACGAAGTCGGCGGCCGGCGGCGCCGAGCGCCACTCGGGCTCGTCGAGACGACCGTCCACGGCAATGCGATCGTCCGCGATCCGCACGGCCGTGACGCGCTTCTGAGCGCCGGCGGCGGTCGGGCGCGGCTGGGCCGCCGCGCCCGTGGGCACCAGGACGCAGGCGACGACACCGCCCGTCGCCATCCACCGGGCCCACGATCGTGCACGCACGGCCCGAGATCATACCGTCGAACCCTTCGACCGGCCGGGCCCGGCGGTACGATGGCGGAGCGGACCGCCATGCCGCCTGCCTCCCGAGACCGTGCGCCGACGATCCTGTTCGACGGCGGCTGCGCGCTGTGCCACGGCGCCGTGCGCTGGGTGATCGCGCGCGATCCGGCCGGCGTCTTCCGCTTCGCGCCGCTCGATTCGGCTGTCGCGCGACGCCTCGTGTCGACGGCCGGGCCCCTGCCGGACTCGCTCGTGCTCGTGGACGCCGACGGCGCGCACGTCGAGTCGGAGGCGGTGCTGGGGATTCTCCGCCGGCTTCCCGGGCCCTGGCGCGTCGCCGCCATCGGGGCCGTCGTGCCGCGCCCGGTGCGCAACGCGGCGTACCGCTGGGTGGCGCGCCGGCGCGGGCGCTGGTTCGGCCGCCGGGACGCGTGCCTCGCGCCGACGCCGGACGTGGCGGCCCGATTGCTCGACGATTCCCACTCGTGCTGACCGGCGGGCCCGGAGACGTCTGCGATAATCTCAACGGTCCCGCCGTGATCGCCGCCGCTCCGGTTCCGTCCCGCACTCCAGGCCGCCGCCCTGCCGCCCGCGCGTCCGCGCGCTGGTGGTGGTGCGACCGCCCGCGGCGCCCGGCGGCGCCCGCCCGGATCGGCCAGGCATGGGCCTGCTGACGGCCGCCGGCCGGCTCGTTCCGGCCTCCTTCAAGCAGCGATCGCTCCGGCGCAACGTGGTCCTGAACTGGGCCGCGGCGTTCCTGGCGGCCGCGGTCGCGCTGGGCACGACGCCGCTCGTCGTGCACGCCCTCGACACCGAGAACTACGGCGTCTGGACGTTCCTGAACGGCCTGACGCTCTATTCGAACCTGCTCTACGTCGGCCTTGGCGCCGCCTTCATGACGCGGTTGTCGGACGCGGTCGGCCGCGGCGACGTCGCCGTCCAGACGCGGCTGCTCGGCGTGGCCCTCACGTTGTACGCCGCCCTGGGCACGGTGTGCTTCCTCGCGGCCGAGCTCCTGAGCCCGGTCGTGCCGCACCTCTTCGCCACGCCGCTCACGCCGGAGGCACAGTCGGCGGCGACGCTCACCCTCGGCCTCCTGGGCGTGCGGCTGCTCTTCATGTTCCTGAACTCGGCCTTCTCGGCCCTGCTCGCCTCGCACGGCCGGTGGGACCTGGTGTCCGGCATCATCGTCGTCGCCACCCTGGCCAGGACCGTGGGTGTCGTGTGGGCCACCTACCAGCCGACGCCCATCGTGAAGCTGGCCGCCGTGGTGGTGCTCGACGCCGCGCTGCAGCTGCCGCTCCTGATGGCCGCGTGCCGGGCCGTGGCGCCCTCGGTGGCCATCCGTCCCGTGATGCCGGAACGCCAGGAACTGCGGGGGCTGTACGGGTTCGGCGTGCAGGCGTTCGTCCTGCAGGTGGCGGTCCTGGTCATCGCCTACACCGACACGGCGCTCATCGGCGTCCTGCTGGGGGCCTCCGCCGTGACGCTGTACGCCCTGCCCCTGCAGCTCATCGAGCACTCGCGCGTCGTGATCAACGGCATCACCCAGAGCCTGCTGCCGGAGCTGGCCGCGTTCAGGGCGCGGGGCGACGTGGCCAGCCTGAAGGCCCTGTACCTGGATGCCTCGCGGGCCTGCGGCGCCCTGTCGGCCTTCGTCAACGTGCACCTGGTGATGCTCGGGCCGGCCTTCCTGCGGCTCTGGGTGGGGCCCGAGATCGCAACGGGGTCCTTCAACATCCTGCTGTTCCTGGCGATCGGGGCGACCGCGAGCGCGCTCTCCACGCAGATCCTGACGCCCTTCTACCAGGCCTTCGATCGCCAGCGCTACCTGGTCGGCGTGGTGGTCGCCGAGGCGGTCGTGAACTTCGGCCTGAGCGTGTGGCTCTCCCGCGCCCTCGGCGTGTGGGGCGTGGCGCTCGCGACCGCCGTGCCCGCCGCCGGCATCACGCTCGCGCTGGCGCCGCGGTTCATCCTGCCACGCATCGGGGTCGGCCTCCGCGACTTCGCGCGGCGCGTCGCCCTGCCATCGGCCGCGCTCGGCGCCGCCTGCGCGCTGACGCAGGCACTGCTCGCGCCGTGGGTCGACCCGACGTCGTACGCGCGCCTCGCCCTGCGCGTCGCCGTGGCCGGCGCGGTGGCGCTGCCCGTGATCGTCGTGGTGTTTCCGCGCGAGACGTGGATGCCGCTGGCCGGCCGCGTGGCCCCCTCGCTTGCGCGCCGCCTCGATCGCCTGGGCGCGCGGCCGAACTGAGCCCTGCCACGACGCCGGGGCCGCGTCGGTTTGCCTTGCGCCGGCCGACCCCATGAGCGCATGCTGACCCGGTGCTCCACCTGTCGGAGCACGGAACGGGAGCCGCCATGGCCGAGCCTGCATCGGGTCAGCCTCAGAAGTGCGCCCACCCGAGCTGCGACTGCACGGTGCCCGCTGGCACGAAGTACTGCAGCGATTACTGCAAGCGGGCGCCGGAGACCGAGCTGCACTGCAACTGCATGCATCCGGCGTGTCGCCGCTGACGGCGGACCGGACGTGCCGTCCGGCGCCCGCTACGGCGCCGGGCGCTTGAACGACGCCGCCAGGGCCGGGCGATCCAGCCTGGCCCCGTCGAGATACACGTCGGCAATCCTCCGCGTGTTCCTGATGTCGTCGAGCGGGTTGGCGTCGAGGACGATGAAGCTCGCGCGCTTGCCGGCGGCCAGCGCGCCCAGGTCGTCCAGGCCCATCAGGGCGGCGGGCCGGCTGGTGGCCGCGACGATCGCCTCGGCGGGCGACATGCCGAGCTGCACCCACCGCGCCATCTCCACGTGCTCTCCCGAGCCGAAGGTGTGCCCTGGCTGGATGCCCGTGTCGGTGGCCAGCACGACCCTGGCCCCGGCGGCCAGCATCTTCGGAAAGTTCTCGGCCATCTGGCGTTCACGGTCGGCCGCGCTCGCAGGCGGAGGGCCGCAGCTTGGAGCCAGCGGACGGCGCTCCTTCGTGGCGCGGATGCGGGCGATGACGGCATCCGGCAGTGCCTGCTCGAAGAACGGGTCGGCGTTGCAGACCTCGGTCGGGTCGCCGAGTCCGATGACGGTCGCCCAGTAGGGCTTCCGCTCGCGGACGAGAGCGAGGTACTCGTCGTCCAGCGGCTCGCGCTGCACCATGTGGACGAGAACGTCGGTGCCGGCCTTGACGGCCGTCTTCTGATCGGCCAGGTCGATGGCGTGCGTGTGCAGGGTCATCTTCAGGCGGTGCGCTTCGTCCACGATCGCGAGATACACGTCGAGCGGCAGCTTGGGATAGCTCCCGCGGCGATCGTCGTACCAGGCCTTGACGTGGCGAATCCCGCGCGACGCCAGGCGGCGCAGAGCCGCCCGGGCCTCCGCCGCGGTCGTGACCTCGTTGATCACCTTCAGCTCGTTGGTCGCGACGCGCAGCACGGCGTCCGGGCCGCCGTTGGGCGGCGCGAAGCCCGGCATGAAGAGCAGGCGGGCGGCCGGCGGCAGGCGGCCGGCCCGCTGGTCGGCCTGGATGGCGAGCATCTGGTCGAGGGGGCTGGTCCCGACCGAGGTGACGGCGGCAGTACCGTAGAAGGCCGAGCGCTGGAGGTGGTCCACGACGTTGCCGGGCGTATGGTTCGAGGCCTGCCACGACGTGTACTTCTCGTAGCCGATGTGGACGTGGACGTTGACCATCGCCGGCATCACGGTCTTGCCGCCCAGGTCCACGCGCGTGGCTCCTGAGGGCGCGGCCACCGAGCCGGCGGGCCCGATCGCCCGGATGCGCCCGGCCTCCACCAGGAAGGCGCCCCGCTCGATGGGCGGTCCGGGCACGCCGAGGAGCAGGCGGGCGCCTTCATAGAGAGTGGCGCGGGAAGGCGACTGCCCCGAGACCGCCAGGGTCGCGCCCGCCATGAGCAGCCCCATCCACCCGAATCGATTCGTCATCATCGTCGCCTCCGACGCTCACCGGGCCGTATCCCGAATGATACGGGAGCGGCCTATCACGTCGCGCTGGTATTCACCATGCGAAAACCTTGTATTTGCGTGTCGTCAGAACCGGGATTGAAACGACTCTGACCCGACGGTTAAAACCTCAGCCCTGCATGCCGAGCCGCAGTCGCGCCTCTTTGCGCTCTGAGGCGGGCGAGCTCACAGCCGAGCCCGAAGTGCCGGCGGGCCTAAAGGGAGAGGTGGAGATGGAGAGACGACTGCGAACGTGGATCATGTGTGCCGCGCTCGCCATGTGCGCGCCAGGCGTCGCACTGGCTCAGAGTTCGTTCACGGGGACGGTCCGGGACACGAGCGGCGCGGTGCTGCCGGGCGTCACGGTGGAAGCGACGAGCCCGGTGCTCATCGAGGGCACCAAGTCGGACATCACCGACGCGAACGGTCTGTACCGCATCGTGGACCTGCGCCCGGGCGTCTACACCTTGAGCTTCTCGCTGGCCGGGTTCAAGCAGGTCCGGCAGGAAAAGGTGGAGCTGCGCGCCGACTTCGTGGGCACCATGAACGCGACGCTCGAGGTGGGCGCCATCGAGGAGGCCATCACGGTCACGGGCGCCTCACCCACCGTCGACGTCTCGAGCAACGCCAAGGTCGAGGTGATGACCTCCGAGATCCTCGAGCAGGTGCCCACCGGCCGCACCATCCAGGCCCTGGCCCAGCTCGTGAGCGGCGTCTCCCTGAACGTGCCGGACGTGGGCGGCTCGCGCGCCATGCAGCAGAGCTACATGTCCACCCGTGGCCTCAGCTCCGCCAACAACATCGTGACGGTGGACGGCCTGATGGTGAACGGCCTCGACGGTGACGGTGCCGTCCAGCAGTACTTCAACGCCGCGATGATGGAGGAGATGACCTACCAGACGAGCGGCGCCGGCGCCGACGTCTCGCAGGGCGGCGTCCGCATGAACATCGTCCCGAAGGACGGCGGCAACCGCTTCAGCGGCTCCTTCTTCGGCTCCTTCAACCACAAGAACCTGCAGAGCAAGAACCTCACCCAGGACATCATCGACCGCGGCCTCCGGACCGGCGGCGGCGTCGACCGGATCTACGACCTCAACCTGGCCATCGGCGGCCCCATCAAGCGCGACCGCCTGTGGTTCTTCGGCTCCGCCAGGGCCTGGTCCGTCAACGCCCCGGTGCAGGACGTGCTCGTGGTGCCGGCGGGCACGCCGTATCGCACGGGCATCGCCCAGTGCCGGAGCGGGGCGATCTCCTGCGAGACCGGCATCGACGACCAGAGCATCGAAAGCGGCATGCTGCGCCTGACCTGGCAGGCCACCTCGAAGCACAAGTTCTCGGTGTACTACGACGAGATCAACAAGTACCGTGGGCACGGCATGAACGCCGGCGACGACTACAACACGGCCTCCCAGATCTGGACCTCGCCGCGCTACAACTCCGCGGCCGCCAAGTACACGGGCACCCTCAGCAACCAGCTCCTCGCCGAGGCCGGCTACTCGTTCAACTACGAGGAATACGTCATCACCAACCAGGAGGGCGTCAACAAGGTGCCGTTCTCGCCCGAGTGGTTCGCCAACGCGAGCCGCCGTGACCAGAACCTGGTCACCCTCACCAACGGCCTGGCGAACTGGGGCGGCCGATACCCGGACCGCTGGAACATGATGGGCGCGCTCAGCTACATCACGGGCGCGCACAACGTCCGCGCCGGGTTCCAGTACACCTGGGGCACGTACGTGAACACCCGCGAGACCAACGCCGACCTGCAGCAGGTGTACTCGAACGGCAACCCGATCAGCGTGACCGTCTACAACACGCCGCTGCGCTACCAGGAGAACCTGAACGGCGACCTGGGCCTCTATATCCAGGACTCCTGGGCGCTGAACCGCCTGACCATCAACACGGGCCTCCGCTGGGAGCGCTTCGCCCACGAAGTGGCGGATCAGAAGTCGGGCGCCGGCCGTTTCATCGGCGAGCGGAGCTTCTCGGCAATCCCGATGCCCACGTGGAAGGACTTCGCCCCCCGGGTCGGCATCGTGTACGACGTGTTCGGCACCGGCAGGACGGCCCTGAAGGCCGGCTTCAACCGCTACAACGAGTCGCGCACGACCCAGTTCGCGACCCGCTACAATCCGCTGGCGCTCACGAGCGCGAGCCTCAGCTGGACCGACCTGAACGGCAACGACATCGCCGAGGGCGACAAGGGCTGCACGTACCTGTCCCCGGGCTGCGAGATCAACTACGCCCAGCTGCCGTCGAACTTCGGCAGCCGGTCGCTGGCGACCGTGGATCCCGACTTCCAGCGCACCTACAACCTGGAGTACACGGGCGGCATCCAGCACGAGCTCTTCCCCCGGGTGTCGGTCTCGGCCACCTACTACCGCCGCAAGTTCTACGACCTGGCGGTGCGCGACAACCTCCTCCGGGAGTTCAGCGACTACCGCGCCGTGGACGTCGTGAGCCCGCTCGACGGCAGCGTGTTCCAGGTCTACACGGTGGCCACCGCGGCCAAGCTGCGGGAGGTGCAGGACTTCGACACCAACAGCTCGGACCGGTCGCAGGTGTACAACGGCGCCGATCTGACGTTCAATGCGCGGCTGCCCCGGGGCGGCACGCTCTTCGGCGGCTTCACCATGGAACGCACCATGCGGAACGTGTGTGACGAGCCGGACAACCCGAACAACCTCCGCTTCTGCGACGACGCGGACAACGGCATCCCCTGGCTGAAGCAGTTCAAGTTCGCGGGCACCTACCCGGTGGGCTTCGGCGTCCAGGCCAGTCTCTCGTTCCAGAGCATCGCCGGGCGTGCGCTCGGCGGCTACACGACGGCCAACAACAAGATCTCGGGTCCCGGGTACGGCGACACCGGGAGCCCGGTGGCCACCCAGTGGCTCATCACGCGGGCGACCCGCTACGCCGCCAACTGCACGGGCCCGTGCACGCCGGGCGCGCTGGTGGTCCCGGGCATGACCGAGGCCTCCGTCACGGTGCCGCTCGTGCCCGGCGGAACCGAGTTCCTGGACCGGATCAACCAGCTCGACCTGAGCCTCGCCAAGTGGTTCGACGTCGGCGGCGGCCGCCGGGCGCAGTTCCAGGTGGACCTCTTCAACATCGCCAACGCCAACCCGGTGCTGGGCGTGCGGTCGGTCAACTTCGGCACCGCCGCCTACAACACGCCGAGCAGCATCCTGAACCCGCGCGTCATCCGGCTGGGCGTGCAGTTCAAGTGGTAGCCACCCGCGCCTGACAGGGGACCGGCCCGGCCGCGACGGCCGGGCCGGGTTTCCGCCCCACGGCCGCCGGCGGCGGGCTTCCTCAACGCCCGCTGGCTGTCCAGCCCGCGGGTCGGCCGCGCCCGTCCCCCGCTCGATTCCCCTCCCGTCTTCTCCGCCCGTTCTCCCCGCCCACGCCCCTTCGGGCTCGCCCTTGGCCCTGTTCCGGGCTTCCTCCCCGTCTCACGCGCCCCGGTCGCCCCCTTGACAGACGGGCTCGATGCTGCCGCCAGCCGGGCTCATGTAATGCATCTCCTGTAGACATACACTGGCGTTTGCAGATGTTTCGTGATAAATCCTCGCAGCCATCTACGGCCCAAAAGGCTGTATCTGGGTTGGCGCACATGGGGGATGCGCCCCCCTCGTGGTGCTGTACGTCATAGGCGGCCGAGGCGGGACGAACGCTCAGGGGTACGTGACCGGGGCGGGCGGCCCCCGACAACCAGGGAGATGAGGGCCATGTCGATTCGTTTGAGAGCGTGGATCGCGTCGTCGGTGCTGGCGCTGTGCCTGCCGGCGGTCGCAGCCGCGCAGAGTTCGTTCACAGGGGTGGTCCGGGACACGAGCGGCGCGGTGATGCCCGGCGTGACGGTTGAGGCCTCGAGCCCGGTGCTCATCGAGGGCACCAAGACCGACGTCACGAACGAAAACGGCCAGTACCGCATCGTGGACCTGCGGCCCGGCACCTACACCGTCACGTTCTCGCTGGCCGGCTTCAAGCAGGTCCGCCAGGAAAAGGTGGAGCTGCGGGTCGATTTCGTGGCCACGATGAACGCCACACTCGAGGTCGGTGCCCTCGAGGAAGCCATCACGGTCACGGGCGCCTCGCCCACCGTCGACGTCTCCAGCAACGCCAAGGTCGAGGTGATGACCTCCGAGATCCTCGAGCAGGTGCCCACCGGCCGCACCATCCAGGCCCTGGCCCAGCTCGTGAGCGGCGTCTCTCTGAACGTCCCCGACGTGGGCGGCTCGCGCGCCATGCAGCAGAGCTACATGTCCACCCGCGGCCTCACCTCCGCCAACAACATCGTCACGGTGGACGGCCTGATGGTGAACGGCCTCGACGGTGACGGCGCCGTCCAGCAGTACTTCAACGCCAACATGATGGAGGAGATGAGCTACCAGACGAGCGGCGCCAACGCCGACGTCTCGCAGGGCGGCGTCCGCATGAACATCGTCCCCCGGGACGGCGGCAACCGCCTCAGCGGCTCCTTCTTCGGCTCCTGGACCGACAAGGCCTGGCAGAGCGACAACCTCTCCCAGGAGATCAAGGACCGCGGCCTCCGCAACGGCCCCGGTGTGGACCGCATCTACGACTTCAACCTGGCCCTCGGCGGCCCCATCAAGCGCGATCGCCTCTGGTTCTTCTCCTCGGCCCGCGCCTGGTCCGTGAACGCCCCGGTGGCCGACACGTTCGTGGCGCCGTCGGGCACGGCCTACCGCAGCGCGGTCGCCGGGTGCCGCAGCGGCAGCCTGAACTGCGAGACCGGCATCGACGACCAGAAGATCAAGAGCATGCTGCTCCGCCTCACCTGGCAGGCGACGTCGAAGCACAAGTTCTCGGTCTATTACGACGAGATCGACAAGTTCCGGGGCCACGGCATGAACGCCGGGGACGACCCGGACACGTCCTCGCAGATCTGGACCTCGCCGCGCTACAACTCGGCCGCCGCCAAGTACACGGGCACCCTCAGCAACCAGCTCCTCGCCGAAGCGGGCTACTCGTTCAACTACGAGGAGTACGTCATCACCAACCAGCCCGGCGTCAACCGCGTGCCGTTCTCGCCGGAGTGGTTCGCCAACGCCAGCCGCCGCGACCAGAACTTCACCGCGCTGACCAACGGCCTCGCCAACTGGGGCGGCCGCTACCCGGATCGCTGGAGCATGATGGGCGCCCTCAGTTACATCACGGGCGCGCACAACATCAAGGCCGGCGTCCAGTACACCTGGGGCTCCTACGTGAACACCCGGGAGGCCAACGGCGACCTGCAGCAGGTCTACGCCGGCACCACGACGCCCTTCACGAACCCGATCTCGGTCACGGTCTACAACACGCCCCTGCGCTACCAGGAGAAGCTGAAGGCCGATGTGGGCTTCTTCGTCCAGGATTCGTGGGCCCTCAAGCGCCTGACGGTCAACGCCGGCCTGCGTTACGAGATCCTGGCCCACGAGGTGGCGGACCAGCAGTCCGGCAACGGCCGCTTCGTGCCGGCGCGCCAGTTCGACGCGATCCAGATGCCGACGTGGAAGGACTTCGCGCCGCGGTTCGGCGTGGTCTACGACCTGTTCGGTACCGGCAAGACCGCGCTCAAGGCCGGCTTCAACCGCTACAACGAATCGCGCACGACGCAGTTCGCGACCAAGTACAACCCGCTGGCCCTGACGAGCGCCAGCCTGAACTGGACGGATCTGAACGGCAACGACATCGCCGAGGGCGACAAGGGCTGCACGTACCTCTCGCCCGGCTGCGAGATCAACTACGCCCAGCTGCCGAACAACTTCGGCGTCCGCTCGCTCGCCACGGTGGATCCCGACTTCCAGCGCACCTACAACCTCGAGTTCACGGGCGGCATCCAGCACGAGCTCTTCCCGCGCGTGTCGGTGGCCGCCACCTACTACCGTCGGCAGTTCTACGACCTGCCGGTGACCGACAACCTGCTGCGCGAGATGAGCGACTACCGGGCCGTGGACGTCGTGAGCCCGCTCGACGGCAGCGTGTTCCAGGTCTACACGGTCGCCACCGCCGCGAAGCTGGCGCAGGTCCAGGACTTCGACACCAACGGGTCCGACCGCAAGCAGGTCTACAACGGCGGCGACCTGACCTTCAACGCGCGCCTGCCCCGGGGCGGCACGATCTTCGGCGGCTTCACGATGGAGCGCACGCTGCGCAACACGTGCGACGAGCCGGACGACCCGAACTTCCTCCGCTTCTGCAACGACAGCGACAACGGCCTGCCGTGGCTGAAGCAGTTCAAGCTCGCCGGCACCTACCCGGTGGGCTTCGGCATCCAGGCCAGCCTCTCGTTCCAGAGCATCAACGGCCGGGCCCTCGGCGGTTACACGGGCACGGCCGCCGCTGACCGCAACAAGATCGCCGGCCCCGGCTACGGCGACGTGGGCAGCCCCATCGCCACGCGCTGGCTCATCACCCGCACCACCCGCTACCCGAACACCGCGTGCAACGCGCCGTGCGTGCCAGGCGGACTCGTGGTCCCGGGCATGACCGAGGCCTCGCTCACCATTCCGCTCGTGCCGGGCGGCACCCAGCTGCTCGACCGGATCAACCAGCTGGACCTCAGCCTGGCCAAGTGGTTCGAGGTGGGCGCCGGCCGCCGCGCGCAGCTGCAGCTCGACCTCTTCAACATCACCAACGCCAACCCGGTCCTGGGCGTGCGGTCCGTCAACTTCGGCACCGCGGCCTACAACCAGCCGAGCGGCATCCTGAACCCGCGCGTCCTCCGGCTGGGCGTGCAGTTCAAGTGGTAGCCGGCGCGATCTAGCGCTGGACGTCCTTCGGGCGCCGTGCGGCACACGCCGTGCGGCGCCCGAGTGCTGTACGGCCGAGTCCGGCGGGGCCGCTCGCCTGGCCGCTACGCGTCGACCGGGTCGCCGCGGCGGACCTTCCCGACGAGGTCGGTGCCGAGCACGGCCTGCAGGCGGCTCCAGAGCCTCGGCTCGGCGCCTTCGAGCTCGCGCAACACCGGCGCTCCCCAGGACCGCAGCGTGGCGCCGCCTTCCACGACGACGGTCGCATTGGCGGGGCGTCCCGTGACGAGGCTCATCTCGCCCGCGAACTGACCGTCGGTCAGACGCGCGATCGTCGTGGCGCCACGCCGCACGGCCGCGCGGCCGCGCACCACGATCCACAGCGCGTCGGGGAAGTCGCCTTCGGTGGTCAGCACCGCATCCCGCGCCTCGACGGGCGTGCCGAGGCCCCAGAACCGCAGGAACTCCGACGGGCTCATCGCCCGGAACGTGTCCTCGTGCAGCGGCCTCAGCGCCTCGGGCACCGTCACGGCGCGGCGCTCCCGCAGGATGCGCACGGCCCAGTACGCGTTGATGGCGACGAAGAGCAGGTTCCAGCGCCAGATCGCGGGCACGCCCAGCCGGAACGTGTAGACGGCGAGCACCGCCTGGGCCGCCACGAGCAGCATCCGGAGCCGCAGGACGTCGCGCGCGAGGAGCGCGGCCAGCATCAACCCGTACCCGAGGTGCACCAGATACGCGGACACGGCGCTATTCAATCACACGGTCGAGCCGGGTCACGCCGAGCGGCCGCGGGATCCTTCAGCCGGCGCCGCCAGTGGCGGCGTCGTAGTCGGCCGGCGTGTCGATATCCCGGAGGACGCCGAGATCATCGACGGGCACGTTCAGCACCTGGGACCGCCAGGCCGCGATGACCGCTTTCGCGCCCTCGGTGAGCGGCGCCGAGCGGAGCGCCTCGAACGTCGCGCGCCCGAAGATCACGGGATGCCCGTGCCTGTCGCCGATGGCCGGCCGTACGATCGGCGCACCGGTGCCGCGCCAGCGGGCGACGAGGGTGCGCACCGTCTCGACCCGCACGAACGGACTGTCCACGAGGGCGACGAGGATCGCCTCGAGGGCGGGGCCGTCCTCGGCCTCCAGCGCGTCCAGCGCCGCCCGGAGCGAGGACAACTGTCCAGCTGGCCAGTCGGGATTGTCGACGACGCGCACGGCGGACTGCCCCAGCAAGGACGCCCGTACCGCCCGAGGGTGCGCCCCGGCCACGACGGTGACCCCCGCGAGGCCCGCGTCGAGGAGGGTCTTCGCCAGCGCCGCGGCGAACGTCGAGCCTCCTGGACGCACCAGCAGGCCGGCTTTCGGGCGGCCCATGCGTCTCGACTCCCCGGCGGCAAGGACGACGGCGCGAATCATCGGCGCCTATCGTCCCACGAGGCCGCAACGCCGCGCGCGTACGGCCTTGACTTGCTGGGTAGTCCTGCGCCTACACTGCCCGAACCTCACGGACCTACGCCAGGTTCGACAGGCCGCGGACGCGAGCTCAACCGGTTCGCCGGGTACGCCATCGAGCCTCGCCCGTCAGTGCGCGGGCTCGCTTTCGCTTCGGAGGGCACGGACATGCATCAGGGGACCATTGCACGCCTCTTGATCGACAAGGGCTTCGGTTTCATTCGCGACGAGTCGGGTCTCGAGCACTTCTTCCATCGGAGTGCCGTGCGCGGCGTCGTCTTCGAACTGCTCCGTGAAGGCCAGCGGGTGGAGTTCGTGACCGAGGAATCGCAGAAAGGCCCGCGCGCGGCCGACGTCCGCCTGATCGAGAACTGACCAGCTCCCCGTCGCCCGGCCTCCGTCCGTCGAGGCCGGCGCCTCGTCCCTCCACGGCCGGTCCCATCGCCTTCCGTTCGCAGTCGCGCGTCTGGTGCCCGGAGCGCGCACGGTATGATCCTGGCGGAAGCGAACGGGGCCCGGTGGCCCTCCCGGTCTTCAAAACCGGTCGCTGCGCTCTCCGAGGGCAGGCTGGGTTCGACTCCCAGGCGCTTCCGCCACATCCACTCGGCGTGATTGCGGTCCGACGTGTCGTCGCGGCTGGGCCGCGGACGCAGGGCATGCCGCCGGGGCCGGACGGTCAATCGCTGGCGATGAACTCCACGAGCGTGTCCACCGCCCGCAGGTCCTCGAGCGCGAGGTCCGGACCGCAGGCCCGCAGTTCATCCAGCGAGTGACCGCCAGTGGCCACGGCCACCACCCGGGCGCCGGCGGCCCGCGCGCACGCGATGTCGAACGGCGTGTCGCCGATGACGACGGCGTGCCGGGCGTCGGCGAGACGCAGCCCGAGGTCGCGGGCCCGGGCCAGCGCGGCCACGGCCAGGGCGTCCCGCTCGGCGTGCTCATCGCCGTAGGCGCCCCACGAGAAGCGCGTCCACAGCCCGAAATGCTGCAGCTTGATTCGGGCGCCGTGCTCGTAGTTGCCGGTCAGGAGGGCCGTCTGCACGCCGTCGAGCGCCGCGACGCGATCGAGCGCCTCGGCCACGCCCGGCAGCACGCCCCGGCGCCCGACACCAGGCTCGTGGATCGAAGCGGCCAGCTCGACGACGTACCGCCTGTGGAAGCGCCCGAGGTGATCGCTCGACGCCGGCAGTCCGTGCCGCTCCAGCGCGGTCTCGACCAGCCACCGATCAGTACGGCCCGCCATCGAGACGCCCGTGAAGGCGTCGGGCACGCCGAACTCGGCCTCGAACGCACGGTCCATCGCCCGCTTGCCCGCACCGCCGGTGAGGACGAGCGTGCCGTCCACGTCGAACAGCAGGATCCGTGTGGACGTCAATCGGCCGCCTCGGGATGAATGTCCGACGCGCGTGGGCCCGCCGGCGTCGCCTCGAACGTGAAACCCACGCGTTCGCCGACCCACAGGCTCGCCATGCCGCCGGCGCGTACGCCGGCGTCGACGAAGAACCAGTCGCCGTGCGAGTCGTCGTGGATGAAGCCGAAGCCGTGGGCCGGCTCGAGCCGTACGACGTGACCGTAGATGATCATGCGGGCATTATCGCAGCCCGAGCCGCTCCAGCAGGCCGCCGCGCGACACCTCGCCCGTCGCCGGGTTCAGCCGCAACGCGGTGCCGCCGAGCGCCGCGCTGAACTCCCGGTCGGCGCTGACGGCCAGCAGCGCCGCGCCGCGGGCCGTGACGAGGCGGGCGAGATCCCGTGCGAACGGCGCCACCTCTCCGCGGGGCAGGGAGGCGGAGGGGTGTTCGGCCACGATGAGCGACGGATCGAGCGCCACGGCGCGCCCGAGCCGCACGCGCTGCACGAGCCCGGGCCCGGCCGCGCCCACGGGCATGTCCAGGGCGTCGGCCCGGATCCCGACCTCGGCCGCCAGCGCCTCGACGCGGCCGCGCACGTCGGGCGCGAGCGGATCGATCTGGATCGTGAGCGGAAGCGCCAGGTTCTGGGCGACCGTGCACTGCGCCAGCAACACGGCGCGCTCGGTGACCAGGCCGAGGCGATCGAGCATCGCCAGCCACGACGCCTCGTCGTCGATCGCGGCGGTCGATCGGCCGAAGAGCCGCACGTCGCCCTCGTCGGGCCGGCTGGCGGCCGTGAGGAGGTTGACCAGGACTTCCGCCGCGAGGGCGTCGAGGCCGCTCAGCGAGATCACGGCACCGGCGGCCACGTGCAGGCGGGCGAGGCGCAGCGGGCGCAGCGCCTGGTGGTGTTTCACGACGCCGTCGAAGGCGAGCAGCGGATCGGATCCGCTCACGGACGGCGGCTCACGCGGACGGCCGGCGGGAACGCGACGGGCGCTTCGGCCGGGGGGCGTCGTTGGCGGGCCGGCCGCGCTTCCGATCGTGGGTGCGGGCGATGAGCGCGCGGTATTCGCGGATGAGGAGTTCCAGGTGCTGGCGCTCCTCTTCGGCGAACTCGAGGAACACCTGCTTGCCTTCGGAGTCCTCGAAGCGCTCGCCGTACTTCTTGAAGAAGCGGTGCGACCCGCGCTCGCACCGGATACCGATGCGGAGGGCTTCGGCCTCGTCCACGCCGGGTCGCCGCAGGTCCTCGGCGCCCTGCGCGAAGAGACCGTTGGCCGCCCCCTTGAAGAACAGGAACGTCGGGCGCGACTCGAGCTGCGGGTCGCGGTCGAGCAGGCCGCGGTACCGCTGCTCCAGCGTGGACAGGTGCTCCTTCTCCTCCTCGGCCAGCTTCTCGAACACGTGACGGCCGCGGACGTTGCGCGTGATCTTCGAGGCCCGCGTGTAGAACTCGAGGCCGGAACGCTCGGTGGCAATGGCGATGCGGAGCGCGTCGCGGGCGAAGAGCAACTCGGAGCTGCCGGGATCGGGCGAGGCCGGGCGCCCGGCCTGGCAGGCTTCGCACGTGCCGTAGATCTGGACGACGCTCTGGCGCGCCGTGAAGCGGCGGGCCGCCGCCACTTCCTCGACGAGCGATTCGATGTCGGAGCTGAGGAACTCGAACGACCGGTTGCAGGTCTTGCAGATGAGATGGAAGTGGCGCGGATGCCGGTAGGAGTGCTCGAAGCGGAACCGGCCCTCGCCGAAGTCCACCTTGCGCGCGATGCCGGCGGTCACCATCCACTGGAGCGTGCGGTAGACCGTGGCGCGGCTGATGCGCTGGTCCTCCCGCTTGATGATGTCCACCAGGTCGTCGGCGCTCAGGTGGCCTTCCTGTCGCAGGAAGGCGTTGACGATCAGGTCGCGCTTGCTCGATCGCTTCGTGCCGGCGGGCCGCAGGCGATCGAGATCGGGCAGGGCGGGCATCGTCATGGCGTGTGGCGGAACGGGACGATGGACGGACGGCGGGCGCGGCGGACACCGCGCCCGCGTCCTGGTGACGGGGGGCGCGTGACTACGCGCTGAACGAGGAGCCGCACCCGCAGGTGGAGGTGGCGTTGGGGTTCTTGATGGTGAACCCGCCGCCCGTGATCGTGTCCACGAAGTCCACCTCGGCGCCCTTCAGGTAGCTGAGGCTGACCGGGTCCACGAGCAGGCGCACGCCGTTCGACTCGAACAGCTGGTCGCCGACGCCGGCACCCGATTCCTCGATCATCAGGCCGTACTGGAAACCCGAACAGCCGCCGCCCTGCACGAAGACGCGCAGACCGCTGTCGGCCTTGCCCTCCTCGACGAGCAGCTCCTTGATCTTGGCCGCCGCCGCTTCGGTCACGTGGATGACGCTGGGCGTCGCGACGGGGACGGTGGCGTCGAGGGAAGTCGGGAGGGCAGTGTCGGTGTGCATGACTGCATCTTAACACGGACGCATTCGGTCGGGATTCACTGCTAAAACACTGCAAATCAATGACTTACAAGCCAGACGCCTGAGTGGCAAGGCCGGCCAGCTCGGCGGCAGAGGCCTGCTCCACGTCCTTGTGGAGGCTGTTCCCATGGGCGTCCATCGTCACGACGGCCGGGAAGTCCTTGAGCTGCAGGTGCCACATCGCCTCGGGCGTGCCGAACTCCGACAGCGACACGCCGTCGACGCGCTCGATGCACCGCGCGTAGAACTGGGCGGCGCCGCCCACGGCGTTGAGGTACACCGCGCCGTGCTCGCGCAGGCCCTCCAGCGTCCGGTTGCCCATGCCGCCCTTCCCCATCACCGCGCGAATGCCGTAGCGTCCGATGATGTCCGCCTGGTAGGGCTCCTCGCGGATGCTCGTCGTGGGCCCGGCGGCCGTGATGGTCCACGAGCCGTCGTCGAGCTTCTTCACGACAGGTCCGCAGTGGTAGATGAGGCTGCCACGCAGGTCCACGGGCGGCTCGTGGGACATCAGGTGGTGGTGCACGGCGTCGCGGCCCGTGTAGCTCCGACCGCTCAGGAGCACGACGTCGCCGACCTTCAGCGACCGCACGGTGGCCTCGTCGAGCGGCGTCGTGAGCGCCACCTCGCGTCCCGTGCGCTGGTACCCGGCCTGGTCCATCATGGCCAGCGCGGGCACGGCGGGGTCGCGGTAGAGCCACTGGCGGATCTCGCCGGAGCCCGGGTCGATCACGACGCCGAGACGGCGGAACGCCCAGCAGTCGTAGGCCACCGAGACGAAGAAGCTCGCCGGCAGGCGGTTCATCACGCCGATCTTGCAGCCGATGAGCGACACGCGCCCGCCGAAGCCCATCGCGCCGACGCCGAGGCGATTCACCGTGGCCATGATCCCGGCCTCGAGCGCGGCCAGGCGTTCGTCGGGGTTGACGTCGTCGAGCGTGCGGAACAGCTGCTCCTTGGCGAGCACGTAGCCCGACGTGCGATCGCCGCCGATGGCGACGCCGATGGCGCCGGGCGCGCAGCCCTTGCCCTGCGCGTTCCACACCGCGTGGAGGATGCACTTGCGGACGCCTTCCAGCGTGCGATCGGCGCGTCCCAGGTGCGGGAGCTCGGTGGGCAGCGAGTACTGGATGTTCATGTTCTCGCAGCCGCCGCCCTTCAGGATGAGCTTCACCTCGATGTCGTCGCGCTCCCACTGCTCGAAGTGGATGATGGGCGTCCCCGGCCCAAGGTTGTTCCCGGAGTTCTCGCCCGTCAGCGAGTCCACGGAGTTGGGCCGCAGCTTGCCGCGTCTGGTCGCCTCGGCCACGGCCTCGCGGATGGCCTTCTTGAGCGCGACCTGGTTCACGCCCACGGGCGTCTTCACCTCGAAGGTCGGCATGCCCGTGTCCTGGCAGATCGCGCCCTCGCCGGCGGCCGCCAGGTCGATGTTCTGGCCGATGATGGCCAGCGCCTGCGACGCGCGGGGCTGCTCTTCCCGGTCCATCGCCACCCGCATGGCAGCCCGGACGTCCGGGGGCAGATCGGTCGAGGTCCGGACGATGAGGGACACCATCGAGTCGAGGAACGCCTGAAGCATGCGGAAATTATAAGTTCCCGGGACCACTCGACATCCACCCGCGGTCGCCGGGGGCGCCCACGCGACAGCCCACCCGCGGTCGCCTGGGCGACAATGGGACATGCCGCGCTGGCTTCCGACGCTCGCCGCCATGCTCGTCGCGGGACCGCTCTGGGCGCAGGCGCCGCAGGGCCAGCATGGAGGCCTGTTCCCCCCGCAGGACCTGGGCCTGCTCGAGGCGCCGGACCGGGACGAGTGGCAGAAACCGCACCAGATTCTGGATGCACTGGGCATCGCCGACGCCTCGGTGGTCGCCGACGTCGGTGCGGGGAGCGGCTGGTTCACGGTCCGCCTGGCGCGGCGGGTCGGGCCCAACGGGAAGGTCTACGCCCAGGACGTCCAGCCCGAGACGCTTGCGGCCATCTCCAGGCGGGTGCAGCGGGAGGGCCTGTCGAACGTGACCCGCGTGCTCGGGCGGGGCAGCGACCCGAGGCTGCCCGACGGCGTGCTCGACGCAGCCCTCCTCGTCGACGTACTGCACGAGATCGACGACCGCGTCACGTTGATGGCGAACCTGGCTCGCGCGCTGAAGCCGGGCGGTCGGATCGGGGTGGTGGAGTTCCGCCCCGGCGGCGGAGGACCGGGGCCCGCGGCCGGGGAACGTGTGGCCGCGGAGCACATCGAGGAGGAGGCCTCGAAGGCGGGGCTCGTACTCGAGCGGCGGGAGACGTTCCTGCCGTTCCAGTACTTCTTGATCTTCGGTCGGGCGGATTCGGCGCGCTCCAGCCCGCTGGCGCGCCGCAAGCCGTAACCCGGCGCGGCGCCGCAGGACGGGAAGGGCTAGGGGCGCGTCAACAGCCGGCGGGCCGCCGGCACGACGGGCGCGATACACGCCAGCTTGACGAGGTCGGCGGCCACGTACGGCGCCATCAGCGCCGGCCCGGCGCCGGCGCCGAGCACGACGGACGCCCACGCCGATCCGCCGGCGTACAGCACCGCCATCCCGGCCAGCATCGACACGAGCGCGCCGGACGCGCGACGCGCGTGACCGCGGTCCGCGCACAGCCCGACGACGAAGGCGGCGACGGGAAACGCCAGCAGGAACCCGCCGGTCGGTCCCGCCAGCCGGGCCACGCCCGGCAGCAGCACCGGCGACCACGCGAACGCCGACGCGCCCGCAATCCCCAGCGCCAGATACGTGACCTGGCTGAGCGCACCGAGCCGCGCGCCCAGGACCGCGCCCGTCAGGAGGACGGCCACGGGCTGCAGGGTGAACGGGATCGGCGAGGCGGGCAGGGTGACGCTGACCTGCGCCGAGACGGCCGTGACCACGGCGGCGCCGAGCACCAAGGCGATCGACTCGGCGGAACGGAGGGCGTTCGCGGCCCGGCCCGCGGGCAGCCGGCGGAGGGCGGCGCGATAATGCGTCATAGGCGCGGGATGTTACCAACATGCGAACGGCCCTGACAATCGCGGGCAGCGACTCCGGCGGGGGCGCCGGCATCCAGGCCGACCTCAAGACCTTCGCCGCCCACGGCGTGTTCGGCACGTCCGCCATCACGGCGCTGACGGCGCAGAACACCGTCGGCGTCATGGGCGTGCACGTGATTCCGCCCGAATTCGTCGACCGCCAGATCGAGGCGGTCGTGGCGGACATCGGCTGCGACGCGGTGAAGACCGGCATGCTGGCGACGGCCGGGATCGTCGAGACCGTGGCCGCCGCCGTCGCAAGGCTGGCGCTCCCCAACCTGGTGGTGGATCCGGTGATGGTGGCCAAGAGCGGTGATCACCTGCTGGCGCCCGAGGCGGTGGACGCGGTGCGGCGGGCGCTCCTGCCGCAGGCGCGCGTCGTCACGCCGAACGTGCCCGAAGCCGAAGTGTTGAGCGGCCTGTCGATCCGGACGCTGGAGGACGCCGTCGCGGCGGGCCGCGCGATCCAGGCGCTCGGTGCGCGCGCGGTGATCGTGAAGGGCGGACACCTTCTCAGGGATGACATCGTGGACGTGCTCGTCGAGGGCGACACGGTCGTGCGGATTGAGGGGCCGCGCGTGCCGGGCGTGCACACGCACGGCACGGGCTGCACCTTCGCCGCTGCCACGGCCGCGCGACTCGCGCTCGGGGACGGACTCGAACAGGCCGCGCGCGCCGCGCAGGCCTACGTGCGCGAGGCCATGCGCGCGGGCGTCCCCCTCGGCGCAGGACACCGGCCGCTGGACCATCAGTGGGAGAGCCGTCGGACCTGATGCCGGGGCACGCGGCGTCGCTGGGCCTATAATTCCAGCTGCGGCATGCCACTGACCGCCATTACCAGCGCGCCACTCGCCGTCGACCGCGTCCTGCAGGAAGTCGAGGGGCGAGGCTCCGGGGCCGTGACGACCTTCGTGGGTCTCGTCCGCGACCACAACCAGGGGCGGCGCGTGCTCTGGCTCGACTACGAGGCCTATGCGCCGCTGGCCGAGAAGGCGCTGGACCTGATCGTCCAGGAAGCGGTGACGCGGTGGCCGGGGGTGCGCATGGCCATCCATCACCGGACCGGCCGGCTGGAGATCGGCGAGGCCAGCGTCGTCATCGCCGTCGCGACGCCGCACCGCGCCGATGCCTTCGCCGCCTGCCGCTACGCGATCGAGCGGATCAAGCAGGTCGTGCCCATCTGGAAGCACGAGCACTTCGAGGGTGGCGAGGTGTGGATCGAAGGCGCCACGGCCGATGCCCATGACGAGGACGCGCGCGCCGCCGCGCTGAAGATCGCATGCGCGTGAACGTGAAGCTCTTCGCGCGGCTACGGGAGCTCGTCGGGACGGGAGATCTCACCCTGGAGATCGCCGGACCGCCGGCGACGGTCGCCGACGTGTGGGCCTCGCTCGTCGCGACCCACCCCGCCGCCGAGGCTTATGCCAGGTCGATGTCCTCGGCCGTGAACCTGGAGTATGCGCGGATGACCACCGCGGTGGCCGACGGCGACGAAGTGGCGTTCCTCCCGCCGGTCTCGGGCGGCGACAGCAGCCGCGAGCGATAATACGAAGATGTTCGACAAGCTCGCCGCCGTGGAAGGCCGCTACGAGGCCCTCGCAGCGGCCATGTCGTCGCCGGAGATCCAGGGCGATGCCAACGAGTACCGCAAGCAGGCCAAGGCCCTGGCGGACATCGAGCCGCTCGTCATGGCCTACCGCGAATACCGCCAGGTCGAGGCGCAGCTGAAGGACGCCGAGGAGCTCGCCTCCGGCGGCGACGCGGAGATGGCGGCCCTTGCCGGCGAGGAAGTGGAGGGGCTGACGGCCCGCCGCGACCGGTTGCTGGGCGAGATCAAGGTCCTGCTGCTGCCGAAGGATCCCAACGACGAGAAGAACGTCATCCTCGAGATCCGCGCCGGCACGGGCGGCGAGGAGGCGGCGCTGTTCGCCGGGGACCTCTTCCGGATGTACAGCCGCTACGCCGAGAAGCAGGGCTGGAAGATGGACATGATGTCCCTCAGCGAAATCGGCCACGGCATCCGCGAGGTCATCGTCAGCATCGAGGGCCAGAAGGTGTACAGCCGCCTCAAGTACGAGAGCGGCGTGCACCGCGTGCAGCGCGTACCGGACACCGAAGCCAGCGGGCGCATCCACACGTCCACGGCCACCGTCGCCGTCCTGCCGGAGGCCGAGGACGTCGACATCCAGATCGAGCAGAAGGACCTGCGCATCGACACGTTCTGCTCGTCCGGGCCGGGTGGCCAGAGCGTGAACACCACGTACTCCGCCGTCCGAATCACCCACATCCCCACGGGCCTCGTGGTGTCGCAGCAGGACGAGAAGTCGCAGATCAAGAACCGCGCGAAGGCCATGAAGGTACTGCGCGCGCGGCTGTACGAGATCGAGTTGCAGAAGCAGCAGGACGCGCTGGCGAAGGAGCGACGCGGTCAGGTGGGCACGGGCGACCGGAGCGAGAAGATCCGCACCTACAACTTCCCGCAGAGCCGCATCACCGACCACCGGGTGAACTTCACGACCCACCAGCTCACGACCGTGCTGAACGGCGACCTGGCCGAGTTGCTCGACGCGGTGAGCACCTTCTTCCAGGCCCAGCGGCTCAAGGACGCCACCGAGGCGTCGGAGCCGGCCGAGCCGGACCCCGCGACGAGGCGGTAGGCAGGCCGTGCGCCTGCGCGACCTGGTCCACGACACCCGCCGCCGCTTCGAGGCCGCAGGCGTGCCCGGGGAGGAGGCGGCGCTCGACGCCGAGCTGATCGCGCGCGACCTGCTCGGCTGGGACCGCGCCACCTGGCACACGAGGAAGGACGAAGACGTGACGTCGCTCGCCGTGGCCGGCGCCGCCGTCGGCGTTCCCACGTTTCCATCGGCGTTCGAGATGGTCGCCGCCAGGCGCGTGGCCCGCGAGCCGATGGCCTACCTGCGAGGCCGGCAGGAATTCTACGGTCGCGACTTCGTCGTGAACGCGTCGGTGCTCATTCCCCGGCAGGAGACGGAGCTCGTGGTCGAGACGGCGCTCTCGGTCCTGGCGGCGGACGACACGCGGGCCGCCGACATCGGCACCGGCAGCGGCTGTCTCGCGGTGACGCTCGCGCTCGAGCGCCCGCGGCTGACGGTGGTCGCGACGGACGTATCGGCGCCCGCCCTGGCCGTCGCGGCGAAGAACGCCGAACGCCACGGCGTGTCGGGCCGGGTGAGGCTGGTCGAGACGTCGTACCTCGACGGCATCGGGGGTCCGTTCGACGTGGTGGTGTCGAACCCGCCTTACATCCCGCTGCCCGACGCGCCGGACCTGCAGCCGGAGGTGCGCGACCACGAACCCGTCTCAGCCCTGTTCGGGGGCGCGGACGGCCTCGAACACATCGGGGCCATCACCGCGAGGGCGGCGGAGGCGCTTCGCCCGGGCGGAGTGCTCGTCTTCGAAATCGGAGTGGGCCAGGCAGCCGCGGCGGCGGCCCTGGCAGAGGCGGCGGGACTGCGGGGCGTGACGGCGCACCTCGATCTCCAGGGGATTCCCCGGGTAATCGTGGCGCGCCGGCCCGACTGACGCTAGCGGTTCGGAATGACGAGCTCCTGGCCCGGATGGATCATGTTCGGGTCCTTCAGCTTGTCCTTGTTCGCGTTGAAGATGTCCATGTAGCGATTCGCGTCGTCCAGGTGCACTTTCGCGATCTTGGACAGTGAGTCGCCCGGCTTCACGACGTGGATCCCGTGGATGTCGGTGCGATCGGCGCGGATGTCGGCGGCGATCTCCTGCTGCCAGGCCGCGTGCTTCTTGATGGCGTCCCAGAAGAGGTCGCGCTCGAGGGCGTAGGTCGTCTTGCCCGAGATCTTCACCTTGCCGTCCGCTTCCTTCATCGAGAAGTCGCGGATACCGAGCGATGCGGCGAGGCCTTCGAGGTCCTTGTACTTTTCAAGCATGTCGATGCTCCTTGCGCGGCCGCCGTTCCACGAAGGCGGTCGTCGAGGTCGAATCCGGGGGTGGTCCCCTGCATCATGACACGCGGTCGCGACGGATTGTCACATGGGGGGCCGACGCCTATACTCCGCGCATGAGCTGCTTGTTCTGCCGTATCGTCGCCGGCGAGATCCCGGCCAGGAAGGTGTTCGAGGACGACACGCTCGTCGCGTTCGAGGACATCAACCCGCAGGCGCCGATGCACGTGCTGGTGGTGCCGAAGGCGCACGTGGCCACGGTGAACGACCTGGGCGCGGAGCACGAGGCCCTCGTGGGCGCGATGGTGCGCCGCGCCGCCGCCATCGCGGCCGAGCGCGGCGTTGCCGGGCGCGGGTACCGGACCGTGTTCAACTGCAACGCCGAGGCTGGCCAGACCGTGTTCCACCTGCACCTGCACGTGCTGGGCGGACGGCCCCTGGCCTGGCCTCCTGGCTGACCGTGCGAATCCTGGCGGTCTCGGGCAGCCTCCAGGCGGGCTCCCGCAACCTCGCGCTCCTCGAGCTGGCGGCCGCGACCGCACCTGACGGCGTGGAGATCTCGATCTTCGACGGACTCGGCGACCTGCCGCACTTCAACCCGGATCTCGATGCACCCGTGTCCGTCCTGCGGTGGCGGCGGGCGCTGGACGACGCGGACGCGGTGCTCATCGCGTGCCCGGAGTACGCCTTCAGCCTGCCGGGCGTCCTCAAGAACGCCATCGACTGGGTGGTCGGCTCCGGCGAGCTCGAACGCAAGGTCGTGGCCACGACCGCGGCCAGCCATCATCCCGAACGCGGACGGCGGGGACTGGCGGCCCTTCGCGAACCGCTGACCGCCCTGAGCGCCGTGCTGGTGGGTGGGGAGCCGATCGCACGGGGGCCTGGCGAGGCAGGGGACGTTGCCGCGCTGGTACGGGCCCTGGTCGAGGCCGCGCGGACGGCGCCTCCGCGCCTTCCGTCGTAGTGGCTCCTGGCCGCGCGCCCTAGTGGCCTGTCCAGGCTGAATCAGTACCACCCGCCGGGCGGGGCATCCCGCCGCGCTCCGGCATCTGGTACTCCTTCAGCCTGGACAGGCCACTAGTCGTCCTTCCGTGCCAGGAGGTAGCGGCCGCGGTGGTGGGAGCGGTCGAGGAAGAAGTCCACCACGCGGTACCCCTGGCGAAAGTAGGTCTCGAAGATCTCCCGGGTCTGCAACCGCCACTCGAGGGCGAGCGCCGGGGCCTCGCGCTGCATGTCGGTGAACCCCATCGGGATCTCCAGCACCAGGCGCCGCTCGTCCCGCGCGAGAAAGATGTCGGTGTTGGCGAGCCACGCCTGCGCGGGCCGAGTCGTGTTGACAGGCGCCGCGTCGGACACCTCGCTCGTGGTGACGGGCAGCCGCGACTCGCCAGCTACCCGGCGGGCCACGTGCGGCCGGCCGATCCACCACTGGGCGACCAGGCGGTCGGTGGGTGTCCCCTTGTGCAGGACGCTCGTGGACTCGCCGTAGACGTTGCGGTGGTACTCCTCGGCGACCACGCCCAGCTTGGTGAAGTTCAAGTGAGCGTTCATGGCCTGCAAGGGGTCGTAGGTCCACTCCACGAGTTCGTAGCCTTGGCCGAGCGCCTTGTCCCGCTGCGCGAGCTTGAGGGCGCGGCCGAGTCCGCTGTTGCGGTACTCCGGGAGCACGCCCAGCATGTGCGACCACTGCAGCACCTGGCGGGACGGCTTCATCCCGACGATCGAGTAGACGAAGCCGACCATCCGGTCCGCCTCATCGAACGCGCCGATCAGGATGGCGCCGCGCTTCACCGTGATCGTGAAGACCGGCAGGGTGACCATGTCGTTCAGGTCGGTGAAACCCCAGACCTCGGCCTCCAGGGCCATCACCTGGCGGAACTCGTCGGCGGTGTGCAGGTCGCGAAAGCGCAGCTCGGGCATCGGTGGGAGGAGTGTACCGGGTACGGAGAGGGCCGGCTAGGGCGCGAGCCGTCAGGGCCAGAGCAGGGGGGGCAGCTCGTGGAGCCGCCGGATGGTCGGCACGGCCGCGGGGGCGGCCGCACCGTCCTCGCCAGAACGCCGCAGCCACACCGCGCGCAGGCCGGCGCCGAGCGCGCCGTGCACGTCGGCCTTGAGGCTGTCCCCTACCATCACGGCCTCGCCCGCGGTCACGCCGGCCGCCGCCAGCGCCGTGTCGAAGATGCTCCGGTGAGGCTTCATGTAGCGGTTCGGATGGGCCGAGACGTGCGTGCGCACGTAGCGATCGAGTTCGAAGTGGGCGGTGAAGGCCTCGAGCGACCGGTGGGAGTTCGAGATCACGCCGATCTCGACCTTCCGGGCCGTCAGCTGCAGCAGCACCTCGTGCACGTCGTCGTACAACTCGAAATGGTGATTGCCGGCCCACGCCTCGTAGATCTCGGCGGCCGCCGTCCTCACGGCCTCGCCCCGGCCGCCCATCGCCTCGATGATCGCCGCCGTATAGGTGATGAACAGGTCGTGATCGTAGAGGGGATCATCGAGATCGTCGAGCATCGGCAGCGCGCGCGCCACGGCGTCGTCGAAACGCAGTGGATCCACGGACACGCCGTACTCCGCACACGTGGCCGCGTAGCCAGGGCCATGGAATCGCGGTCCGGGATGGATCAGCGTGAAGTCCACGTCGAAGAAGACGGCCCGGACGGGCCCGGGCGACCTCATGCGGCCGGGCCGGTCCAGGGCCCCGCGACCACCACCACCGCGCGGGCCGGGTCGAGCAGCCGGCGTGCCACGCGGGCGACGTCGTCGGGCGTCACGGCGTCGATGAGCCGCGGCAGGCGCACGTCGTGGTCGATCCCGAGACCGTAGAACTCGGCCGCGAGCAGGAAGCCGGCGATACCGCCGTTGGTCTCGAGCTGCCGCGGGAGCGAGCCGATCAGGTAGCGCTTCGCGTCGTCCACCTCTGTGGCCGTGAATCCCCCGGAGAGCACCGACGACAGCTCGGCATCGATCGACGCGATGGTCCGCTCGACGTTGTCGGCCGCGACACCCGCGCGGACCATCAGCGGCCCGGCCTCACGTCCCGCGTCCAGGGCGCTGTAGACGTAGTACGCCATGCCCTGCCGCTCGCGGATGCTGTCGCCAAGCCGACCGCCCATGGCGTACTGGCCCAAGGCGTTGTTCATCACGAGGGCCGCGTAGTAGTCGGGATCCTGGCGGGCAATCCCGAGGAATCCGTAGGCCACGTCGGCCTGGGCCTTGCCGGGCATGGGCTTCACGACGAGCGCCCGCGCCTGCCGGGCGGCCGGCGTCGCAACCGGTGGGAGGGCCTGCGCCTGGCCCTGCCAGTCCTGGAACTCGGTCGACAGACGATCCAGCAGGCCCTCGGCGTCGAGATCGCCGACGGCCACTACGGTCGTCGCGGCCGGGGCGAAGCGGGCGAGGTGGAACGTCTCGAGATCCTGCCGCGACAGCACCGACACGGCCTCGAGGGTGCCTCGGACGGGCCGGCCGAGCGGATGTCCCCCCGGATACAGGCTGGAGAGCAGGGTATCGACCGCCACGGAGCCGGGATCGTCGGCCGCCTCCTGGATGGCCGTCAGGAGATCTCCACGCCGCGTCGTCACCTCGTGCTCGGGGAGTGACGGCTCCTTGACGACGGCGCAGGCGACGGGCAGGACCGCGGCGGCGTCATCGACCAGGCAGGTGGCGCTGGCGACGATTTGCTGCCGGCTCGCGCCCACCGAGAGCGACGCACCCCGGCTTTCCAACGCGTCCGCGATGGCCTCGGCGTCGTATCGCGCGGTGCCGCGGTCGAGCACACGCGCCAGGAGCGCGGCGGTGCCTGGCGCACCGTCAGGATCGGCGATCGCGCCCGCGTCCACGCCGATGGCGATGGACACGGCCGGAATCAGGCGGTTTCTGGCCGCCACGAGGGTGACGCCGTTCGGGAGGACGCGTCGAGCGACGGCAAGGGGCATCAGGGCGCCTCACCCGCGGAAAGGACGGGTTCGAAGATCCCAACCGTGCGGTTGTCCGCGTCGAGATAGCGACGGGCCGCGGCGTGCACGGCTTCAGGCGTGACCTCGGCCAGGCGCTCTTCCACGGCGTGCCAGTCCTGCCACCGGCCGATGGTCGCGAAGTAGCCGAGCTGGTGGGCCAGGTCGGTCACGCTGCCGGCATCGAACACGAAGCGCGCTCGCAGCTGCGCCATCGCCCTGGCGATTTCGTCGGGCCGGGGCCCGTCGGCGGCGATCCGATCGAGCTCGGCGAGGGCGGCACGCTCGACCTCCGCGATCGGCCGACCATGAGCGACCGTGGCGGCGATGGTGTAGAGGAACCCCTCCGCGGTGGGCGGCAGGAACCCGTGCACGGACGACGCGAGTCCCGTGTCGACCAGGCCGCGATAGAGCCTGGCACTCCGCTGCGGCGTCGGAACACTGCCGCCGGACCAGATGTTCAGACCGGAGGCGCCCGTGAGGACGGCGTCCATGACCAGCAGCGGGAAGAACTCCGGCTGGCCGAACGCCGGCGCGTGGAACACGGCGCGCCAGTAGGCGGTCGTACCCGGGCGGCGGAGGTGGACCCGCCGTTCCCCGCCCTGCGGCGGCTCGCCAGGCGTCGCCCGCCGCGCCGGCGTCCCCGCGGCGATGGCGCCGAACGCCTCCCGCACGCGCCGAATCGCGTCATCAGCCTGGACGTCACCGACGATCACGAGCGTGGCGTTGTTCGGCACGTAATACCGGCGGTAGTGCCCGACGAGATCCTCCCTGGTCATGCTGGTGAGGTCCGAGAGCCAGCCGATGGTGGGGTGGCGGTAGGGGTGCGCCTTGAAGGCCGTGCTCGTGATCTCGGTGTCGAGGCGCTGCTCGGGATCGTTGTCGCCGCCCTGCAGCTCCGAGATGATGACCGTCCGCTCGGACTCGCAGTCGTCCGGGTGATAGAGGCAGCTCGACATCCGCTCGGCCTCGATGAAGAGCATGCGGTCGAGCGCATCCACCGACGCCGTCTCCAGGTAGGTGGTCTGGTCGATCCACGTGTACCCGTTCCAGCTGCCGCCGTAGCGCTCGATGATGCCCTTGACCTGGTCGCGGGGAATGTGTGCCGTGCCCTTGAAGTTCATGTGCTCGACCCAGTGCGAGACACCGGTGAGCCCTGGCCCTTCGTCGCGCGACCCGACCTTGTACCAGCACCAGACGGAGGCGAGCGGGGCGGTGTGGACTTCCTGCACCAGCACGGTCAGCCCGTTGTCGAGCGTGGCTTCGTGCACCATCCCTTCACTGTACAATGAGGGATTCCTATGGCCGAGTGGAAAGACACGTGCAATCTGCCGAAAACGGCCTTCTCGATGAAGGCCAACCTGCAGACCACCGAGCCGGAGACGATTGCCCGGTGGGACGCGATGGACCTGTACGGGCAGATTCGCGCGGCCCGCAAAGGCGCGCCGACCTACCTGCTGCACGACGGTCCGCCGTATGCCAACGGCGACATCCACATCGGGACGGCACTCAACAAGATCCTGAAGGACTTCGTCGTCAAGTCCCACAACATGCTGGGCTTCGACGCGCCCTACCTTCCTGGGTGGGACTGCCACGGCCTGCCGATCGAGCTCAAGGTCGATCGCGAGCTCGGCGCGCGCAAGCGGCAGATGTCGGTGGCCGACTTCCGGCGGGAGTGCCGGAAGTACGCCGAGAAGTACGTCGGCGTTCAGCGGGAAAGCTTCAAGCGGCTGGGCATCATCGGGGAATGGGACGACCCCTACCTGACCATGGCCTTCCGCTACCAGGCCTCCATCGTCCGTGCCCTCGGCGCCTTCGTCGAGAAGGACATGGTCTACAAGGGCAAGAAGCCCGTCCACTGGTGCACCCACTGCCGGACCGCCCTGGCCGAAGCCGAGGTGGAGTACGAGCCGCACGTCTCGCCATCCATCTACGTGGAGTTCCCGCTGGCGGAAGCCAGCCGCGAGGAGGCGGGCCGCCGCGTGCCGGCCCTGGCCGGCCGGGCCGTGTCGGTGCTGATCTGGACGACCACCCCCTGGACGATCCCGTCGAATCTCGCGATCGCCTTCCACCCGGACTTCGAATACGGCGCCTACGACGTCGACGGCACCGCCGTCATCGTGGCCCGGGATCTGGCTGCGGCCGTCGCCGCGAAGACGGGCCGCTCGTTCGACACGCTGCTGGCCACGTTCCCCGGGCGCGTGATGGAGCGGCTGGTGTTCCGTCACCCTCTCTACGATCGTGATTCGCTCGGCGTGCTCGGCGACTACGTGACGCTCGAAGCCGGGACGGGGGCCGTCCACACGGCCCCGGGACACGGCGCCGACGACTACCACACGGGCGTGAAGTACGGACTCGAGATCTATGCGCCGCTCGACGCCGGCGGCCACTACAACGACACGGTGGAGCTCTTCGCCGGGCAGCAGGTCTGGAAGGCCAATCCCAACGTGGAGCAGGCCCTGGCCGAGCGCGGCCGGCTGTGGCACCGCGAGGACTTCGACCACCAGTACCCGCACTGCTGGCGCTGCCACCATCCCGTGATCTTCCTCGCCACCGCGCAATGGTTCATCTCGATGGAGGCGCAGGACCTCCGGAAGAAGGCCCTCGACGCCATCGCCGCCACACGCTGGATTCCGAGCTGGGGCCGCGCGCGCATCGAGGGGATGATCGCCAACCGGCCGGATTGGTGCATCTCGCGCCAGCGCGCCTGGGGCGTGCCGATTCCGGCCATGGATTGCGTGACGTGCGGCACCGCCGTGCTCACGAAGTCGCTCGTGGACCAGGCGGCGGCGGTGTTCGACACCTTCGGCGCCGACGCGTGGTATGAACGCCCACTCGAGGAGTTCGTGCCGCCGGGCCTCACCTGCGCGTCGTGCGGGGGGCGCGAGTTCGAGCGCGAGGCGAACATCCTCGACGTGTGGTTCGACTCGGGATCGAGCCACGAGGCGGTGCTGCCGTTCCGCAAGGGCCAGCGGTGGCCCGCGGACATCTACCTGGAGGGCAGCGACCAGCACCGCGGCTGGTTTCACAGCTCGCTGCTCGTCGGCATCGGCACCCGGGGCCGCGCGCCGTTCAACCAGGTCCTGACGCACGGCTTCACGATGGCCGAGGACGGCAGGAAGATGTCGAAGTCGCTCGGCAACAGCGTGTCGCCGCAGGAAGTGATTGCGCAGAGCGGCGCCGAGATCATCCGCCTCTGGGCGTCGATGGTGGACTACCGCGAGGACATCCGCATCGGGAAGGAGATCCTGACGCGCACGGTCGAGGCGTACCGCAAGATCCGCAACGTCCTGCGGGTGCTCGTGGCCAACCTCTACGATTTCGACCCGAAGGACGACGTCCTGCCGGTGGATCGCCTGGAGGAGATCGACCGGTGGATGCTGGCGCGCTACTCGGACGTCGCGCGCCGGATCGTGGCTGCGTACGACGACTACGACTACCCCACCGTGTTCCAGCTGGCGAACCAGTTCGTCACCGTGGACGTGAGCGCGTTCTACGTGGACGTCACCAAGGACCGGATGTACACGTTCGGCGCGGCGTCCAAGGCCCGCCGCTCGGGTCAGACGGCGATGTTCACGATCGTCGACGGGCTGGCGCGCCTGCTCGCACCCATCCTGTCCATCACGATGGACGAGCTGTGGCGGGCGCTGCCAGGCCAGCGGGAAGCCTCCGTGCACATGGCGCTCTTCCCCCGCGTCGACGCGCTGGATGACGCCGACCTGCTGGACCGCTGGGCGAGGCTCGGCGCGGTCAGGGACGTCGTGAACGTGGCCCTGGAGCAGAAGCGCCAGGACAAGACCATCACCGGCAACCTCTCCGCGGCCGTCGCCCTGTCGGTCGGCGGCGCCACCCGCGACCTCCTGCGCCAGTACGAGGCCTTCCTGCCGACCCTCTTCGGCGTGTCGGCGGTGCAGCTCGTCGACGGCGGCGGGACCGACGGCGTGCAGGCCGCGGAGGTCACTCGCGCCCCGGGCGTCAAGTGCGAGCGGTGCTGGCGCATCGTGCCCGACGTGAGCTCGGCGCCCGACCGATCCGGGCTGTGCCCGCGCTGCGTGGACGCCCTGGGCGAAGCCGTGAGCCTCTGAGGTTCGATGCGCCGCCTGGAACCCTCCATCGCCATCGCCGTCGTCGCGCTCGATCAGTGGACGAAGGCGCTCGTGCGCGGCAGGCTCGAACTGCACGAGAGCATCGACGTGATCTCGGGGTGGCTCAGCTTCACGCGGGTCCACAACACCGGCGCGGCGTTCGGCATCCTGAACGCCGCCGACTTCCCGTTCAAGCCCCTGGTGCTCATGCTCGTGGCAGTCGCCGCGCTGTCTGGCGTGGCGTGGTACGCGGCGAGCCTTCCAGCCGGACACCGTATCGCCAGGGCCGGCCTGGCAGCGGTGCTTGGCGGTGCCATCGGCAACCTCATCGACCGCGCCACCGCCGGCTACGTGCTCGACTTCGTGGACGCCTACTGGCGCGACTGGCACTTCTGGGCGTTCAACGTGGCCGACGCGGCGATCACCGTCGGCGCCATCTTCCTGCTCTTCGACGTCGTGGCGGAGATGCTGGGGTACTACCGTGCACCCAATCCTGCTTGAAGCCGGACCAGTCACCATTTACACCTACGGCGTACTGCTCGCAGCCGCCTACCTGCTGGGCCTCTGGCTGGGCGTTCGCCGGGCCAATCAGGCCGGCCTCGACGGCAACAAGGTGCTCGACCTCGGCATCTGGGTGATCATCGCGGCCCTGATCGGCGCCAAGGGCCTGCTCTTCATCGTGGACTTCGGCCACTTCACCAGCAGCCGTGAAGAGTTCTTCTCACTGCTGCGGTCCGGAGGCGTGTTCTACGGCGGGCTCATCGCTGCCTCGGTGACCTGCATCTACCAGTTGCGGAAGCACAAGCTGCCGCTTTGGCAGTCGGGAGACCTGTTCGCCCCGGGCATCGCTCTGGGCTACATGGTGGGACGTCTCGGCTGCCTCGCGGCCGGCTGCTGCTACGGCCGACCCACCCAGGTCGCCTGGGCCGTGACCTTCACGGACCCGGCCGCTGCCTTGAACGTCGGCACGCCCTTGAACGTGGCCCTTCACCCGACACAGCTGTACGAGTCGCTCGCCGGACTCGCCATCCTCGTGGTCATCCTGATGCTCGAACGTCGCGCCGGGTCGTTCCCGGGCCGGACCTTCTGGCAGTTCGTGCTCCTCTACTCCGTCTCCCGCTTCGTCATCGAGTTCTACCGCGGCGACGACCGGGGCATGATGGGGATGTTCTCCACCTCGCAGGTCATCTCCCTGGTCCTGGCCCCGCTCAGTGTCGTCATGCTGGCGTGGCTGGCGAAGCAGGCGACGGCGCCCGCACCGGCCCCGGTCCGCAAGCGCGGTTCCTTCTGACGGCGGTGTGCCGGAAGGCTCGCACCACCCATGACGCCACACTCCCTCGAGGCCGGGCCGGAACACGAAGGCCTGAGGCTCGACAAGTACCTCGCCGGAGAGCTTCCGCAGCAGTCGCGGGCGCAGGTACAGCGCCTGATCGCCGAGGGCTGCGTGTCGATGGCCAGGGTCGCGGCGCCGAAGGCCAACACGGCCATCCGGACTGGTGACCGTGTGGAGGTGCGTGTGCCGGACACGGCGCCGTCCGCGCTCGAGCCCGAAGACATCCCGCTGTCCGTACTCTACGACGACGCCCACGTCATCGTGATCGACAAGCCTGCCGGCCTGGTCGTGCACCCCGGCGCCGGCCATCAGACGGGCACGCTGGTACACGCGCTGCTCCATCACGCCCCTGACCTGCGCGGGGTAGGCGGGGAGACGCGCCCGGGCATCGTCCATCGGCTGGACAAGGGCACGTCCGGCGTCATGGTGGTCGCCAAGGACGACGCCGCGCACCACGAACTGGCGCGCCAGTTCCATGACCGCGAGGTCGAGAAGGAATACATCGCGCTGGTGTGGGGCGAAGTGCACAACCGCAAGCGGATCGACCTTCCGATCGGACGCGACCCGATCCACCGCGAGAAGATCTCGACGCGCGCGCGTCGCGCGCGCGCCGCGGTGACCAGGGTGACGTGGGCAAAGCGGCTGCCGGGCTCGACGCTCGTGCGCGTCGCGATTGCGACCGGCCGCACCCATCAGATCCGTGTCCATTTGAGCGCGATCGGTCATCCGATCGTGGGCGATGCGCTCTATGGCGGCGTGCACAAGCGGGTGGCCAACGACATCCGCGCCGTGCAGCGTCTGACGCGCCCGTTCCTGCACGCCGAGCGGCTGGCGTTCACCCATCCGACGACCGGCGAGCGACTGTCGTTCGAGGCCCCGCTGCCCGCGGACCTGCTATCCGTGCTGGAGGCCATCACCCCCGAGGACGCCCGCGGGGGCCTGTTCATGGAGCCGTCCGATGAACCACCCGATCCGGGTGCATGAGCGCCGCGAGGTCTACCGCGGCCGCATCTTCTCGCTGACCGTCGATCGCGTGACGTTGCCGTCCGGCCACACGTCGGCGATGGAGATCGTGCGGCATCCTGGTTCGGTGGTCCTGCTGCCGATGCCGGCGCCCGATCAGCTCATTCTCATCCGGCAATACCGGTACGCCCTCGATCGCGTGATCTGGGAGCTGGCCGCGGGCAGCCTGGGGCACGGCGAGAACCCGAGGGACGGTGCCAGGCGCGAATGCGAGGAAGAGATCGGTCTGGTGCCGGGTACGCTCGATCTGGTCGGCGAGCTCTATCCGACGCCCGGCTACTGTGACGAATGGATGCGCTTCTTCCGGTGCACCGATCTGGAGCCGCCGGCGCCGGATTCCAGCGTCCACCAGGACGAGGACGAAGTGATCGAGCCCGTGACGCTCCGGGTCGAGGAGGTCCGTCGCATGATCCGGGCGGGTGAGATCATCGACATGAAGACCGTGGCGGGACTCGCTCTCCTCGGCTGACGAACGCGCTGCGGCGCCGGGGCCCGGCCGGCGATCAACCCATGAGCACCGCCTCTTCGATGGTCGCGACGTGGATGGCGACGGTGTCCTCGAAACGCTTCGCATAGCCGCCCGCGAGGACGACGACCACGGGCACACCGGCCGCGCGGAGCATCGCGAGCACGAGCTGGTCCCGCCTGCGCAGTCCTGGCGCCGTCAGCGCCAGCCCCCCCAGTTGATCGTCGCGGTACGGATCGGCGCCAGCGAGGAAGATGGCGACGTCGGGCAGGTGTTCGAGCATCCGGGCGAGCGCCGGTTCGAGGGCCTGGAGGTAGGCATCGTCGCCGGTGCCCGTGGGCAGGCCGATGTCGAGCGAGCCTGGTGGCTTCACGGCTGGATAGTTGTCGTGCTCGTGGAGAGACAGCGTGAAGACCCGGCGGTCGCCGCCGAGGATGGCGGCCGTCCCATTGCCATGGTGGACGTCGAGATCGATCACGGCGGCCGTGGTGGCCCAGCGCTCTCGAAACGCGACGCGCAGGGAGACGGCCACGTCGTTGAACAGGCAGAAGCCCTCGCCGTGGTCGGCGAACGCGTGATGGAAGCCGCCGCCGATGTGGACCACCGCCAGGGCTTCGCCGGCGAGGGCCAGCCGAGTGGCCAGCACCGTGCCTCCCGTCATCAGGCGGAATCCCTCGACGACGTCGGGCGAGGCCGGTATTTCCAGCCTGAGAACGTCCTCGGCGGTCAGCGATCCGTGCGCCACGGCCGAAAGGTAGCCAGGGGTATGGACCAGTGCCAGGTCAGGCCACGGGCACGGCTCCGGGGCGACGAAGGCATCAGGCCCAACGATGCCGCGCTCCAGCAGCGCGGCGGCCACGGCCTGGTACTTCTGAGTCGGAAACACGTGCGTCCCGAGGTTCAGGCGATAGGCGGGCGAATAGACCACGCGCACGCCAACAGGCTACTCCACGCCGCCGGGCCGGAACCGGCTACTGCATGCCGACGTGCGCGCGACGCGGGGTCCGAGCGCCGCGGCGTGGCGCCGCGGCGGGTCGCACTGGCACGAGCGCCAGCAGGAGCACCTCGTCGATGGTGTTCACGAGATGCAGCGTGAGCCCGGCGCGAAGCTCTTCGCCGAGATCCTCGTTCACGCTTTTCTCGTTCTGCCTCGGCAGGATGATCTCGCGGATGCCCAGCCGCTTCGCGGCCAGTACCTTCTCCTTGATGCCACCCACCGGAAGCACCCTGCCCGACAGGGTGATCTCGCCGGTCATCGCGATGTCTCCGCGCACGGGCCGGCGCGTGAGCTCGGACACGAGGGCCGTCGCCATCGTGACGCCGGCCGACGGGCCGTCCTTCGGAATGGCGCCAGAGGGCACATGGAAGTGAATCTCGGACGACTTGAAGAAGTCCGGGTCGATGTTCCACTGTGGGGCGTGCGCCCTCACCCAGGAGAGCGCGGCCCGAGCCGATTCCTTCATGACGTCGCCGAGCTGGCCAGTGAGCGTCAGCGAGGCCCCGCCTGCCATGCGCGAGGCCTCGATGAACAGGACGTCGCCGCCAACCGGGGTCCACGCAAGTCCGATCGCGACACCTGGACGCTTCGTCCGGTCGGCGACCTCCTCGTCGAGAAACCGAGGGGCGCCCAGGAGCTCGTATACGAGTTGGGGCGTGACCTTGACGCGGTCGGTCCGGCCGTCGGCACGCTGGCGGGCCACCTTGCGACAGACGGCACCAATCTCGCGCTCGAGGTTGCGGACGCCGGACTCGCGAGTGTAGCCCCTGATGATCGTGCGCAGGCCCGCGTCGGTGAACGCGAGCTGTTTGGCTGTGAGCCCGTGATTCGGCACCTGCTTTCCCACCAGGTGCCCCCGGGCGATCGCGAGCTTCTCTTCCTCGGTGTAGCCGGGGAGTTCGAGCACTTCCATCCTGTCGCGGAGGGCGGGGGGAATCGGATCGAGGACGTTGGCCGTGGTGATGAACAGGACCTCTGACAGGTCGAAGGGAACGTCGAGGTAGTGATCGCGGAAGGTCGTGTTCTGCTCCGGGTCGAGCACTTCGAGGAGCGCCGAGGCCGGATCGCCTCGGAAGTCGGAGCCGAGCTTGTCGATCTCGTCGAGGATGAAGACGGGGTTGCGGGACTCGGCGCGGCGCAGGCCCTGGACGACCTGGCCCGGCAGCGCGCCGATGTAGGTCCGCCGGTGGCCGCGAATTTCCGCCTCGTCGCGCATGCCGCCAAGCGACACGCGGATGAACTTCCGGCCGAGCGATTGGGCGATCGAGCGCGCGAGCGAGGTCTTGCCGACGCCCGGTGGTCCCACGAAGCACAGGATCGGGCCTTTGACGGCCGGGTTGAGCTTGCGCACCGCCAGGTATTCGAGGATGCGCTCCTTCGCCTTGTCGAGGCCCGCGTGCTCGTCGTCGAGGATCGCGCGGGTCTTCGGGAGGTCGATGACCTCCTCGGTGCGGCGGTTCCAGGGAAGGGCCACGATCCAGTCGAGATACGTGCGGGACACGGTGTACTCGGCGGCCGCCGGAGGCATCTTCGACAGGCGGTCGAGCTCACGGAGGGCTTCTTTCTTGACGGCATCCGGCAAGCCGGCCGCTTCGATCTTCTGGCGGAGCTCCTCGACTTCCTTGGACTGATCGTCACCTTCCCCAAGCTCACGCTGGATGGCCTTGAGCTGCTCGCGAAGGAAGTAGTCGCGCTGGTTCTTCCCTACCTCCGACTGGACCTGCGACTGGATCTTCGAGCCGAGCTCGAGCACCTCGAGCTCCTTGATGAGGAGTCGATTGAGGTGGTCGAGCCTGGCGCGCACGTCAACCGTTTCCAGGATCTCCTGTTTCGTGGAAGTGGACAGCGTGCCAAGGCTGGACGCGATGAAGTCCGCCGCTCGGCCGGGCTCGGTGATGTTCGACGCGAGCGTCTGCAGGTCGTCGGACATGAGGGGGGACAACGAGACAATCTGCTGGAAGTTCGATTTGATGTTGCGCTGGAGGGCATCGATCTCGAGTCGGTCGGCATCCGCCAGGTGATCACGCGCTTCGGCGACGTTGGCCAGGAGGTAGGGCCGCGTGGCAATCAGGCCGTCCATCCGGACTCTGGCGAGTCCCTGTACGATGATCCGAAGGCTACCGTCGGGCAGCTTGAACATCTTGTGGATGTGGCTCGCCGTGCCGATGGGATGCAGGTCGTCCTGCCGGGGGTCTTCCTCAGCCGCGTCGCGTTGGGTGAACACCGCGATCATCCGTCCGGCGGCAACCGCTTCGTCGATCAGACGAACCGAACTCTCGCGCGCCACGGCGAGCGGCATGAACGAGTTCGGAAACAGCACGGTGTCGCGCAGCGGAAGCACCGGGAGTTCTCCCGGGACATGGAACGGCTGCTCGGCCGGCGTCTCGTCGGCGACGAACGGCTTGTCGTGATCGCTCATTGGCGATCCCTCCGAAGGTCTTTGTGTCTGGAACCTGCCCGAGAGCCCGGGCTTTGGAGGACGCCGGCCCCGCCGACACGGCGGGACCGGCGCATTGAAAGACTGGGCTAGCGCTGGAGGTCGAAGAAGCCCGACGAACCGCGCCGCGCCATTGTACGCTCGCGCTGAATCGCGATCTCACGCTCTTCCTCGCAGTCCTTGCAGCGGACGGCGAACGGCAGCGCCCGGAGGCGCGCCTCGGAGATCTCGTCACCGCACTCGTAGCAGTGGCCGTACCGGCCCTCGTCCAGTCGGGCAAGGGCCTCGTTGATCTTGTTCAGCGTTTCCGCCTTCATCTGGATGAGGGCGAACTCGATGTCTTCCTGGATGTCGACCTCGGCAGTCTCACCAGGATCCTGGCTGTCGTGCGGGCGCTCGGCCCCTTCTGCACGCACCCCCCGGATCTTGCCCTGCACTTCCTGCAGGATGACGCGCCGCCGCTCGTCGAGCATCGCCTTGAGCTCGTCGTAGCGGGAGCTCTTGCCGGGCACCACGGTGGCTGCCACGTTCTTCTTTACTGCCTTGGCCATAACCTCAGCCGCTCCTTCCGTGCCCTCCCGGTGGGAGGACTTCAAACTGATACGCTCAACCTGCAATCGCTGTACCCGTGTGGACGATTGTGGCGGCGATAATTTTGGTCGCCCCCTCGGCGACGCTCAACATGACGATCGTTCGGTATAGCACCGGTACTTCCCGTGTTCCTAACGAGACCGGGAGGGAAGCGACCTGAGGAGAAGCCCGCGTAAGTCACTAAGAAACAGTGGCTTACATCACAACAAGCTCTTCGAGTGCACTATCGTCGAACACCGTTCAGTCCATTAGACGCCGGACCCTGATTTTGGGTTCTGCCGGGCAACGGTGTCACCGGGATGGGACGGGAGGGGAGGACACGACCAAACTAGCCACCGAACGTGGCAAAAATTACACGCAGGCCTGTGGCACGGACGCCACACCTGGTCTAAGGAATGACCAGTGGCGAGGCTGCCGTCGACTCGTCGCTCTCCGCTTCTCGGCGAAGGACCCGGGCCATGAGATCGAGATAGGAGCGCTGCTCTGACGGGGCACCGACCGGGGGGGTGGCGCCCTGTTGAATTCTCCGCAGCACCTCCGCGGCGTCCCGTTCGTATCGGCTGCCCCCGCCCTTCCCCGCCTCTCTGAGCACCGTCAGCAGTTCGCCCGCCATCCTGCGGCCGGCCACGGTGTCCGCCGCATGCTCGTAAATCAGGCCCCGGCTGGCAGTCTCGAAGGTGCTCGCCAGGGCCGCAGCCGCATCGGCCACCTCTCTATCGACGATGGCGGGCGTGCCGGGCGGGGCTGGACGGAGGAAATACGAGCAGGCCAGGAAGAACAGCTGCAGTTGGGGCTGAGAGAGCCCGCCCAGGCCGCTGACGAGAGACCGGACGTCCGCGTCGTGCTGCCGCCGCACCGCCACCGAGGGATGGGCCCGGGCGTTCACCAGGTGCGCACAATCCCTGGGGCACTTGATCGTCCCCTCGCGCTTGGTGGCACAGCAGACCGGGCAGATGGTGTGCCCCAGCGCGGGGCACGCCCGCTTCGCCTTCCGCTGACCGCACAGAGGACATGTCATGGCGGGAAGCTTACCAGCCGGAAAGGGCGTGGTCAGAAGCGGCGCCGGTACCGCCGCGGTTCTGGCCAACCGGGCCGACTGCATGGTAGGCTTGAGGTTTGTCACGCTCGAGCTGAGCGAGTCAGTGACCCACCCCTGGAAGGTATTGCTGTCATGGCCAGACGCTGCGAGATTTGCGACAAGGGTCCGGTGGTCGGACGAACGGTCTCCCACGCCCACAACGTGGGACCGCGCCGGTTCGAGCCGAACCTGCAGACCGTCCGCGCCCTGGTGAACGGCGCCCCGCGCCGGATCCGCGTGTGCACGCGCTGCATCCGCTCGAAGAAGGTCATCAAGGCCGCCTGAGCATGCGCGCGGCCGTCGTCCCATCGGGCGGGGCTCCCGCCATCGGCCCCTATTCGCCGGCGCTCAAAGTCGGGCAGTTGGTGTTCCTGTCGGGCCAGATTCCCCTCACGTCCGCTGGTGCGATCGTGGACGGCGGCGTCCGCGAGCAGGCCGTCCAGGTCCTCGAGAACATGCGCGGGCTGCTGAGCGCCGCTGGCGCCGATTTCTCGAAGGTCGTCAAGACCACGATCTACCTCGCCGACATGGGCGACTTCGGAACGGTGAACGAGGTTTACGCGACCTTCTTCTCGGAGCCGTTCCCGGCCCGCGCCACCGTGCAGGTCGCCAGGCTGCCGCGCGACGTGCGGGTCGAGATCGACGCGATCGCCGTCCTCGACTGAGTCCCACCTCGACGCTAGCGCGTCGCAGCCCGTTCGACTCCCAGCACGCCGTCCACGTTGCGCAGCGACCTGATCACCTTCTCCAGGTGTTTCATGTCCTTGATCTCCACCGTCACGTCGATCCGGGCGTGCGCGTCCTCTGCGGTGGTGGCCTCGAGATTCAGGATGTTCGTGTTGATGTCGGCGATGCTGGCGCTCAGGGCTGCCAGCATGCCTTTCCGGTCCTCCACCTGCATCGTGAGCCGAACCGTGTACGGCGCGGGATCGCCGCCCTTGTCCCACTCGACGTCGATCCGGCGCTCGGGGTCGTACATCAGGTTCAGCACGTTCGGGCACTGCGCGGAGTGCACCGAGACGCCCTTCCCCCGGGTGACGTAGCCGACGATCTTCTCGCCCCGGATGGGATTGCAGCACTGCGCGCGCGTCACCATCAGGTCGCCCGCGCCGTTCACGGTGATGCGATCGGCGGCCGCAGCGCCAGGCCGGAGCACCCGCTTCACGGCCGACACCACCGGATGGTCGGGCGCCCGTTCCTTCAACTGTCCGCCGGGAACGAGCGCGCCCAGCACCTGACGAGCGGCAAGCTTGCCGTAGCCGACATGCGCGAGGAGTTCGTCCACCTTCGAGAAGCCCAGCGCGGCGACGGCCGGGGCCAGATTCGCGTCCTCGAGCGCCGCCTTGGGCAGGTCGAAGCGCTTCGCGTCCTTCTCGAGCAGCTTCCGGCCTACGTCGATCGCGCGGGCGTTCTCCTCTGTCTGGATGAACTGCCGGATCTTCGATCGCGCCCGCGATGTCTTGACGACGCCGAGCCAGTCCCGGCTCGGCGTGTGCCCTGCGGTCGTGACGATCTCGACGATGTCCCCGTTCTTCAGCTTCGTCCTCAACGGGACCATGCGGCCGTTCACCCGGGCGCCCACGCAGCGGTGCCCGACGTCGGTGTGCACGGCGTAGGCGAAGTCGATCGGCGTCGCGCCGTCCGGCAGCACCTTGACCTGGCCGCGGGGCGTGAACGCGTAGACCTCCTCGCGATACAGGTCGATCTTGAGATGGTTCAGGAACTCCTGTGAATCAGGGACTTCCTTGTGCGTCTCGAGGAGCTGGCGCATCCACTGGAAGTACTGCTCGTCGCGGGCCGCGCCGACACGGCCTTCCTTGTACTTCCAGTGCGCGGCGATACCGTCCTCCGCGCGATGGTGCATCTCCTCGGTCCGGATCTGCACCTCGAACGGGACCCCGCGGTCCGAAATGACCGACGTATGCAGCGACTGGTACCCGTTGGGCCGCGGCATGGCGATGAAGTCCTTGATGCGGCCCGGCACGGGCGGCCACGCCTGGTGGATGATGCCGAGCGCCGCGTAGCAGTCCTTCACCGACGGCATCACGATGCGGATGGCGACGAAGTCGTAGACCTGATCGAGCTCGATCTTCTGGCGCCGCAGCTTGAGCCAGATGCTGTACAAGCGCTTGACCCGGCCGTCCACGGTCACGACGGGCACATCGGCCGCCGCGAGCTTGGCGCGGATGGCGGACGTGAGCTCGTCGATCACGCCCTCGGTAGCGGCCCGCTTGGCGTCCACCCGGGCACGGAGCGACTGATACGCCACGGGTTCCAGGTGCATGAAGGCGAGTTCCTCCAGCTCGTTCTTCATCTTGCTCATGCCGAGCCGGTTGGCGATGGGCGCGTAGATGTCCAGCGTCTCCTGGGCGACGCGCGGCCGCTTGTCCTCCGGCATGAACTGGAGCGTGCGCATGTTGTGGAGGCGGTCGGCAAGCTTGACGAAGATCACGCGGATGTCGTCCACCATGGCCAGGAGCATCTTGCGGAAGTTCTCCGCCTGGCGCTCCTCGCTCGAGGAGAACGGAATGGCGCTGATCTTGGTGAGACCCTCGACGATGTGGGCGATGTCGGTACCGAAGAGCTCGGTGATGCGCTCGACGGTCGTCAGGGTGTCTTCGACCACGTCGTGCAGAAGCCCGGACGAGACGCAGACGACGTCGAGGCGCTGGTCGGCCAGGATGTCGGCAACTTCAAGCGGATGAACCAGATACGGCTCGCCTGAGTGGCGGACCTGGCCCTTGTGCGCCATCGCGGAGAAGACGTACGCCCTCCTCAGCAGCTCGAGGTCACCCTCTGGGCTGTAGGCGCGCACTTTCCCCAGCAGATCCTCGAACCGGATCATGGCCAATCGAACGTTGTTGGTGTCTAAGCAAGTAGAGCAGGAAGCTCTCCTGCCATGATACCTGTCCCGCTCCGCTCCGGGCGGCCGGCGTCACCTCGACCGTCAGGTCCCGGCGACACGGGCCGGCCGTGGCGGCGCGGGCAGCTTCCGTCGGAGCGACACCTTTGAGTGGCGTTCGGACGTGGTTCGTGGCGTCGGACCGGCGGTTGCGGGGGGTGGGGGAACTGGCTATACTTCCCGCCCTGCGGCAAGTGCCGGTCCCTGTCGGCAGCGCCCTGGACGCATTGGTCGGCCGGGGGTTTCGGCGCAGTCAAGGTCTTGAGGGGGAAACGATGAAGCTCCGGTCTTCGGTGGCGGGTCTGGCTCTGGCGGCCGGTCTCGGCGTGGCGGTCGCCGGTTGCGGCCAGGTGAACATGGTCCGCGCCCAGAAGGTCTTCAAGGACGCGAACAAACTCTACGCGGCGAGTGACTGGCGCGCGGCGGCGGCCAAGTACCAGGAGGCCATCGACCTCTCGGCCGACGACAACCCGAACAAGGGCTACAGCTACTTCTTCCTCGCGAACTGCCTGGACAACATGTATCGGCCGACGCGCGCGGGCGAGGCGGAGAACGACGCGCTGCTCACGCGGGCCATCGACAACTACAAGCGGGCCTCGGAGTCGATTGCCGATCCGCTGTGGAAGCGCCGGTCGCTCGAGTTCCTGGTGGCGGCCTATGGCCCTGACAAGCTGAACGATCCGACCATGGCCGAGCCGATCGTCAAACAGATGATCTCGCTCGAGCCGAATGAGCCGTCCCACTACTTCTCACTGGCTCGGATCTACGAGGATTCTGGCGAGTACGAGCTGGCGGAAGAGACGCTGGCGCAGGCCAAGAACGCCCGGCCGAACGACCCGAGCGTCCAGTCCTTCATCGCCGGCTACTACGAGCGGCAGGGCGAATTCGAAAAGATGCTGGCGGCCCTGGAGGATCGGGTCAAGCTCGAGCCGAACAACCCCGAGGCCTACTACTCGATGTCGGTGGCGTACTGGCAGTGGGGCCGGGATCTCAGGCTGACCGAACCCCAGCGTCTTGAGAAGGTCCTCCTCGGGCTGGAAGCGGCCGACAAGGCGATCCAGATCAAGAGCGACTACATGGAAGCCATCGCCTACAAGAACATCCTCCTGCGCGTCCAGGCCACGCTCATCAAGGACCCCGCCAAGCAGCAGCAGCTGCTCCGGGAGGCCGACGAGCTCCGGAATCGCGCCGAGGAGATGCGGAAGGCCAAGAACACCGCCACGAACTGACGTCGCGCCCGCATCGAGGCGCGGCTCACGCGCCGACCAATTCGAGGGCCGTTTCGCCCCCTCCGGCGAAACGGCCCTTTTGTCGTTTTTTCTGGCGCTCGCCAGAACGGCAGTTGTTGCAGGGTTCTTACGCTGGCGGACGCATCCGCGACGGGTCCGTTTGATACAGTTGAGCCGTTGTAAGACGTCGACTTTGGAGACCCACATGAAACACATGTTGAGAACGCTCGCAGTGGGGGTGGCGCTGCTGGCTCTCGTCCCATTCGACGCCCTGGCGCAGGGCGTCACTTCAGCGGGACTGACCGGCATCGTGAAGGACGCGCAAGGCGGAGTCGTGCCGGGCACGACGGTCGTCGCGGTGCACCAGCCGTCCGGCACGACCTACACCGCCGTGTCGCAGGCCGACGGGCGCTACACGATCCCTGGAATGCGCGTCGGTGGCCCGTACACCGTCACGGCTGAACTGCCGGGCTTCGTCACAGAGGAACGAACGAATATCTCGCTGAACCTGGGAGTGATGCAGGACGTCTCGTTCAGCCTGCGAATCGCAGCCGTGGCTGAAACCGTGCAGGTCGTCGCCGAGTCGAGCCCAATCTTCAGCTCGGGACGAACCGGTGCCGCGACCGCCGTCACGCGCGAAGACATCGCCACGCTCCCGACGGTGTCGGCACGCATCAGCGACATCACTCGTCTGACGCCACAGGCCAGCGGCAGCTCCTTCGCGGGCCAGGACAACCGCCTCAACAACATCACGGTCGACGGCTCCTACTTCAACAACTCGTTCGGCCTCGGCGGGGAGCCCGGCGCCCGCACCAACGTGGCACCCATTTCCCTCGAGTCACTCGAACAGGTACAGGTGAGCGTGGCCCCGTACGACGTTCGCCAAGGCAGCTTCATCGGGGCCGCGGTCAACACCGTGACGCGGAGTGGCACGAACAGCCTCAGTGCATCGGTCTACCACCGGATGCGCAACGACGGCTGGGTCGGGACCGAGGCCGCCGGCAACACCGTGAACCCGGGAACGTTCACCTTCCGCAACACTGGCGGATGGGCCGGCGGACCGATCGTCAGGAACCGCCTCTTCGCCTTCGGCACCTACGAGAACGAGGAGGACAAGCGGCCCCTGACGACCTTCCTGGCGAACGCTGGCGGCCAGCCCGTCGGCGGAAGCATTACGCGCGTGCTGGCTTCGGACCTCGATCAGCTGGCGTCGTTCCTCCAGAACCGGTTCAGCTTCGATCCTGGCACCTACGTCGGCCTCCAGGACCCGACCCCTGCAAAGCGCTACCTGCTGAGGTCCGACTTCAACCTGACCGACCGGAACAAGATCAGCTTTCGCTACAACCAGCTCGACTCCAGTTCCGCCAACTACCCGAGTGGCTCGTCGTCCGCGGGAATCGGCCGTCCGACGTTCACGACGAACTATCTCGCCTTCAGCGGCAGCACGTACCAGATCCTCGAAAACATCAAGTCCGGGATCGGTGAGTGGAACACGCTGCTCGGCGGCAGCATGGCGAACAACCTGATCGTCGGCCTGACGTCCAACGACGAGAGCCGCGGCGACATCGGCAAGCTGTTCCCGTTCGTGGACATCCTGCAGGACGGCGTCGCCATGACGTCGTTCGGATCGGAGCCGTTCAGCGTCCAGAATGAGCTGCGGTACAAGACGTTCCAGTTCCAGGACAGCCTCACGAAGTTCAGCGACCGGCACACCATCACTGTCGGAGTCTCGGCCCAGCGCTACCACTCGGACAACGTCTTTTGGAGCTGCTGCCCGCAGAGCAGCTACGCCTACAACTCGCTGGCCGACTTCTATACGGACGCCAACGACTTCCTGGCCAATCCCAACCGCACGGTCTCGCCCGTGTCGCTGCGCTTCTTCAAGGTCCGCTATTCAAACGTGCCCGACCTCGACAAGCCGCTGCAGCCGCTGACCGTCTGGTACAACGGTGCCTACGCGCAGGACGAGTGGCGCCCGCGAACGGATCTCACGGTCACCGCCGGCGTCCGCGCCGACGTCTCCGTGTTCGACAACACCGCGTATCCGAACGCCAAGGCGGACGCATTGACCTTCCGAAGCCAGAGTGGCTCGCCGATCCAATTCGAGTCGGGAAAGCTGCCAGGCACGAAGATCCTGTGGTCGCCGCGGGCCGCCATGAACTGGGATGTCGGGGGACAGCAGAGGACGCAGGTTCGTCTCGGCACCGGTTTGTTCACGGGGCCGCCCCTCTATGTGTGGATCTCCAATCAGCTGGGCAACTCCGGCGTGCTGATCGGCGAGATCACCGCGCAGAATACGACGGCATTTCCGTTCAACCCGGACCCCAACCGCTACAAGCCCACCAACGTGACGGGCCAGGGCGCTTCGAGCTTCGAGCTCGACGTCACGGACCCCGATTTCAAGTTCCCTCAGGTGTGGCGCACCAATGCCGCGGTCGATCACAAGCTGCCCGGGGGCGTCATCGGCACGGTTGAGTACATCTACAACAGGGACGTGAACGGCACGGCGTATTACAACGCCAACCTTCCGGCGGCGCAGACGGCGTTCACCGGCGTCGACAATCGGCCGCGGTGGACGGCGAATCGCATCAACAACACGACGCCGAACGTCATCACCAATGCGATCATCCTGACGAACCAGGGGTTCGGCAGGTCCTGGAATCTCTCGACGAGCCTGTCGAAGTCGATGAGCGGCCTCACGCTGCGGGGCGCGTACAGCTACGGCCAGTCCAGGAACGCGATCGATGCCGGCTCCACCGCGTTCTCGTCGTTCGCCAACAACCAGCACAGCGCTGACCCGAACAACCCTGGACTCGGACGATCGGCCTACACCCAGGGACACCGGGTGTTCGTCAGCGCGTCCTACTCCAGGGAGTACTTTTCCTTCGGTTCGACGTCCCTCTCGGTGTTCTGGGAGGCCCGGCCCTCGAATCAGAACTTCTCGAATGTCGCCAGCTACGTGTTCAACGGCGACATGAACGGGGATGGCGCGTCCGGAAACGACCTGATCTACATCCCGCGCGACACCTCGGAGATGAATTTCGTCCAGTTCGCGTCAGGCGGACGCACCTTCACGCCTGCCGAACAGGCGGCCGCCTTCGAGAGCTATATCCAGCAGGATCCCTATCTGAAGGACCACCGCGGCGAATATGCCAAGCGCGGTGGGCTGGGCATGGCGATGTTCAACCGGATGGACCTGAGCCTCGTCCAGGACGTCTTCAGGAACATCGGCGGCAAGCGGAACGCGGCCCAGTTTCGCCTCGACATCTCGAACTTCAGCAACCTGCTGAACCGCGACTGGGGTGTGTCCAAACGCCTGGTCCTTCCCACGACCGGCGCCAACGGAGCGCAGATCCTCACCAACGCCACCGCGGACGCGCAGGGGCGTGCCAGCTACCGGCTCGCGGTGGTCAACGGTCAGCTCGTAAGTAGGACGTTCCAGGGCAACACCGGATTGGCGGACGTCTACCAGATCATGCTGAGCTTCAGGTACTCGTTCAACTGAAGGTTCTCGCTTCACCGACAGCGGTCGCGCCGGCATCCTCCGGCCGACCACGACGGCAGCCACTCGGCCGGTCCGCCCAAGGGCGGTCCGGCCGTTCGTTCGTACTCGTGTCAAGGGTGACCACGTCGCATCGACGGTCTCGGGGCGACTCTCGGTCTTCCTCACGGACCGCGATTGCAGCGGTCTCGGCCGGCTGCCGGGCGGCAGGCGACCGCGGAGTCCCCGGCGTGAACACTCGAAGGCCCAGCTCGGGTGCAGCGCGGCAGGTCGCGTCGGTCAACTCACCGATCGGGCTCGGCCGGGAATTCGGGGGAACCGCCAGAAGGGCGTAGCAAGGCGCACCTGCCGCCGGCCTCATGTCCCCTCGTTCCGGATTTCATGACGGCGGGTGGTTCCGGATCGCCACGGCGATGAGCTCCTTGAGGAGCTTGGCGGCCACGCGCGCCGTCAGGTCGCGGACGTCGAACCTGGGGTTGTACTCGACGATGTCGCTCCCGACGATGGGCGCGCGGAGGCGGTGCAGGAGCGCGACGACATCGCGAGTGGCCAAGCCTCCAGGCTCGGGATGCGCCACACCGGGGGCGAACGCCGGGTCGAGTCCGTCCAGGTCCAGGGACACGTATACAGGGCCCTGGATGGCCTCCACGGGGACATCGAGCGCCCGGTCCATCCCGTAGACCTCCGCCCCGAACCGGGCCGCCTGGGCCCGCAGGTGGGCCGTCGCCGTCCGGATGCCGACCTGGATCAGCCGTGCGGCCAGGCGCTCCTCCATGATGCGGGCGAACGGGCAGGCGTGCGAGTAGCGGTCGCCCGTTCCCTGGCGCGTTCCTGGTTCCGGGAAGGGAAACTCGTCGTACATGTCGCCGTGCGCGTCAACGTGGAGGATGGTCAGGCCCGCGACGGAGCGGAACGCGCGCAACGCGGGGTAGCTGATCGAGTGATCGCCGCCAAGCAGGCAGGGCACGGCGCCCGAGTCGAGAACTTCCCGAGTGCCGGTCTCGATGGCTGCCCTGGCTGCGCTGCCCTCGTCCGGAAGGCGCAGGTCGCCACGGTCCTCGAACGTTTCCCGCTCGACGGCCGTGCCGAGTTCGGTCGCCGTGTTCGTGGAGGGCGACCAGAGCGCCTGTCGGATGGCCGCTGGGGCCTCGGCGGCGCCCCGTTCGCAGGACGATGAGGCGTCCCAGGGAACGCCCAGGACGGCAATACGCGGAATGGCACCCATGGACGTCGAATCCCCGCCGAAAAGAGAACGGGCCGTCTCCCCCCAATGGGAGACGGCCCGTCGGTGTCGCTGGTGGGACCGCGGCTAGTTGCCGGCCTGCGCGGCCTTTCGCATGCCTTCGGTGATGATGCCGACCTTCTCGACGCCCGCACCCTTGGCCGCGTCGATGACGTCGACGATGTCGCCGTAACGGAGATTCCCGTCGCCGGAGATGAACATCGTCTTGTCCTTGCGCTCCTCGTAGATCTTCCGGAGCATGTCGCCGAGATCCCGCAGTATGACGTCCTGCTTGTTCACCGAAATCTTCTTGTCGTTGGTGTACTCAAGCACGATCTGCGAGATATCCAGCGTCTTCTGGTCCTTCGTCTTCGTCTCCGCAGGCAGGTTGATGTCGATACCCTTCTGCGACAACGGCAGCGCGGCCATGAAGATCACCAGAAGCACGAGCAGCACGTCGATCATCGGCGTGATGTTCATGTCGCCGTTGGCTTCGAGCTTCTTGGCGGTGACGATCTTGTCCGCCCCCATGTGGTTGTGGTGGGACATTTCAGTTCCCTCCCGCCTGCGCCCTGCGCTCGGTAATGAGGCCCATGTCCTCGATGCCGGACGACCGCAGCGAGTCCATCATCTCCATGACACGGCCGTAGGGTGCGTCCTCGTCGGCCTTGATGAGGATGATGCGCTCCTTCTTGCCCTCAAGGATGTCGTCGATGCGCGACCGGAGGTCGGCATCCGGCACCTGCACGCCGTTCACCCAGAACCGGCCGTCGGGAGTCACCCCCACGACGGTCTGGTCCTGCGTCTCGGGCTTGTCGGAACTGTTGATGGCCGTGGGCAACTTGACGTCAACGCCCTTCTGGAGCAGCGGGGCGATGATCATCATGATGATCAGCAGCACGAGCATGACGTCCACGAGCGGCGTCACATTGATGTCCGACTTGACGCCTCCTTTGGCGCCGCCGACATCCATTGCCATGGTGCACTCTCCTGACTAATTCGAATCCGAGAACCGGGCGAACGACTAGTTCGAGGTCTTGCGGATGAAGTAGTCGAGCAGCTCCGACGACGAGTTGTCCATCTCGACGTTGAAGTACTCGAGGCGGCCGGTGAGGTAGTTGTAGAACCACACCGCCGGGATGGCCACGAACAGGCCGAGTGCGGTCTCGACGAGCGCTTCCGCGATACCGGCCGACACGGCGCCGATGCCGCCCGAACCCGTCGACGCGATGCCGACGAATGCGTTGATGACGCCGACGACCGTGCCGAGCAGACCGACGAACGGGGCGGTCGCACCGATGGTCGCGAGGCTCGAGACGCCCTTCTTCAGGTCGTTCGAGGTGAGCGCCGTGGCGCGCTGAATGGAACGGCGAACGGTGTCGAGCAAGTCGTCACGATTCAGCGCCGCGCCGCCAGCGCTGTCCTGCTGGAACTGGTACTCCTGGAGCCCGGCCAGCACCACCTTCGCGAGGTGGCTGTAGCGGTAGTCCTTGTTGGACGACAGCGCCACGGCTTCCTTGAGGCGGCCGTCCTTGAGGTGCTTCGCCACGAGAGGCGCGAACATCTTCGACTGCTTCTTCGCCTGGTTGAACGTGTAGATACGCTCGATCGCGATGCCCACCGACCAGAACGACATGATGAAGAGCACGATGGCGATGACCTTCGCCATGACGCCCATCTGGTTGTACATCTCGATGAAGTCGATGCCGCCGCCCGCTTCCTGGGCGAACGCGGGGGCGCTGACGAGCAGGACGCCGGCGGCGAGCGCTGCAATCTGACCAATCTTCCGAACGTTCATCGCAATCCTCCGAAGAAGACCCTGTGAAGGGCTCACCACTTGTTGCCTGGTTCTATTGCAGCGTGAACTGCACCGTGACCGTCATGATGACCGGCACTGGCACGCCGTTCAGCAGGGTCGGCGTGAATTGCCACTGGCGCACCGCTTCCAGTGCCGCCTGGTCCAGCAGCGGAATCGACCGCAGGACCTTTGCATCCTGCACCGCACCGTTCGGACCGATAGTGGCCTCGATGATGACGATGCCCTGAACGCGCGCCGACTGCGCGATCGGTGGATAGACGGGATTGACGTGCTTGACCTTCTGCGGGGGCTTGATGTTACCGCCGACGCGAACGGGCTGAGTGGGCGGGGGCGGGGGCGGCGGCGGGGGCTCGGGAATGCCGCCGGTGATGCCGCCGACCACGCCGCCGGCGAGACCGCCGTCAACGCCGCCGACGTTGCTCTCGAAGCCGGCCTCGAGGCCGGTCTCGGGCTTGATCTCGCTGGGAGCCTCGACCGGCGCCGCGGTGGGGTTCACCTCGACCTCGGGAGGCGGCGCCTGCTGCTGGGGCGGCGGGGGCGGGGGCGGTGGAGGCGGGGGCGGCGGCGGAGCCGCCACGAACGCCATCATCGATGGGGGCGTGGGCAGGATGTCCGCGGCCATCAGCGGGACGATGACGAGCGCCGCCAGCGCCGCGACTTCCGCGACCATCGTGGCGAACACCGTGTACCCCGACTTGTTGCCCATCTTGATCGATGGGTCGACCACATCATTGAACAGGTCGCGTGGCACGTGACTGATCCTCCTGACCTAGCGAGCGACGCTGTCGATACGCGCCCTGCAAGGCCGCCGATTATATCGATGGGGTTTTTTTGGTGTCAACGCGGTTCACCGTCGATACTGCCCGGCGACGCGAACTCCGAAGATCCCACCGTACCCCTGCTTTGACACCGGTTCCGGGAAAGTGGCACCACGAGGGCCGGGCACCGGGCGTTCCCCTGGTCTTCAAGGGCCCCCCGAGCGGGAATCCCTGAAAACCGGGGGGCATTCTAGCTGCCAGCCCGACCTCCGTCAATCGCCGGGAAGCCATTTCGCGACATTAATTTCCGTCGGGCGCGGTGAAATGGCGAAGGGCCCGCCGCCTCGAGCATCGAGCGCTCGGGACGTCGGGCCCCCACCAGACTTCCTGTCGAGCCGGAGCAGCCTGCGTGCGGCGCTAGGACTCGATCCGCATGCCGTAGAACGACCGCCAGACGAAGTACATGCTGACCACGAAGAAGGCCGCGGCCAGGGTGTGCGTCAGCCCCGCCCCGGACTCCGCCGTCAGGTAGACGCCCAGCTCCACGGCCAGGAGCCCGAACAGCGTCGTGAACTTGATGACGGGATTCATGGCGACCGACGAGGTGTCCTTGAACGGATCGCCCACCGTGTCGCCGACCACCGAGGCCGCGTGCAGCTCGGTGCCCTTGGCCTTCAACTCGGTCTCGACGATCTTCTTGGCGTTGTCCCAGGCGCCGCCGGCGTTGGCCATGAAGATGGCCTGGAACAGTCCGAAGAGCGCGATCGAGATGAGATAGCCGATGAAGAAGAACGGCTCCACGAACGCGAACGCCAGGGTCGAGAAGAAGACGCCCAGGAAGATGTTGAACATGCCCTTCTGCGCGTAGACGGTGCAGATCTCGACGACCTTCTTGCTGTCCTCCACCGAGGCCTTGGTCGCGCCCTCGAGCTTGATGTTGGCCTTGATGAACTCCACGGCGCGGTAGGCGCCCGTGGTGACCGCCTGGGTGGAGGCGCCGGTGAACCAGTAGATCACGGCGCCGCCGGTGATGAGCCCGAGCAGGAACGGCGGGTGCAGGATGGACAGGTTCGCAATCGCGGCGGCATCCGACAGCCCCTGGGTGAGCGCCATGATGATGGCGAAGATCATGGTCGTGGCGCCGACGACCGCCGTGCCGATGAGCACGGGCTTCGCGGTGGCCTTGAAAGTGTTCCCCGCGCCGTCGTTCTCTTCGAGCAGTTCCTTGGCGACCGTGAAGTTCACCGGGAAGCCGAAGGTCTTCTCGATGTCCTTCTCGATGCCCGGGATCTGCTCGATGAGCGAGAGCTCGTAGACCGACTGGGCGTTGTCGGTCACCGGGCCGTAGGAGTCGACGGCGATCGTCACCGGGCCCATGCCGAGGAAGCCGAAGGCCACCAGCCCGAAGGCGAAGATGGCCGGGGCCTGCATCATCGCGCCCAGTCCCATGGTGGACACCCAGTAGGCGATGGCCATCAGGATCATGATGGCCAGGCCGAGCCAGTAGCCCGAGAAGTTGCCGGCCACCAGGCCCGACAGGATGTTGAGCGACGCCCCGCCCTCGCGCGACGACGTCACCACCTCGCGGACGTGGGCTGAATGCGTGGACGTGAACACCTTCACGAACTCGGGGATGATGGCGCCGGCCAGCGTTCCGCAGGTGATCACGGTCGAGAGCTGCCACCAGAGCGACGTGTTGCCCCCGAGGTTGGGGATGAGCATCGATGACAGCACGTAGGTGAGGACGACCGAGACGATCGAGGTCATCCACACGAGCACCGTGAGGGGCGCCTCGAAGTCCATCTTGGCCTGCGTGCCGTACTTGCCTTTCTGGATGGCGTTGTTCACGAGATAGGAACCCGCCGAGGCGAGCACCATCATCACGCGCATCATGAAGATCCACACGAGCAGCTGGACCTGGATGACCGGGTCCTTCACGGCCAGCATGATGAACGAGATGAGTGCCACGCCGGTGACGCCGTAGGTCTCGAAGCCGTCGGCCGTCGGGCCCACCGAGTCGCCGGCGTTGTCGCCCGTGCAGTCGGCGATCACGCCCGGGTTCCGGGCGTCGTCTTCCTTGATCTTGAAGACGACCTTCATCAGGTCCGAGCCGATGTCGGCGATCTTCGTGAAGATGCCGCCGGCGATGCGGAGGGCCGCCGCGCCGAGCGATTCGCCGATGGCGAAGCCGAGGAAGCAGACGCCGGCGTACTCCCCGGGAATGAACAGGAGGATCGCGAGCATGAACAGCAGCTCGACCGAGATGAGCATCATGCCGACGCTCATGCCGGCCTTGAGCGGGATGTCGCAGACCGGGAACGCGTGGCCGCGCAGGCTCGCGAACGCCGTGCGTGAGTTCGCCAGGGTGTTGATGCGGATGCCGTACCACGCCACGCCGTAGCTGCCGGCGATGCCGATCAGGCTGAAGAGCAGCACGATCACGATTCGCGAGAACTCGAGGCCCGTGAGGGAGAAGTACGCCACCATCACCACGCCGATGAAGACCTCGAGGATCAGCAGGAACTTGCCCTGCTGCACGAGGTAGGCCTTGCACGTCTCGTAGATGAGCTCCGAGATGTCGGCCATCGACTGGTGGACCGGCAGCTTCTTGACGCCGCTGTAGCTCCAGGCGCCGAAGAGCAGGCCCAGGACGCAGACGACCAGGCCCGACATCAGGATCTGGTGGCCGGTCATCCCCAGGAAGTCGCCGGTATCGAGGTCCGGCAGTTGGATGTTGACTTCGCCGCCCGGACGGTGCGCCGAACCGCTGGTCTCGCCGGCCGCCTCGGGTTGTCCCGCCGCAGCGGCCACGCCCGCCATCGGGCCGGCCAGGGCCACGACCAGGGTCATCACGGCCAGCACGATCCGGCCCCGTTCACTCCACATGTTTCGCATCGCGTTCATCATGACGTGTGCTCTCAGCTCCTCCGTCCGGCTGTTGCAGCGGACAATCCTACACTCGGCCGGGCCCCCGGCCGCTCCGAAGTTGCTGGGGGAGCGCCATGCCGCCGGTGAGGAAGATCCGGATGCCGTCCTCCACGGACAGCTCCGGGTAGTGCACGTGACTGCTGGGAAAGGCCACGATGTCTCCCAGGTACAGGTGGTTTGTCGGGACGTAGACGGCCACGAAGTCCTCTGTCCCCTTGCCCCGGTCCAGGGAGAATTCCCGCGTCAAGAAGCCGAGGACCAGGCCGCGGGCCGGATCATCGACGAGGACGACGCGCTTGAAGCCCGCGTCGTTGTCCGGCGAGAAGGCGGCCACCAGCTGCCGCACCGGCGCGTAGACCGTCTTGAAGACGGGAATCCGGAGCAGCCACGCCTCGGTCCGCTGCAGAATCCGCTTGCCGATCACGTTGGTCGCGGTCGCGCCCACGCCGAGCACGAAGGCCGCCATGATGAGCACGCCGATTCCCGGCACGTCGCGCCCGATGATCCGGGCCGCCACGGGCGTGGCGAAGTCGTCCACGAACCTGAACGCCCAGACGATCGCCGCGACGCTGACCACCAGCGGCACGGTGACGAAGAAGCCCGTGATGAAGCTGCGCCGGAGCCACTGCATCACAGCCGTCCGGTCAACGCGGCCGCGAGCAGCGCGCCGCCGGCCACGATGCGATACCACGCGAACGGCCCGAATCCCACGCGCCTGACGAAGCCGAGGAACGGCTTCACGACGGCGGCCGACGCGACGAAGGCGAAGAGGAAGCCGACGGCCAGTTCCGAGGCGCGATCGGCCGTGATCTGGTGCCGGACTTCGAGCAGGCTGTGGGCGAAGGCCGCCGCCATCGTCGGCATCGCCAGGAAGAAGGAGAACTCGGCGGCGGTGCCGCGCTCCAGGCCCATCAGCAGGCCGCCGACGATCGTGGCGCCCGACCTGGAGACGCCGGGCACCAGGGCCAGCATCTGGCAGAGCCCCACGCCGAAGGCCTGGCGGGGCGTGACGTCGTCGATCGTGAGGGTCCGCGGACCGCCGGCCGCCCGACGGTCCACCCACAGCATCACCAGCCCGCCCAGCACGAACGCCACGCCGATGGTGGGCAGGCTCTTGTGGAGCACCGACTCGACGAAATCGGATGCCAGCGCGCCGGCGACGAGGGCCGGCACGGTGGCCACGGCCAGGCTGGCGGTGAAGCGCCGTGCGGAGGGCGAGGAGGTCAGGTTCCCGGCGACGTCCAGCACCTTTCGCCGGTACAGCCACACGATCGCCAGGATCGATCCCAGCTGAATCATCTCGGTGAAGACGCTGCCCGGGTCGTCGAACCCGAGCATCCGCTCGCCCACCAGCAGGTGCGCCGTGGACGAGATGGGCAGGAACTCGGTGAGCCCCTGCAGGATCCCCAGGAGGGCGGCGGCCAGCAGCGTCACGTGCCGGTCGGCTCGCCGCGTCCTAGGACCGCCGCGCGGTGGCGGCCTTGACCTTCACGGGCGCGCCGGAGGTCGCGGAGGCGCCGGCGCCCTGGCGGTTACCCAGGATGATGGCGATGGCCGCCGCGATGAACACCGTCGAGTAGGTGCCGCTCACGATGCCGACGAGCATCGTGAAGGCGAAGCCGTGCAACACCTCGCCGCCGAACAGGTAGAGCGCCAGCACCGCCAGGAACGTGGTGCCCGCCGTGATGATCGTCCGGCCCAGCGTCTGGTTGACGGCCGTGTTCACGACCTTCTCGAGCGAGTCGCGGCGCATCGAGCGGACGTTCTCGCGCACGCGGTCGAAGATCACGATCGTGTCGTTGACCGAGTAGCCGGTGATCGTCAGCAGGGCGGCGACGATGTTGAGCGACAGGTCGTAGCCGAAGAACGCCAGGAACGCCAGCGTGACGAGGACGTCGTGCAGGGTGGCGGCGATCGCGCCGAGGGCGAACGCGGGCCGGAAGCGGAACGCGATGTAGATCGTGATGCCGATGATGGACGCCAGGGTCGCGTAGATGCCCTTCAGCTGGAGCTCGCGGCCGATGACCGGTCCGACGATTTCCTGCGAGAGGATCTCCTTGTCCGGGAGCCCGGCGGCCGTCAGGGCGTCCACGACCGCCTTGGCGCCCTGCTCCAGGCTGGTGCCTTCCTCCTGCGTGAGCTCAGGCAGACGGATGAGCTTGGCGTTGTCGGCCGGGTCCCCGTAGCTCTGGATCACCTTTTCGCCAGGGACCGACTCGAGCGCGCTCCGGACGGCGTCGTCGCTCACCGGCTGGACGAACTTCGCCACGACGATGGTGCCGCCGGTGAAGTCGATGCCGAGCGGCATGCCGCGCGTGAGGATGAAGACCGCGCCCGCCAGGATGACCACGGCTGACAGGGTCAGCGCCTGCCAGCGCCACTTGATGAAGTCGTAGTTGGTGTTTTCGAAGAGTCGCATGGCGTCAGATGCTCAACGTCGCGGGCTGCTGGCGGCGGGACAGGAACATCTCGAACATCGCGCGCGAGACGAACACGGCGGTGAAGACGTTCGACAGGAGGCCGATCGTGAGGGTGGTGGCGAAGCCGCGGATCGGGCCCGTGCCGAACTGGAAGAGGAAGGCCGCCGAGATGAGCGAGGCGACGTGCGTGTCGACGATCGTCCAGAAGACCCGGTCGAAGCCGGCGGCGACGGCCATCTTCGGGCTCTTGCCGGCGGCCAACTCCTCCTTGATGCGCTCGAAGATGAGCACGTTGGAGTCCACGCCCATGCCGATCGTGAGGATGAAGCCGGCGATGCCGGGCAGCGTCATGACCGCGCCCGCGTAGGCCATCATGCCGAGCAGCAGCACGAGGTTGATGGTGATCGAGACGAAGGCGTTGAAGCCGGCCAGCTTGTAGTAGACGAGCATGAAGAGCAGGACGAACATCAGCCCGCCCGTGGAGGCGTAGACGCCCGCGCGCACCGAGTCGGCGCCGAGCGACGGGCCGACGGTACGTTCCTCGAGGTAGGTGAGCGATGCCGGGAGCGCGCCCGACCGCAGGACCAGGCCGAGGTCCCCCGCTTCCTGCTGCGTGAAGTTGCCCGTGATGCGACCCTCCCCGTCGATGCGCGACTGGATCTGCGGGGCCGAGTACACGCGGCCGTCGAGCACGATGGCGAGCTGCCGGTTGATGTTCGCCTGGGTGAAGGCGCCGAACTTGGCCGCGCCCTCGTTGTTCAGCGAGAAGCTCACCGCGGGGCGGTTGTTCTCGTCGAGGCTGGGCCGCGCGTTGCGGAGGTCCCGGCCCGTCACCGCGGCCACGCGCCGCACGGCGTAGTAGACGGTGGCGGGAGGACCGCCCGCGGTGCCCTCGCTTCGGCCCGGCAGGATCTGGATGTCGGGCGGCACGTTGTTCGAGTACGCCTGGCGCGCGGCCGCCTCGTCGGCGAACGGCCCCTGCTCGACGAGCTTCAGCTCGAGCAGCGCCGTGGAGCGGATGATCTCTTTCGCGCGGTTGACGTCGGTGACGCCCGGGAGTTGGACGAGGATCTGATCGTCCTCGCTGTGCCGGGCGACCAGCGGCTCGGCGACGCCCAGCTCGTTCACGCGGCGCTCGATCGTCTGGAGCGCCTGCGTAACCGTCTCCTGGCGGAGCTGGTTCACCACGTTGGGCTTCAGCCGGAAGGTGTAGTCGGCGACGGTCTGCGACCGGTCGTAGTTCAGGTCCACGTCGGCCAGCGCCTGCCGGAACTGCGCGTCCTGAGCCTGCGGGACTCCCGTGACCGTGAACTCGGCGGGACCGGTGACGGTCACGCCTCCCACTGGGATGTTCAGGTTTCGGAGGTTCTCGCGGAGGCGGTCGGCGGTGCCCTCCGTCTCGACGCGCAGCGCGTCGTCGGTCTGCACCCGCATGACCAGGTGCACGCCGCCCTTGAGATCGAGTCCGAGCCTCACCTTTTCCTGGGGTGGCATGAACGCCCAGATCGCGAGGGTGACGACCCCGAGGATCGTCAGGAGTTTCCAGCGCAGGTTCTTCGACATGATTGTTGCCGCCCGTCGGGCGCAGCACCCCTCTGGCCGCCGCGCCTGCCATCGCCTCGGCCCGCGTGACGCACGGTCAGGCCCCGGCCCCGGCTTCTGGCCGGGCGAGAATTATCCATTATGCGCCGGGCTGGCTGTCGAGTCGAGGGCGTTGGTGCCCGCGGGACCGGGCGTTCGGGGCTATACCCTACACCTTCCGGGCGTGGCCCCTCCCCAGATACCCTCGGCGGATCCCTCCCCAGACACCCTCGGTGGCTCAGTGACCGGGGGGCTCGGAGACCTTTCGGGCCAGCACGATGTACGCCGGGCAGTGCGGGGCCACGACGTTCAGGGTGGACAGGGGCTCGACCAGCCGGGCCAGCGGCGACCGGAACGCCGTCGGCGTGTCGAAACGATGGGCCAGCTGCCACCAGCCGATGCCGACCGTCCGCTCGATCCGCAGGCCGGCAGGCGCCATGAGGGCCGTCAGCTTGGCGAGGTCGAGGTCGGCGTGGTCCTCGTATCGTCCGGCCGCCCGCTGGAGCGCCGCACGCCATGACCCGGCGTTCCGGTGGTTGTTGAAGACGAAGTAGCCGCCCATCGCGAGGTGGCGCGAGACGGCGCGGAAGACGGCGCGCCGCAGGTCGTCCTGGGCGTTGCCGAAGAACCGGAAGGCCGTCACCATGGCGAAGTCGGACTCGTCGAGCGCCTGCGAGGTGATGTCGCGAATCACGAACTTCGTTCGAGGGCACTTCCGGGCGGCCTCCGACACCATCGACGCCGAGACGTCCACGCCCCGCGACTCGCGGGCCAGGGGTTCGACGATGGACGTGATGCGTCCGGTGCCGCAGGCGAAGTCGAGGTACTTCGGCACGCCGTCGGGAAACAGCCCGGACACGAGACGAGGAAGCAGCACGGCCTCGCGCTCGGTCATGAACGAATTGAACGAGCCGTCCGAGATGTCGCGGTCGTAGTCGGCGCCCTTGGCGAGATGGGAGCGCCGGTAGTCGTCACTCACGGCGATCATCTCCGGGCCTGGACCGCAAGCGCGCGCTCGTACCGGGCCGAGTCGCCAGCAAGGTCGCGCAGGTGATCAAGGTAGGTCAATCTTATCGCGGCCCGGGCCGGCCGGCCGACGGTGTCGGCGATCGCTGCGAGCAGAAAATACGCGAAAAACGCAGTCTTCTGCTTCGGCGTGAAGGTGGCGGCATCGGGCGCGCCGGCCATGCACGCCGCGAGGTCCGCGGTCAAGTCGTGCCACGCGCCGTGACGGCTCGCCTGCAGGTGGATCGAGCAGGCCAGGGCGCACGCGTCGAGCAGCGGGACGTGGCGCCTGCCGAAGTCGTCGAGGTCGAGGACGCCGAGCCTGCCGTCGTCCACCAGCAGGTTGTTCAACACGAAGTCGCCGTGCTGCCAGGTCGCAGGGACGGGACCCAGCTTGTCGAGCACGACCGCGGCGTCTTCGATCGCGGCCTGGCCGGCCGGCCCGACCGGCGCGAGCACGTCCGCCAGCGACGCCGCCAGCGCGCGCAGTGACTGGCCGAAGGCGGCGGCCGTCACCACCCATTCGGGCTGGGAGGCCACCGCTTCCTGGAACCTCCTCAGCTGCTCCACGCACCGCTCGCGCAGCGACGTCCAGTCCCTGGGCGACTGCATGCGCGCCGGCAGGCGGAACCACGGCAGCCCGGGCAATCCGTCGACGATCAGGAGCGCCCGTCCGGCCTCCAGGGGCAACACTCCCAGCGGCCGCGCGATCGCGTCGGGAAGGAGCGCGTACAGCCTGGCCGCCAGCGCGCGCCGGTGCTCGAGGGCCTCCGGAGCGCCGACCTTGGCGACGTACTTCGGGTAGGACTGGTCGGCGTCGAACACCAGGAACGTCGGATCGGTCGTCCTGACGAAGGCGAGCGTGAGCGTCGACGCGGCGCCCGGAGGCAGGCCGCAGCCGCGTGCGACGACGTCGGCCAGGTCGAGCATCACGCGCGCTCCCCGACCACGAGCAGGAGTTCCACGCTCGTCGAGACGCCGCTCACGGACCTGAGCACCCGCTTGGCGGCTCGCGTCAGGGCCGATCCGCCGATCGTGTCGAACACGAGGCACTCTTCCGCGTAGCGCTGCGCGGGGTGCGCGAGCTCGTAGATCAGGAACAGCGATTCGGTGCCGGGGACGCCGGCGAACGTCCGGATTCGTCCCGCGCCGGCGGCCGAGAGACGGCGGCGCGCGAGCGCCACTTCGCGGCGGCAGCCGATGAGCGCCAGGAGGCGGGCCGCCTTGCCCGGAGGACTCAGGGGCACCGGAACGAACAGCCGCTCGCCTGATGCGAGCGCTGCCGAGAGGCGCGGGAGCCCGTCGCCGGCTCCGGCCAGCGTGAGAGGGCGCGGGCCGCCCGGGAGGCCGGCGGGCCTCGGGCCGGCGCCACCGCCGAGCACGGCCACCATCTCGTCGAGGAGTTGGGACGCGTCCATGTCCCGAATCACGCCCGCACCGCACGGCGAGGCGGGCGCGGAAGAGCGGTCAGCGCCCTTCGGACGCCACGGGCGGCTGGCCCTGGAATCCGGCGATGGCGCTTCTGGCCACCTCGACTCGCACGTTGGCCGCGACCTGCAGGTGGATCGACTGGTCTTCGAGCCGCGCGACCGTGCCGTACAGGCCCCCGGTCGTGACCACGCGATCGCCGACCTTCAGCGCGGCCAGGAACTCGTCGACCTTCTTCTGGCGGCGCTTCATCGGCAGCAGGATCACGAAGTAGAAGATCCCGAGGACCAGGACGAAGGGCACGAACTGCAGGAGCGGGCTGGCGCCCTGGCCGGGCGGCGCCGCGAGCGCGACGAGAGCGGGGAACGACGGAAGGACGGTCATGACACGACCAGCTGCTGCAGGAACTCACGCCTGAACTCGGCGAACGTTCCAAGCGAGATAGCCTGACGAATCCGCCGCATGGTGTCAAGGTAGAAGGACACGTTGTGCATCGTGTTCAGCACGCTGCCCGTGATCTCACCGGCCATGTAGAGGTGCCGCAGGTAAGCGCGTGAATGGTGCCTGCAGGTGTAGCACCGGCACGCCGCGTCCGGCGGGCGGTCGTCCTCGGCGAAGCGCGCGTTCTTGATGTTCAGCGGCCCTTCGCGCGTGAAGAGCTGGCCGTTGCGGGCGTTCCTCGTCGGCATCACGCAGTCGAACAGGTCGATGCCGCGGGCCACGGCCTCCACGATGTCCGTCGGCGTGCCCACGCCCATGAGGTAGCGCGGCCTCCCGGCGGGCAGCCGCGGCGCGACGCCGGCAACCACGTCGTACATGACCTCGTTGGCTTCGCCCACGCTCAAGCCGCCGATGGCATAGCCCGGGAAATCCAGGTCCACGAGCTGCGCGGCGCTGTCGGCCCGCAGGTCCGGATACACCCCGCCCTGCACGATGGCGAACTGCACCTGGGCGCCGTTGGTCGCCTCCCCGCCATCGATCGGGGCGCCGTCCCTGATCGCGGCGTGGCGCTCGCGGCATCGCGCGGCCCAGCGCGTCGTGAGCGCCAGCGACGATGCGATGGCCTCCCGCGGCGAGGGATGCGGCGGGCACTCGTCGAGCACCATCGCGACATCCGACCCCAGGCACGCCTGGATGTCGACGGCGCGTTCGGGAGTCAGCACGTGGTGGCTGCCGTCGAGGTGCGAGCGGAACACGACGCCCCGTTCGTCCACCTTGCGGCGGTCGGCGAGGCTGAAGACCTGGTAGCCGCCGCTGTCGGTGAGGATGGGCCGCGCCCAGCCGTTGAAGCGGTGGAGGCCGCCGCGCCTGGCGATCAGGGCGGCGCCAGGACGGAGTTCGAGGTGGTAGGTGTTGCCGAGGATGATCTGGGCGCCCGCCTCTTCGAGCATCGCACCGGTCATGGCCTTCACGGCGCCCTGCGTGCCCACGGGCATGAAGGCGGGCGTCTCGACGGCGCCGTGCGCGGTGCTCATGACACCGGCGCGTGCGCCGCCGTCGGTGTGGGTGACGGTGAATCCAAAAGCCATGCGCCCTGCCGGTTGCTATTATCGCTGCCGTGAAGAAGCTGCGCGTCGGCGTCGTCTACGGAGGGCGGTCGGGCGAGCACGAGATCTCGGTGGCGTCGGCGGCCGCGATCTTCAAGCACCTCGACCGCACGCGATACGAGGCGGTGCCCATCCGCATCGAGAAGGACGGCCGGTGGGTGCTGCCCGACAAGCCCCCGCAGGCGCTGGCGGCCGCCGAGGTCATCGAGCAGGCCAGGGTGAGCGCCGCGCGCGCGCTCAGGCCGGGGCGCGACGCGCTCTTCGTCTCGCATCCGGGCGACGATGCCCTCGTCACGATCGAGCGCCGGCCGGCGGCCGCGGGCCAGGCGACCGACGACGCGGTGGTCACGGGCCTCGGCCTCGACGTGGTGTTCCCCGTGCTGCACGGCCCCTACGGCGAGGACGGCACCGTGCAGGGCCTGCTCGAGCTCGGCGACATGGCCTACGTGGGATCGGGCGTGCTGGCGTCGGCGGCGGGGATGGACAAGGCCGCCATGAAGGCCCTGTTCGCGGCCCGCGGCCTGCCGATGGCGCCCTACGGCGTGGTGACGCACTTCGAGTGGACCCGGGATCCCGCGGCCGCCGCCCGGCGCCTCGACGCCCTGGGCCTCCCGCTGTTCGTCAAGCCCGCCAACCTGGGCTCCAGCGTCGGCATCTCCAAGGTCAAGACGGCCGGGGAACTCGACGCCGCCATGGCGACGGCCTTCGAGTACGACCGCAAGGCGGTCGTCGAGGCCGCAGTGCCCGCCGCGCGCGAGATCGAGTGCGCGGTGCTCGGCAACGACGAGCCGGCCGCCTCGGTGCCCGGTGAGGTGATCCCGTCGCGCGAGTTCTACGACTACGAGGCGAAGTACCTCGACGCGGCCTCGCGGACCATCGTGCCCGCCGACCTCGATGACGCCGTTATCGCCCGGGTGCAGACCCTGGCCGTGGAGGCCTTCCGCGCGATCGACGCGGCGGGCATGGCGCGCGTGGACTTCCTGCTGTCGCGCGAGACAGGCGAGCTGGTGCTGAACGAGATCAACACCATCCCCGGCTTCACCACCATCAGCATGTTCGCGAAGCTCTGGGAGGCCAGCGGCGTGAGCTACGCGTCCCTCATCGATCGCCTGCTCGCGCTCGCGCTCGAACGCCAGGCAGCGAAGCGCCGGCTGCGCACGAGCGCGTTCTGATCCAAATCTCTCGAACGCCTGCCAGGAAGGCGCGTGCGGTCGCTGTGCCGTTGTGTAAAGTTGACAACGATCGCGCGTTCAGGCGTGGGTCGAGGGCCCCGGGCGACGCAATCCTTTTGACACGCGAGCGTGATTTGTGCTTGACATCGCGATTTTCTCATCCATAATCTACATCTGGTATGAGGGACGCCTACTCAGGCCACCCGTAGTGACGCAGTTGGTGGTTGCCATTCGGCAGAGTCAGGTCCCTTAGGAGGAACAATGGCGAAGAAGGCAAAGAAGGCGGCCAAGAAGGCGGCCAAGAAGACCGCGAAGAAGAAGTAGGCCGTCGGTTGGCCTTCGGGGCGGTTTACACAAACTGCCCCGTCTTTCCTCACACCACGAGATCCAAGAATCCACCTTGAAGGGGGGGATACCAAATGGCGAAGAAGGCGAAGAAGGCCGCGAAGAAGGCTGCCAAGAAGACGGCCAAGAAGCGGTAAAGTCGCGCGATTCGCGCTGAAAGTCCAGGGGGCACATCGTGCCCCCTTTTTTCATGTACGGCGTTCGCGCCCGCTACGGCGTTTTGCCGATCCAGCGCTCGCCGTTCCAGATCCGCACCGACACGATCCGGTCCCACGGCACCAGGGCGTCCACCACGTCCATGCCCGCCACCACCTGCCCGAACACCGTATAGCGTGCGTCGAGGTGGGGCTGCGGCGAGTAGGTGACGAAGAACTGGCTCCCGCCGGTGTCCTTCCAGTCGAGCGCCATGCCCACCGTGCCACGGAGATAGGGGCGCGTGTTCAGCTCGTCGCGAATGGCGTAGCCGGGTCCGCCCTCGCCGTCCCCACGCGGATCGCCGCCCTGGGCGACGAAGTCCGGGACGATGCGGTGCCAGGCGAGCCCGTCGAA